>NZ_CATNLY010000023.1:635027-952541 GCF_950100655.1 Pleomorphomonas sp. T1.2MG-36
GAGGGCGCCGGTGATGGCAAACAGCACGCTGAGCTTGATGGCGTGCATGATCATGGGCAGTTTGACGTACCAGATCGTCTTCAGCGAACTGGCTCCATCGATCTCCGCCGCTTCGACAAGGTCTGACGGCACCGCCTGCAAGGCGGCGATGAAGATCATCATGTGATAGCCGAAGTACTTCCACACCACCACGATGATGATCGTCCAGAAGGCCCACTGCTTGTCAGCAAGGATGTAGAAGGGCTCGGTGCCAAGCTTGTTGGCGACCATTGCCGAGATGCCATAGTCACCGTCGAAGATGAAGCTCCAGATCAAGCCCGTGGCGATTTCGGCCAGGATGTAGGGCGCAAAGAAGATCAACCTGAACGCCGTGTTGGCGGACGTCTTGCGGTAAAGGAGCAAGGCGAGCATCAGGGCCAACGGAATCTGCAGAAAGATCGATGCCAGCAGCAGCTTGAGCGAGTTGAACAACGACTGGTGGAAGATGGAGTTCTTCACCAGGATTTCGTAGTTCTTCAAGCCAACGAAATTGGTGACATCGCCATAGCCGTTCCACTTGTAGAAGCTGAGATCCACCGCGCTGAAGATCGGCCAGATCACGAACAGGGTGAACAGGAGCAGGGCCGGAGGCAGAAAGAGGATCAGGGCGGTGAGGCTGCCGTCCGTGCGCATGCGGGCAAAGCCGCTCGGTCGCCGTCGCGCGACCGGTGGCACCGCGGGTGTTGTGAGGGTCATGAAACAGGTCTCTTGGTAGGCAGCCTCGGAGACGGGGGAGGCGACCATCGATGCCCAGGGGATCGGGGGAGCCAAGCACGGCTGCCGGCCCGGCAGGAACAGTCGGAGCCATTCCGGATGGCTGGCGAGTGCCACCACCCGGAATGAGCGTTTCAGGCGCCGGTCAGCGCATCTCGTTCGCTTCCTCGACCATCTGCGCCGCTTCCTCAGGCGAGATGTCGCCGGTGGCCAGCTGAGCCGAAGCATCGTTCATAGCCGCGCCGACGTTGGCGCCAAGCTCCTGGTCGAGATAGAGCTGATGGTGCGGGGCTGAGGCGAGCAGGTTGGCGATCGCCTTGACGTTGGCGTTCTTTATGCCGGCGTCCGCGCCCTTCACGATCGGCAGCCAGAGGTCCATGCTGGCGCTGACGGTCTGGTTATCGAGATTCATCAGGCTTTCCAGAAATTTGGCAGCTGCCGGCGTCGCATTCTGGGAGACCAGCCAACCGTTGATGCCGCCGAACGTGTCTGCCGGATCGCCCTTGCCACCCTCGACGACCGGGAAGGGAATGAAGCCGAGGTTTTCGTCGCTGATCCCCGTGCCGGACGTGGAATTGCGCTTCTGGGCACCGATCATGTAGTTGCCCGACAGGATGAAGGCGCCGCGGCCGTCGCCAAACAGGCCGCCGGCCTTGGAGTTGTCGGTATCCATGAAGCCGGGCTGGAAGGGCTGGAGATCGGCCAGCCTCTTGAACTCTTCGCCCGCCTTGATGAAGTCCGGCCCGGCAAGCCCGTCGTTCTCGCCGACGGCAGCGGCGGCAATGCCATCGGTACCGGCGATACGCGTGGCGAGGTAGCCATAATAGTGCTGGAGGGGCCACTTGGACTTGCCGCCGACCACGATCGGCGTGATCCCGGCTTCCTTGACCGTCTTCACGGCGGCAAGGAAATCATCCCACGTCTTGATGGTCTTGGGATCGACACCAGCCTTGTCGGTCAGTTCCTTGTTGTAGAACAGCACGACGACGCCCGCGTACATGGGAAGGCCGTATAGCTTGTCCTTGTAGGTCAGCGCTTTGATGCCGCCGGGGGCAAAGGTTTCGAGCGCCTTCGGATCCACGTCGCCGGAGATGTCCTTGAGGACGCCTGCGTCGGCCTGTTCGTGGAAAACGCCACCGGTCCAGGTGAAGAAGATATCCGGCCGGGCCGCCGACTGAAGCAGCGTGGGCAGCTTGGACTTGAAAGAGGTGTCGTCGAGATAATCGAACTGGATCTTGATGTCCGGATTGGCTTTCTCGAATTTCTCGATCGCCGCGGCGTAAAAATCACGCCCTTCCTTGACATTGGGCTCGATCGAAAGAACTTTTACGGTCTCAGCAAAAGCTGGACACGAGGCGAGCACCGTCGCTGCAAGCACAGCGAGCATGGCATACTTTTTCATATTTCTCCTCCCACTCCGCGCCCGCAGTGCTCCAACGTTAATACATTGATTTACGTATCAACCACTTCGATGCGAGCCGAATGGGACGACACTAGTCGAGCCGATTTGAAAATCGGGATTATGTTTTTTTATAGTTCGACGACGGTGGCGCATTTTCTCAGACGAGATAGACTATTTGCTCAGTGAGGCGCCGAACCCCGAACGCAAGCCGTTTGGGAAACAACCGGATCGGGCGGAGAAGCTGGCTGGCATGGTCGCGACGGGGGTGAGTTCTTTTCGCGTGGCCTTGATGCTGAAGGCCAAGGGAGCCTGGGGCCGCAACGTGGTCGCGGGTGTCAGCGATTATGTCCAATCGACCCGCGTCGCCTGGGACTTCTTGCTGTTCGAAGACTTCCGCGGCTCGATCACCGGCATCGACGCGTGGTCTGGCGACGGAATCATCGCCGACTTCGACGATCCGGAGTTCGAGCGCCTGTTCAGCCGCAGCAAGCGACCGATCGTCGCGGTTGGCGGCTCCTATGAACGCTCGACCGATTACCCCACGGGCACTCCCTACGTCGCCACCGACAATTTCGCCCTCGTCGCAGCGGCTTACGACCACCTTGTCGAAATGGGATTGACGCACTTTGCCTTTTACAGCCAACCACCGGCGCCAACCAACCGCTGGGCACAGCAGCGAGAAGCCGCGTTCTGCAAGATCTGCCTGCGCGATGGCATCGCCCCTCTACTGTTCGAGGGGCACTTCAACGACGGGCTGGATTGGGACAGCATTCTGAGGGAACTCATCGACTGGCTGGCGGGACTCCCGAAACCGATCGGCGTCATCGCAGTGACCGATGCCCGTGCCCGTCAGGTGCTTCAGGCCTGCATCATGGCCAAGATCGCGGTTCCCGAAGAGGTGGCGCTGGTCGGCATCGACGACGATCATCTCCTCAGGATGCTCTCCCGCATCCCCATCAGTTCCGTTCGTCAAGGCACTCGCGAGATGGGGAGGATCGCCGCGGAGATGATGCACCGACGCCTCATCGGGGATCGCGCGGAACAAAGCCCCGTCTTGGTCCCTCCCAAAGGGCTCAACGCGCTGGCATCCTCCCGCCACCAACCGACCTATGATCCCTATATCATGAGGGCGCGCCACTATATCCGCCAGTTCGCCGCGCAAGGGGTAAAGGTGGCGCAGGTGGCAGCCTATGTCGGCGTGTCGCGCGCGACGCTCGACATCCATTTCCGCAAGGCCTTCGGCTGGACAGTCCACGACGACATGTTGGCGTTTCGCCTTGAGCGCGCCAAACAGATGCTGTCCGACCGCACGCTGTCCTTCGCCGAAATCGCGGCGCGCAGCGGCTTCACATCCCTGCCCTATATGTATGCCGTGTTTCGGCGCGAGCTGGGCTGCACGCCAACCGAGTTTCAGGCGACGCTACCAGCAGCCACCATGATCGAAACGGCATAAAGGAGAACCGGATTCGGCCTCAACGACGTCCGGACGAGCCTTCGTCACGGCCATGATCGGGTTTCGGAATATGGACAATCGCAGCGACAGCTCTCTACGACGACGTAGCCAAAAAGGCTGCCAGCCGCGCGCAAGTCAGGTCGGCTTTGCCGACTCTGCAACACTATGCAAACGAAAGAAGAATGGCGCGCTCGAAGAGATTCGAACTCCTGACCCTCAGATTCGTAGTCTGATGCTCTATCCAGCTGAGCTACGAGCGCAAGCCAATACAATCTGAACACCGCCGCGATGAAATCGGCGGTCCCGATCGCTGGGGAGTGTCTAACCAACTGACCGAATGAATGCAAGAGCTTTCTGCTTGATGGGTGAGCCTTTTTGCGCTCCGGCCGATTTCCCGTATTTTCAGAGAGTTAGTGCGGGCGATCCCGATCATGAACCTTGGCCGGCGCAGTTTTGCGACCGCCGGCCAATCGGCGCCCTGCTTCAAAGCCGAACTATCCGCGTGCCCATCAGATCTGACGCACCGCCCGGCGAACGGCGCGGCGTTCGGAAATGACGGAGCCCGGCTGCATCGCGGCGGCGGGAACCGGAGCCTGCGTCGGCCGGCGGGAAGCGAAAAGGGCCCCCACCACGACGGCGAGCAGCATCGGCAACCACAGCAGAGTTCCCGACCAGGCGATGAGCCGATTGAAGGGGCGATTGCGTCCGTTGGAGGCGAGCTCGTGAAGCGACAGCATCGCAAAACCGAGCCCTATGGCAAAATAAGCCAAGCTTGCAAAAAGAACGAGAGTAAACATTGGCGCCAACCCGAGTGCTACCGATCGACAACCGACCGGAATGGAAAAGAACCCCTTCGAGCCAATGGCTCGTCGGGCGCTTTCCGGGTCTATCCAAACCCGCATAAACCTGTCGGGACCCCGTTTCGCTTGCGCGAAAAACGGAACCCGCCGGCTTGGGTGAGGTGGCCGCCACGAAGCTGGCGCGCTCGCTGTTCACCCGACCCGCACCGAGACTGGAGTCCAGACTCGCACGGAGAAGGTTAATGAAAGATGAGTCAATCGCCTCGATCCGACGCGTTAGCTCGCTTTCATGGGGTGGAAGTATACATCTTTTTCACCAAGAGTCGTGCAAAAGTAGAGTTAATGCGCGCAGTTTTTGCAACAAGGGCGCGCTCTGCAAGACGTAGTACACCCGCAGATTTTTGATTTTTCTTGAGTTTTTCCGAAAAACATCATCTTGCCGGGCCCGGCATTCACCCACGCGACGACCGGCCGCCGCCCGGGGAAAACGGTTCGAGACGCCGGTGCGCATCCTCGATCATGGACAGGCGCCGCTCCGCCGCCGGGCCGAGCGCCGCCCCCACCGCCGATGCAAGATGGCTGATGAGCGACATCGGCGCCACGTAACTGTCGAACAGACTGGCGCCCTGATTTGGGCAGCGAAGCGTCACATGCGCCAAATGGGCCGTGCGCGCCGCCGATGCATCGGTGACGAGCAGGATTCGGGCGCCCGCTTCGCGAACGGCGGCCATCGCGTCGCGCAGCATCGCCGGGCGACGACGGAAGCCGAACACCAGGAGGGCGTCGTCGGATCCGAGATCGACGAGATCCTCGGCGAGCGTCTGTCCTGCCAGCGGCAACAGCCGGACGTCCGGCTTGACGTGAGCCAGAAGGCCGCGGGCATACCCGGCAAGCGTCGCCGAATTGCGGAAACCGATGACATGAAGTCGCCTTGCCGAAACGAGCAGATCCACGGCTGCGGCCAATGACGCAGGCGAAAGCTCGGCGACCAGACGTTGCAGGTTTTCGATGTCCTGACCGACGTGTCGTGCAAGATCGGCGGGCTGCCCGCCAGCCGAGAGTTCGTAAAGCGGCGAACCCCAGGTGCGCGCGTCGCGAACGGAACGGCGCAGGTCACCGTAGCTCTCGTAGCCGAGCCTCCGAAAGAAACGGGCCGCCGTCGCCGCCGAGACCTCGGCGCGCGATGCGAGTTCGCCGGCCGTGAAGGACGAGAGAGCGCCGGCCGCTTCGAGCACGACCTCGGCAAGACGCTTCTCGCTCTCGGTCAGGTCGTCGAACAGAGCGGCGATCCGGACGTCGATGGCATCGTCTGCCGATACGCCATCTCGTCCGCCCACACCGTCGGCAGCCAACTCTTTTTTCACTTTTTCCATTTCATGAAAATTCTCTTTCATATATGCTTCACTGTCAAGCCGGACTGCCGGCAGCAAGACCATAGGACCAATGACAGACTTTTTCTCACATCCGGCCTTCATGCCCGACAAGGCAGCCTTTCTCGGCAACCCCTCTCGCAAGGCGGGCGCCTATCCCGAGCCCTTCAAGGCAACGCTGTCGCACGCCGGATATGTCAGGGCGGCCGGGATCATCACGTCCTGGCCGGGGTACGCGCCGACACCACTCGTCTCGCTCGCAACGCTGGCGGAGCAGCTCGGTGTGGCCAGCATTCACTACAAGGACGAAGGCGACCGCTTCGGTCTCGGCTCCTTCAAGGCGCTCGGCGGCGCCTACGCGGTGTTTCGCCTGCTTGCCCGGGAACTCGGACGCCGCAACGACAGCTTCGACGAGGCGGCACTTGCCTCCGGTCGGCTGAAAGAGGCGGCCAAGCAGATCACAGTCTGCTGCGCTACCGACGGCAATCACGGTCGTTCGGTCGCCTGGGGCGCGCGCACGTTCGGAGCGCGGGCCACGATCTTCGTTCACGAGACGGTCTCGGAACAGCGCGTCGACGCCATTCGGCGCTACGGAGCCGAGGTGGTCAGAACCAAGGGCAACTACGACGACTCCGTGCGCGAGGCCGATCGGGCGGCCGCCGAAAACGGTTGGTTCGTGGTGTCCGATACCTCCTATCCCGGCTACACCGACGTGCCGCGCGACGTCATGCAAGGCTATGCGGTGATGGTGGCCGAGGCTCTCGAAACATGCGAGGCGCCACCCACGCACGTCTTCCTCCAGGCCGGCGTCGGCGGTCTTGCCGCCGGCGTCATCGCCCACCTCTGGGAAGCCTACGGCGCCGACATGCCCGTCATGACGGTGGTGGAACCGATCAGGGCGGCCTGCCTTTTCGAAAGCGCGCGATCGGGAAAACCGACGGCTGTCGCGGGCGAGCTCGATACCGTCATGGCCGGCATGGCCTGCGGCGAACCTTCGGTGATCGCCTGGCCGATCCTTGAAGGCGGAGCATCCGCATTCATGGCCATCCCGGACGAAGCGGCCCTTGCCACAATGCAGCTCTTGGCGTCGGGCGCCGCGGGGGCCACCATTGTCGGCGGCGAATCGGGGGGCGCGGGCCTTGCCGGATTGATCGTCGCCGCCGGTCAGCCGGACTGGCGGCAGTCGATTGGTCTTGATCGCGCCTCGCGTGTCCTGCTCATCGGCAGCGAGGGCGACACCGATCCGGATCTTTACGCCCGCATCGTCGGCCGCACCGGCGACGCGGTTCGCGCTGGAGCACAGAGATGACAGACCTTTCTCCCGCCCTGCCCGTCAACGGCGACCGTCTCGTCGCGCGCCTCAAGGCGCTTGGTCAGGTCGGCGCATTGCCGGAAGGCGGCGTCTGCCGCCTTGCCCTGACACCCGAGGATGGCGCCGGCCGCGATCTCGTCGTCGGCTGGATGCGGGACCAGGGACTTGAGGTGGCGATCGACCCGATCGGCAACATCTTCGGGACCCGCAAGGGTACGCAGGACGGCCCGTCGGTGATGATGGGCTCGCATATCGACACGGTGGCAACCGGCGGCCTTTACGACGGCAACCTCGGCGTGCTCGCCGGTCTGGAAGTGCTGCAGGCCCTCGACGACGCCAACATATCCACCGTTCATCCGGTGACCGTCGCCGCCTTCACCAATGAGGAAGGCGCCCGCTTCCAGCCGGACATGCTGGGCAGTCTCGTTCACGTCGGCGATCTGCCGCTGCAGGACGCTCTCGACACCATCTCCATCGACGGCACGCGGCTCGGCGACGACCTCGCCGACATCGGCTATGCCGGCACCGCGCCACTCGGCGGCATCAAGGCGGCCGCCTATCTCGAATACCATATCGAGCAGGGCCCGGTGCTGGAGGCCGAGGGGATCGACATCGGCGTCGTCGAGGGCGTGCAGGGCATTTCCTGGACCGAGATCACACTGTCCGGCCGGGCGAGCCACGCCGGCGCCACGCCGATGCGTCTTCGGCGCGACGCGGGACTTGCCGCTGCCCGCATCGCTCATGGCGTCGCCGACATCGCCAAGTCGATCGGCGGCGACATGGTTGGCACCGTCGGCTCGCTGCGCCTTCGGCCCAACCTCGTCAACGTCGTCGCCGAAATGGCGCAGATGACGGTGGATCTCCGCCATCCGCAGGAGAAGGTGCTGGCCGAAGCCGAGGCGCGTCTTGCCGCCCTGGTGGCGCGTGTGGCCGAGGAGGAGCACGTCTCCTTCACGCGTCGGCCCCTGGCGCGCTTCGAACCCGTTGCCTTCGACGGCCAACTGGTCGGTCGTGTGGAAAAGACGGCCAAGAGCCTCGGCCTTTCCACCCGCCGCATGTTTTCCGGCGCCGGTCACGATGCCCAGATGCTGGCCCGCACCTGTCCGGCCGCCATGGTGTTCGTTCCGTCCATCGCCGGACTCAGCCACAACATTGCCGAATACACGGCGCCCAGCGACATCGCCAACGGTCTGGCCGTGCTCGGCACGCTGGCGCTGGAGCTGGCCGGCCGCGCCAACACACCCGCCTGAGGAGTATTGAGAGAATGTCCCGCACCATTGTCGTCGGTGCCGCCCAACTTGGGCCGATCGCCCGCGCCGACAGCCGCGAAGTCGTCGTCAACCGGATGATCGCGCTGCTCGAAAAGGCCGCCCGTCGCGGCTGCGATCTCGTGGTCTATCCGGAACTGGCGCTGACCACCTTCTTCCCGCGCTGGTTCATGGAAGACCAGGCCGAGGTCGACAGCTTCTTCGAAACCGAGATGCCCGGTCCGGCAACGGCGCCGCTGTTCGCCAAGGTCCGGGAACTCGGCGTCGCCATCAGCTTCGGTTATGCCGAGAAGACGGTGATCGACGGCCGCGTCCGGCATTTCAACACCTCGATCATCGTCGACAAGACCGGTGCGATCGTCCATCGCTACCACAAGGTACACCTACCCGGGCACACCGATAACGAGCCCTGGCGCGCCTTCCAGCACCTTGAGAAGCGCTATTTCGAGCCCGGCGACACCTTCTTCGAACCGGCCGACTGCCTCGGCGGCAAGATCGGCATGGCAATCTGCAACGATCGCCGCTGGCCGGAGACCTACCGCGAGCATGCGCTGCGCGGCACCGAGATGGTGCTGATCGGCTACAACACGCCCTATCATTATCCGCTCGCCCCAGAGCACGATCACCTGCAGTGCTTCCACAACCACCTGGCCATGCAGGCCGGCGCCTATGCCAACGGCATGTGGGTGGTCGGTGTCGGCAAAGCCGGCAACGAGGAGAACTGTGTGCTGATTGGCCAGAGCTGCATCATCGCACCGACGGGCGAGATCGTCGCCATGGCCTCGACGCTAGGCGACGAACTGGTTACGCACGACTGCGACCTTGATCGCTGCACCGAGATTCGCGCCAATATCTTCAACTTCAAAAAGCACCGGCGGCCGGAAATGTATCCGCTCCTGTCGGCGCCGGTCTGACGCCGCTTCGGGGACAGATTTCCATGGCCGACCTGACGCCCATCCCGTTGCCGATACTTGTCAACCGGATGTTTCGCGAACTCGAGGCGAAGAAGAGCGCCTTCCATCTGCCGCGCTTCAAGTTCGCCAAGGCGGCGGCCGGCCGTGACCTCTCCACCTCGATCTTCGGCCGGAGAGCGGCGACGCCCTTCGGACCGGCAGCCGGTCCGCATACTCAACTGGCGCAGAACATCGTGCTGAGCTGGCTGGCCGGCGGCCGGGTGATCGAGCTCAAGACGGTGCAGGTGCTCGATCATCTGGAAATCGCCCGCCCTTGCATCGACATGGAGACGGTGGGCTTCAACATCGAATGGTCGCAGGAACTGTCGCTTGAGCAGTCGCTCGAAGAATACGTCAAGGCGATGATGCTGATCGAGATGGCCAAGGCGTCGGGTCTTGCCCCAGGCCTTGATGATACCGTCATCGACATGAGCGTCGGCTACGATCTCGCCGGCATCCGCTCGGACAAGGTGCGGGCTTTCATCGCCGGCATGAAGGATGCGAGCGCCGTCATCGAGCAGCTGCGGCCGCAAATTCCCGACGCCTATGCCCACTTCCGGGAGCAGGCCTATCCCACCTGCATCTCCGACAACGTCACGGTATCCACCTTCCACGGCTGCCCGCCCGGCGAAATCGAGGCGATTGCCGCCCACCTGATGGCTGAGGAAGGGCTCGACGTGGTCGTCAAGCTCAACCCGACGCTGCTGGGCAAGACCGACCTCAATGCCATCCTGCATGACAGTCTCGGCTACGCCGATCTCGTGGTGCCCGACGCGACCTTCGAGAAGGACGCGAAATGGGAGGACGTCAGGGGCATCGTCGGCCGGCTCGGCGAACTGGCCGACAAAGTCGGGCGCGGCTTTGGCGTCAAGTTCTCCAACACCCTGCTCGTCCATAACCACAAGCAGTTCTTTCCGACCGGCACCGGCGAGATGTACCTGTCCGGTCCGCCGCTACACGTTCTGGCCATCGAGCTGGTCGCCCGCTTCCGGGCCGAATTCGGCGATCGCTTCCCGATTTCCTTCTCGGCCGGCATCGACGTCGGCAACTTCGCCGATACGGTGGCGCTCGGCCTCAAGCCGGTCAGCGTCTGCACCGACCTTCTGAAAGGCGCCGGCTATGGCAAGGGAACGGACTATATCGCCGACCTCGCCGATCGCCTGGCCGAGGTAGAGGCAACCGATCTCGACATCTACACCCTGAAGGCCTTCGGGCTTGCTGAAGCGGCACTTGGCGATCTGAAAATCGCAGCGGAGCGCAAGGTAGCCCTGACCACGACCCTCACGACCGGTGCGAACCTGCGCGAAACCGCCGGGCCGGATTTCGAGGCGTGGGTGTCGGCCGCCCGACTTCGCAACACCGCTCACTATGCTGCTCGCGTGCGGACCGACCGTCGCTACAGCCGGCCCGAGGTCGATCATCCGCCGCGCCGGACGGGCGTGCTGCTGGCGCTTCTCGACTGCGAGACCTGCGGCAAGTGCGTCAACATCTGCCCCAACGACGCCATCTTCCGCTATCCGCTGCCGCAGGAACCGGTCGTCACCGCGACGCTGAGCCCTGGCTCGACCGTGATTGTCGGCGAAACGCAGGCGGTGACGCGCGCCCAGCAGATCGGCATCTTCGCCGACGTCTGCAACCGCTGCGGCAACTGCGACGTCACCTGTCCCGAAACCGGCGGCCCCTTCGCCCGCAAGGTCAACCTGTTCGGCTCTCCCGCGAGCCTTGACGATGCGCCGGACCGCGACGGTCTTGCCATCGAGAGAACCGCGACGGGCCTTCGCTCGCATGTGCGCGACAACGGTGAGCGGTTCACGATCGACGACGATGGCGTTCGCCTGGTCTGCCGAGGCGACGGTCTCGACCTCTCGATCGATCCGGCCGCACCCGAGGCGGTCTCCGGTACGGCAGACCGCCCGACCGATATCGGCCGCATGATCCTCTTCGCCCGCATCGCCCGCGCCGTCACGGCGCCGACGATCGTCACCTATGCCAACGCCGCCTTCGACTGAACGGACACCCGCCAGATGCCCATGATCACCCTCACCGTCAACGGTCGCGACCATCAGCTCGATGTCGAGGCGGACGAGACGCTGCTTTCCGTGTTGCGCGACCGGCTGAAGGTCACCTCGGTGAAGGATGCCTGTTCCGGCCAGGGCCAGTGCGGCTGCTGTCTGGCTCTGATCGGCGGCAAGCCGAGCAAGACCTGCACCCTCAAGGCCGCCGCCGTGAGGGGGCGTCCGATCGTCACGCTGGAAGGCGTCGACGCGGCGGAGCGCCAGCTCTACGCCGATGCGTTTCAGGCGGCCGCAGGCGTCCAGTGCGGATTCTGCACGCCCGGCCTCGTGGTGCGCATCAAGGCGCTCACCGACGCCGGCGAAGCAACGGACCGGCAGGAGATCGCCGCCGCCCTCGACGGCCACCTCTGCCGCTGCACCGGCTACAAGAAGGTGATCGACGCCGTCGAACTGATCCGCGACGTCAAGGCGGGCGTGAAGCCGCATCCGCAGCCAATGACGGATGGCGGCGTCGGCCGGCCGGTCGAGCGCTTCCGGGGCGGCGACCTCGCACTTGGCGATCGGCCGTTCCTCGCCGACATCGAGGTGCCCGGCCTGCTGCACGGCGCCTTCGTTCTGTCGCCGCACGCTCGCGCCCGGGTCAACGCCATCGATCTTTCCAAGGCCCTCGCCTACCCGGGCGTGGTGGGCATTGCCACCGCCGGAGACGTGCCTGGCGACCGCTGGGTCGGACAGATCAAGAAGGACTGGCCGGTGTTCGTCGCGGTGGGCGAAGAAGTCCGCTATGTCGGCGACGTCATCGCCGCCGTCGCAGCCGAAACGCCGCGGGCCGCCCGCGCGGCGGCGGCTCTCGTCGCCGTCGACTACACGGTGCTGGAGCCGACGCTGTCGCCGGAAGAAGCACTGAAACCCGGCGCGCGGCAGGTCAATCCGCGCCAGCCCAACATGTTGTCCGAGACCGTGATCGACCGCGGCGACGTTGACGCAGCGCTGGCTGCCTCCGCCCACGTCGTCTCCGGCACCTGGCAGACCCAGCGCATCGAGCACCTGTTCCTGGAGCCGGAAGCCTGTCTGGCGGTGCCGCTCGAAGACGGCCGCCTCCACCTCTATTCGCAGGGACAGGGCGTGTTCGAGGACCGTAAGGCGGTGGCCGGCGTGCTGGGCGAGGCGGTGGACAACATCTTCGTCGAACTGGTGCCGACCGGTGGCGCCTTCGGCGGCAAGGAAGACATGACGGTGCAGGCGCAGACGGCCGTGCTCTCCCGCCTGACCGGCCGGCCGGTACGACTGGTCCTGTCGCGCGAGGAATCGGTGCGCGTTCATCCCAAGCGCCATCCGATGAAGATGACCTATTCGGTCGGCTGCGATGCCGAGGGCCGAATCACCGCTGCCAAGATCGACATTCTCGGCGACAGTGGCTGCTACGCCTCGGTGGGAGACAAGGTGCTGGAGCGCGCCGCCGGCCATGCCTGCGGCCCCTACAGGGTGCCGACGCTGTCCATTCACTCGATCGCCGCCTACACCAACAATCCGCCCTGTGGCGCCATGCGCGGCTTCGGCGTCAACCAGACCTCGTTCGCCATGGAAGGCTGCCTCGATCTGCTCGCCGAAAAGGTCGGCATCGACGGTTGGGAGATGCGCTGGCGCAACGGCGTTCGCGTCGGCGACGTCTTCTCCTCAGGCCAGATCCTCGAGAAGTCGGTCGGCCTTGAGAAGTCGCTTCTCGCCGTCAAGGACGCCTATTACGCGGCAAAAGCCGAGGGCAAGGCGGTTGGCGTCGCCTGCGCGGTAAAGAACTCCGGCATCGGCAATGGCGCTCTAGAATGGGGCAAGTGCCGCCTCGAAATCGAAGCGGAAGACCGCATCGGTCTCCACATCGGCTTCACCGAAATGGGGCAAGGACTCCTCACCATCGCTGCTCAATCGGCGGCCGAGGTGACCGCCCTGCCGTCGTCGATCTTCGTGCCGCAGGTCAACAGCCGCTTCGATGTCGGCTGCGGGCAGACCACTGGATCGCGCGGCACGCTGTTGGCCGGCAACGCCGTGATCAAGGCGGCGAAGGCGCTGCGCGCCGCGCTCGACGGGGGCAAGACCTTGAAGGACCTCGTCGGCGAGGTGTTCGTCGGAGACATCATGATCGACGACACCACGGCGCCGGGGCAACTCAAGAACGGCAAGATCAAGACCCACACGGCCTTCGGTTGGGCAACGCAGGTGGCGATCCTCGACGAGACCGGCCGCGTCGCCAAGGTGATCGCCGCTCACGATGTCGGCAAGGCTCTGAACCCGAAGCTGGCCGAAGGCCAGATCGAAGGAGCCGTCCACATGGGCCTCGGCTACGCCCTGACGGAACAGCTTCCCTGTGAGGACGGCATGCCGGTGACGGCCAGCGTCCGTGAGATCGGCGTGCTCAGGGCGTCCGACATGCCGGAGGTCGAGGTGATCATCATCGAGGAGCACGAACCGGAGGGGCCGTTCGGCGCCAAGGGGATCGGCGAGATCGGCCTCGTGCCGACCGCCGGCGCCGTAGCCTCGGCGCTCGCCGCCTTCGACGGCGTGCGGCGCACGGTGTTGCCGATGATCGACAGCCCGGCTGCAAGGGCACTGTCCGTCGGCCTCGATCCCGACCTCGACCGGAGCCATTGGCATTGACCCGTTCCATCACTCTGGGCCCCGACAGAACCGGCCGCACCGTGGCGATCGTCGACGGCGTGATCGCCGAGGCGGCCGATCCGGCAGCGCCGACCGTGTCATGCCCGGATGGAGAAATCCGACCGGGCGCGGTCTGCGCCCATACCCATCTCTACTCGGGCCTGGCGCCCTACGGCATGCCGCCGGCCGAACCGGCGCCCGCCAACTTCGTCGAAATCCTTGAAAAGGTATGGTGGCGGCTCGACCGGGCGCTCGATCGCCAGGCCCTCAGGGCGTCGGCCCGCGACTACATCGCCAAGGCATTGCTTGCCGGCACCACCAGCCTTGTCGACCATCACGAGTCGCCGCATTTCATCGGCGGCTCGCTTCAGGTGCTGGCCGACGCGGCGGAAGAACTCGGCGTGCGGGCGCTTTTCGCCTTCGGCGCCACCGAGCGCAACTTCGGCCGCGCGGAAGCCGAGGCCGGCCTTGTCGAGTGCGGCAATGTCGAGGAGACGTCGCTCATCCGCCGCCTCGTCGGCTTGCACGCCAGCTTCACCGTATCCGACAACACCATCCGCGCGGCGGGCGAGCTTTGCGCCGCACTCGGCACGGTGATGCATGTCCATGTCGCCGAAGCGCTCGATGACGTCGAGGACGCGCGGGCTCGCGGCTACGCCGGTCCGCTCGAACGCCTCCTCGCCCTCGATGCGCTGCCGCCCGGATCGGTCCTCGCCCACGGCGTGCATCTCACGGCCGACGAAGTGCGCGAAGCGAACCGACACGGCCTCTGGCTGGTCCAGAATCCGCGTTCCAACGAGGGTAACCGGGTCGGCTATCCCGCCAACCTCCGCCACTCGGACAAGGTCGCGCTCGGCTGTGACGGCTGGAATGCTGACATGGCCATTGAGGAAGCCGCCCTTTTCCGTCTTGCCGCTGCCGAAGGCGATGACGGAGCGTCCGGCCGCCTCGATGCCGGCCAGCGGTTGATCGCCGAGCGCTTCGGGTTCTCCACCACGGGGCTTTCGGCGGGGGCTGCCGGCGATCTGGTGGTGCATGAAGATGGCAAGGTGATGCTGGTGGTGGTCGACGGCCGGCTCGTCGTCCGCGACGGTCGCCTCGTCGGTACGGATGCCGGCGCGATCGAAGCCGAGGCGCGCGCCGAGGCGGCGCGTCTGTGGCAGCGGATGGCCGCGCTCTGACCCCGTGACGGCGCGACCGGCCAAGGCTATTGTCGGCGAAGGGAGAGACCGATGATCTATTTTCTCGACACAGCCAACGCCGCCGCCATCGCCCGCCTTGCGGACCTTTATCCGATCGCCGGCGTCACCACCAATCCGACGCTGATCGCGCGCGAGAAGCGGCCGTTCCCGGACATCATCAAGGACATCCGGGCCGTGATCGGCGATGGCTCCATGCTGCATGTCCAGGTGACCGGCCACGACGCCGATACCATGGTGACCGAAGCGCGCAAGCTTGCCGACTTCGTCGGTGCCGGCTTCCACCCCAAGGTGCCGGTGACCCCTGAGGGCCTCAAGGCGATCCGCCGTCTATCCGGGCTCGGCTTCCACGTGACCGCGACGGCCATCGTCACCGCCCAGCAGGCGCTGATGGCGGCGGTCGCCGGTGCAGCCTTCACCGCCCCCTATGTCAATCGGCTTGACATGATCGGTGGAGACGGCGTCAAGGTCGTCGCCGACATCGTCCATCTCTTCCGCACCCATGCACTGCCGACCCGGTTGCTCACCGCCTCGTTCAAGAACGTCCAGCAGGTACATGACGTCACGATGGCCGGAGCGCATTCGGCAACGCTGCCGCCCGATATTCTCGAAGCGCTGATCCGCCACCCGCTCACCGACTCCGGCGTTGCCGGCTTTGCCGCCGATTGGACGGCCGCCTACGGCGAAGGCCGCAGCACGGCCGACCTTATCTGAAACCGGAGCGCTTACGCCGCCGTCTTCTTCTTGCCGGCGTGATGGGTGGCGTCGTCGGTTGCCTTGGCAAAGACATCCGTCACCGATGTCGTCTTCGCGCCGGCCGGCTTGGTCGCCTTCGGTTTGCGTGCTTCCTTGGTTTTTTTCACTTGTCCCTTGGCCATGTCGCTCTCCTCAGCGAAAGCGCGGCCGACGCGACAGTCGCCGCGCGCCTTTCCTTCGTCGGGCCGGTCTTCCGGCTGGCCACCAACGCAGAGCATGATGAACCGGCTTTTGCGCAGATACAACCCGAGCTTAGGTCCATGCGGTTTGCCGCGGACTCACGCACGCAGAGGCTCGGCCGGAACGAGGCCACGTCCATCGCCGAAGCCCGCGAGAACCGCGTCGAAATCGCTCGGCTCGCTGAAGAGATAGCCTTGGCCGTAGCCAACGCCGAGCGCGGCCAGTTCCTTCAGAGTGGCTTCGTCCTCGATGCGCTCGGCGATGACCTCGATTCCGAGTTGGCGGCCGATTTCGTTGATCGCCCGGACGACGGTGCGGTCATAGGCGCTGTTGGCCATGTTGTGGACGAAACTGCCGTCGATCTTGATGGCATCGACATCGAAGCTCTTCAGATAGGTAAACGATGACAGGCCGGAGCCGAAGTCATCGAGGTTGACGCGGCAGCCGATGCCACGCACGGCGCGGATGAAATCGCGGGCCACCTCGAAGGAATTGATGACGGCCGTCTCGGTGATTTCAAGCGTCAGGCGCGAGGGCGTCAGAGGGCTCGTCCGGAAAAGATCGGCGAGGTAGCGCCAGAGCGTCGGGTCGTTGAGCGAGTTGGCCGACAGGTTGACGGCCACGCGCAGATTGGGCACCGCCATGATCGCCGGTCCGAAATGCCTGATGACCTTGGCCAGCACCCAACGGTCGATGGCGCCCATCAGGTCGAAGCGCTCGGCGGCCGGAATGAAGGCATCCGGCGTCAACACACCACCGTCATCGTCGAGCATGCGGATGAGGACTTCGAGCGAGCGACCGCGCGCGCCGATGGCGGCTATCGGTCGGATCTCCTGGGCATAGAGCACGAACCGGTCGCTCTCTATGGTCTCGCGGATACGGGCGGCGAGGCGGAAGTCGCTCATGTGCTGTTGCGCCTCGCCGGTGTCTTGCAGGAACACGGAGACGCGACCGCGGCCGGCGGCCTTCGCGGCGTAGCAGGCAACATCGGCCTCGGCCAGCACCGCCTCGGCACTGGCGGTGGTGACGTCAACCTGGGTAACGCCGACGCTGGCGCCGACTTCGTAAATCTTGCCCTCCCAGGTGAAGCGTATGGCTTCAATGGCGCCGATCAGCTTTTCGCCGACGAAGGCCGCGAACTGACGGTCGCAGTTTTCGATCAGAACGGCGAACTCGTCACCGCCCAGCCGGGCGAGACAATCACTGATCGGCACGATCGACCGCATGGTGCGTGCCACTTCCTGCAGGAGAGCGTCGCCGGCCAGATGCCCGGCCGTGTCGTTGACGATCTTGAAGCGGTCGAGGTCGACAAACAGAAGCCCGTGCTGGCTGCCGTCCTCACGCGCCGTGGCGATCATGCCCTGGATACGCGTTTCGAAATGGCGGCGATTGGCGAGACCGGTGAGATCGTCGTGGGTCGCGGCATGGGCGAGAGACCGCTGCATGGCGCGCTCGGCCGAAACGTCCTGGAAGACCAGAACGGCGCCGGCTCGCCCGTCGGCAGCCGTGGCGGCGATCGGCGCCGCCGCTTCGCGGATGTAGTGCACGTCGCGACCGCGCACGTCGATGACCTGCGTTCCGAGCCGTTCGACCGCCGCACCGGTTTCCAGTACCTGCCGCACGCATGACGCGGCAGGCCGGCCACTGTCGTCATGGACGGCCTGGAAGACCTCTTCGATCGGATGACCACAGGCCTCCGCTTCGGAGAAACCGGTCATTCGCTGAGCGGCGGGATTGATCAGCGCGACGCGGCCGTCGGCATCGGTGGCAATGACGCCGTCGGAAATGGCGTGCAACGTCGTTCTCAGGCGCTCCTTCTCGTCGCGCAGCGCCTGGGCCGAACTCACCTGTTCGCTGATGTCCCAGGCCGTGCCGAGCAGCAGCCTGTCGCCACTCGACAGCGTCACCTGGTCGGCAAGCACGCGGATATGCACCACGCCGCGCGTCGGGCTCAGCAGGCGACAGGTGGTGTTGACGCGCGCGCTCGGATCCAATGCAGCCTGATGCAGCATGTCCGACAGACTTGGCCGATCCTCGGGATGGACGAAGCTCAGCCATTCGAGCGAGCGCTGTCCGGTCCGGTCGGTCGCCATCTGGCCGAAGGTCTCGCCATTCCAGGTAGCAGTGCCGGTGGCGAGATCGATGCTCCAGAGACCGATGCCGCCGGCTTCGACAGCGAGGCGCACGCGCTCCTCAAGAAGCTGGATCTCCCGCTCCGCCGCCTTGTTGCGGGAAATGTCGGTGTGGGTGCCGATGATACGAAGCGGACGACCGTCGGCATCGCGAGAGATCACCTTGCCGCGGTCCAGAATCCAAATCCAGTGACCGTCCTTGTGGCGCAGGCGAAACTCCGCCTCTAGCCATTCGGTATCGCCCCGCTCATGGGCATCGTTGACGGCGAGGAAGGTGTCGCGGTCGTCGGGATGCATCAACTGGAGCCATGCATCCCCGCCGTCGATCGACACATCGTCCGGTTCGTAGCCAAGCATCCGCTTCCAAGTGGGCGAGGTGTAGAGGCGGCCGCCTGACTTGTCGACATCCCAGACGCCCTGCTGGCCATTCTCCAGCGCGAAGGCCCAGCGGCTTTCGCTCTCGGCTATGGCTTCGAGCGTTCGTTTCTTGAGGTCTATGTCTTCGATCTGTGTGATCAGGCGGTTCGGCCGGCCGGTTGCCGGGTCGGCGAGGACAATGATGGAGAGCTCCGCCCAGAAAACCTCGCCCGACTTTCGCACATAGCGCTTTTCAGCCTTGAGACTGCGGATTTTGCCCTCGGCAATGCCGTTGCAGAAGCCGGCCAGCCTGCCCCGATCCGCCTCGTAGGTTATGTCCTGGAAGCATCGTCCGAGGAGTTCCGCTTCGCTGTAGCCGGTCATGGCGCAGAAGGCAGCGTTGACCTTCTGATAAATGCCATCCGTGCTGATGATCGTCACGCCGATGCTGGCATCGTCCATCGATCGGCGAAACAGGTTCTCGCTTTCGGCCAGATCCCGTTCGCGTTGACGCAGGCGCTCCAACAACACGCAGGTAGCGATCGGCAGCAAAACGCCGATGGAGACACCGAGAGGAGTCAGCAAGGGAGCCTGCGACGTTCCGACCATGCCATAGGCGGCCATCATCGTCGCGAACCAGACCGTGCCCGACAACACCGCCATGTCTACGGGGCGGAGCACAAAGCTCGCGAGCAGCAGCGGGACGACGAAGAACACCATCGGCTCGGGCAGCGTCGCGGTGGCGGCGACGGCGCCAGCCGAAAACACCAGCACCACGGCTATGAAAGCCCAGCCATTCAGCCAAACGGGCCGCCGACCAAGCCGCGCGGCATCGCGTTGCAGATAGAGCAACGGCGGAAGGAAGATGGCAAAAGCGGCGGTCCCGCCGCCCCACCACACACCGAGCGGCATCGGCGTGTTCCGCAGAATTCCCGCTCGCGAAAGAAGGAATGCCAAGGCGAGGCTGGCGAGAGGGGCAAATATGGCGGCGGCCAGCGCGGCAACCACCTCGAACAGTTCCTCGCTGTGCGACCGTTCCGCCCAGGTCCGGACGAGATCGATCACCCAGAAGCCGACTCCCATGGTGAGAGCCCGCACGAACAGAATGGAGACAAAGAAGTGCGCGTCGCCGCCACGATACCAGGCGAACAGGAGCCATCCCATGAGGGCGCCCGCCACACCGGCCAACCGATCGCCGACCGGTCGGTTGGCCAAGAGGGCGATGACCACGGCGTCGGCAGGCCACACGGGCGTTTTCACACCGGCCAGCACGACGATCGCGAGCATAACCGCGGACAGTCCGGTGTACAGCAGACCGCAGCCCGCAAACACTCCGAGCCGGCCTCCGGGGAACACGCCTTTCAGCACCGCAACACCATGCCATGAGGTGAGGTTGCGGCGACATTGGCAGGCCGGCGTGAAACAACGCTTAACAATGCCCCAACCCGGCGGGAACATTGGCCCGAAAAGCCTCCCGCCGTCCGGGCCAAACTACGACGCGGAAACGAGGAAGCAGAACAAGAAACTGCTCCCTCGGTCGCCTTTACTTTAGCTCGCCGGATACGTTAAGGGGCCGTCGGCTTCACTCCTCAAAAGAGAAGCGCCCCACCTCGCAGACATTGACGCCCGCTTTCGTGGCTTCCGTAGAGTCTTCGAACACGGCGCGGAAGTCATACTTGCAGTAACCCGAACCGTCATCGATGTTGACCGTCAACTCTCCGCCCGGCTGCAGCATTTCGTTCCCCAGAATGTCCTCCTGCCAATCATTCTGGCCGGTATTCGAGGCATAGAACTCCTGGATCGCCGAGGACGTATTGTTGATCACGACGACGCGACGATCATAGGCGCTGGCGTCGGCCACGCACGCAACAATGACGGCAACGGCCAACGCCGATCTCTGCATATGAAAACTCATGTTCACCCAACCCCTTTCGTCTTTCAAGGATCGGCGAAATCTGCCTCTTGAAGACGCAGCACCAAAGCACGCCCGCAAATCACGGTCACCTGCGACTTTTGGGGCTGTCGGAGATCGGCGCGCGGACGCGTCAGGCGAAGACGATGGTTTTCTTGCCGTGCATCAGCACGCGCGCCTCAAGATGCAACTTCACCGCGCGAGCGAGCACGCGGGACTCGTTGTCACGACCGACGGCGACGAGATCCTCGGCGGACAGGGCGTGGGTGACGCGCGAGGTTTCCTGCTCGATGATCGGACCTTCGTCGAGGTCGGGCGTCACATAGTGGGCAGTGGCGCCGATCAGCTTCACCCCGCGCTCATGGGCCTGGTGATACGGCCGGGCTCCCTTGAAGGACGGCAGGAAGGAGTGATGGATGTTGATGATCTTGCCGAACAACGACGACGACAGCTTGTCCGACAACACCTGCATGTAGCGGGCGAGCACGACCAGTTCGGCGCCGGTTTCCTCAACCAGGGCCACGACCTTGGCCTCCTGCTCGTCCTTGTTCGACTTGTCCCTGTCGACCGGCCAGCAGTAGTAGGGAATGCCCTGGGCCTCGGCAAAGGCTCGGCTGTCCTCGTGGTTGGAGACGATGGCGGCCACCTCGGCCTTCAGCCAGCCGACGCGGATCTGATACATGAGGTGCTGAAGGCAGTGATCGAACTTCGACACCATGATGATGATCTTCGGCATGCGGGCGGCATCGACGAGGTCGACGGTCATACCGAAGGTCTCGATGGTGTCGGACAGCGCTGCGCGGATCGTGTCGGCACTGAGGGCCGACGGCGTCTCGAAGGCGATGCGCATGAAGAAGCGGTTGGTGATCCGATCCCAGAACTGGGCACTTTCGGCGATGTTGCCACCGAGACCGGCGAGGATGGTGGTGACCGAGGCGACGATGCGCGGACGATCGGCGCAGGAGAGCGTGAGAATGTGGGTGCGCTTGTGGGCGTCGGCCATGGTCGGTGAACCTCGTCGCGATTTGATCGATGCTAGTTAGCTTGGCATGCCCCGAGAAGAAAGAGGCTAAAGCATTCAGATATGGCCAACCGCCGCCGGACGTTCACAAAGGACGTTCGTCAAGGGCCACCGACTTCACCAGCGCGAACACCGAACGGCCCGGTTTGAGGTCCAGTTCGGCCACCGCCGCCCGTGTGACCGAGGCGGCGAGCCGGGAGCCGCCCTGAAGCGCCACGTCGACAGTGACGCTCGGACCGGAGCCGTCCGGCACGTCGGCTACGGTGCCGGCCAGCACGGTTCGGATGGTGACGCCTTCGGGGCGGTGGATGGCGAGCGCCACGTCGGTTGCGTGGACCAGCACGCGCACCGTCCGGTCTTGCGGCCGCACGAGGCCGTTCAGCCATACGGTTCCTGCAGGCATCTCAACCGGTGTCAGTTGGAAAGCCTCGTTCGGCGAGCCGAGCCGTCCCTCGATCACCGACATGATCTCGAAGCGATCGGCCGCGAGGCGGAACACGTCGGCAGGCGGCCCCTCGCGCACGACCTTGCCCGCCTCCAGCACCACGACCTTGCCGGCAAGCCGCGCGACCTCCTCAACGGCATGGCTGACGTAGACGATGGGGATGCCGAACTCGTCGCGCAGGGCCTCGATCAGCGGCAGAATTTCCAGGCGACGCGGTGCGTCGAGCGAAGCAAGCGGTTCGTCCATCAGCAGCAGGCGTGGCGAGGCAAGCAGCGCCCGTCCCAGGGCAACGCGCTGCTGTTCGCCGCCGCTCAGCGTCGCTGGATGCCGATCGAGCAGGTGACCGATGCCGAGCGTCTCGATCACCGGTCCTTCGGCGATCCGTCGCTGGTCCAGAGGCGTAAACAGCCGTCCATAGCGAAGATTGCGCCGGACGGAGAGGTGCGGAAACAGCCGCGCCTCCTGAAACACCACGCCGATACGGCGGCGATGGGGCGGCACGTGGCATCCCTGTCCATCGGCCAGGACCGCTCCGTCGACGAGGATTCTGCCGGAGCGAAGCCGCGTCAGGCCGGCAACGATCTTGATCACCGACGACTTGCCGGAGCCGGAAGGGCCAAACAGCGCGGTGACGCCATCGCCGCCGGAGAAGTCGACATCGAGTTGAAAGTCGCCGAGGCGCTGGTGGATCTCGACATCGATCACGAGGAGGTTCTCCTGAACCAGCGCGCGATGACCTCCGAGGCCACGAGAGCGGCGAGGCCGATCGAGGCGGCGATCACCGAGAGGAGGAGCGCCTCGCCGTCGCCTTCCGGGCTCTGGCTTGCCGTGTAGATGGCCGATGCGATGGTACGCGTCTCGCCGGGAATGTTGGAGACGAAGGTGATGGTGGCGCCGAACTCGCCGAGCGCCTTGGCAAAACCCAAGGTCGCCCCGACCAGAATACCGGGCAGTGACAGAGGCAGCGTCACCAGGAAGAACGTGGCAACCGGACCGGCGCCCAGCGCGCCGGAGGCCTGTTCGAGACGGACGTCGACCGTTTCGATGGACAGCCGGATGGCGCGAACGATGATGGGCAAGGCCATGATGACGGCGGCAACGACGGCACCCGTCCAGCGAAACGCAAAGACGATGCCGAAATGCTGGTCGAGGAAGGCGCCGATCGGCCCCTTGCGGCCCAAGAGCAGCAGCAGCACATAGCCGGTCACCACCGGTGGCAGCACCAAAGGCAGATGAATGAGCCCGTCGAACAGCGCCTTGCCGGGAAAGCGCCCACGGGCAAGGATCAAGGCCAGCACGATGGATACGGGAACGCCCCACAACGTCGCCATGGCAGCGACCTTGAAGCTCAGGGCAATGGCAGTCCAGGCGTCTGGGGAGAGATCCGGCATCGGCTTACAGTGTTCGATCGGCACCGGGTCGGCAAGTGGTCATCCGGGAGAATGGTTCCCGCCGCGGGCGGTCGACGGGGCGGCGCATGGCCGCCCCGAGCCGATCACTTGGCGGGCTTGACGAAACCGGCGGCCGTGAACACGGAATCCGCTTCCGGCCCCTTGAGATAGGCGACGAAATCGCTGGCGGCCGGGCCGGCACCCTTGGTCAGACCGATCGGATAGACGATGGGCTTGTGGCTCGTTTCGGGGAAGGTGGCGACGACGGCGACACCCGACTCGGCGGCGGCGTCGGTTCCGTACACGATGCCGAGCTTGGCCTCGCCACGGGCGACCATCTGCAAGGCGACGCGGACGTTTTCGGCCGGAGCAAATCGCGGCGACACCGCGTCATAGAGACCGAGCGACTTCAGCGCCTCCTCGGCATAGGCCCCGGCGGGAACGCTCTTGGCTTCGCCGACCGCGAGGCGCTCCTCACCGAGAACGGCCGGTAGTGCCGCCTTGTCGGCAAAGTCGACGGCGACCTTGTCGTCTTTCGCGGCCACCAGCACCAGGGAGTTGCCAAGAAGATTGAAGCTGCTGCCCTCCTTCATCAGGCCTTTCTCGTTGGCATAGGCCATCCACTTGAGATCGGCGGAAATGAAGATATCGGCAGGCGCACCGGCCTCGATCTGCTTGGCCAGCGCACCGGAGGCGGCGGGCGTGATCAGCACCTCGACATCCTTGCCGGCATTGTAGGTGTCGGCGATCTTCTGAAGCGACGGCGCCACGGAAGCAGCGGCGAAAATCCGGACCTGATCGGCGGCGGAGGCAGCCGAAGTCAAGAGGCCGAGCGCAAGCGCGGCGACGAGGGCGAGCGACTTTTTCATGGAATTGGGTTCCCGACTTGGCGTTATATACTGCACGCTATAACGATCCTCAGGGGAGCGCAAGCGGCGGGAAACCATGGCTCTCAGATCAGGCCGTTGGCCGACAGTTCTTCCTTGACGTAGGCATAGAAGATTGGCGCAGCGATCAGGCCGGGCACGCCGAAGGTCGCTTCCATGGCCAGCATTACCGTCAGCATTTCCCAGGCGCGGGAGTTGATCTGGGTGCCGATGATGCGGGCGTTGACGAAATACTCGAGCTTGTGAATGGCGATCAGGAATATCAGCGCGGCAATCGCCGCCGGCGCCGACACGCCGAGACTGACAATGAAGATGACCGTGTTCGAGATGATGTTGCCGATCACCGGCAGCAGACCGACGATGAAGGTGACCGCCACCATAGTCTTCAGGAACGGCAGTTGAACGCCGATCAACGGATCGAGGCCGTAGAGAAAGAGAGCGGTCAACGTCGTGTTGAGCAACGAAATGCGGAACTGGGCGAAAACGACGCGACGGAAGGAGAGCGTGAGACGACGAACGCGGCCGATCAGCTCGATGGCGAGCGGGCCGTGCGGCTTCTCCGGCGGTCTGCGAAACAGCACCAGAGAGCCGATGATGATACCGAACAGAATGTAGACCAGGATGCGGCCGACGTCCTGGCCGAAGCGCTGCAGTTCCCAGGCGTTGTCCTGAAGGAACTTCACCGCCTGCCGCCGGAGTTCGTCGGTGTTGACGGGCAGATAGTCGCCAATCCACGGCGGAAGATAGGTGCGGCCGGTTTCCAGCACCTGCGCCATCTTGTGAATGAGGGCGAACAGCCCCTCCGAACCGTTGGTGAACAGCGATCCGGCCGCGATGACGGCGGCGGCAATGCCGAGCGAGATCGCGGCAACGATGACGATGAGGGCCACCGCCTTGCCCATTTGCTGGGTCCAGCCGGTGCGGTTGCGGAGCCATGGAGCGGCGCTGATCGCCGTCTCGTGCACGAGCAGCCCAGCCAGGAGGCCGGCGAGCAGGCCCATCTCAAGACAGAGGAGAAGGGCGATGCCAACGATCAGATAGGAGGCGATCTTCACCCAATTGCACGAAGCCAGCTTGTCCATCGCCCGTGATCATCTCCATCAGTGATGCCCCAATACAGCCCATTCCGGATGAACGCAAAAAGAAACGACGGGGGCTTCCGGGGTGAACCGATTCATGGCAATTCGTTGTGTTCGACGAGGAGGAACCCGATGTCCAGCGCTGCGCTTTCGAAACGTTTTCCCCGCGACTTTGTGTTCGGCTATGCCACCGCCGCCTATCAGATAGAGGGCGCCCATGATGAAGACGGGCGCAAGCCCAGCATCTGGGACGCTTTTTCCCGCATTCCGGGCCGCGTCAGGAACGGCGACACCGGCGACGTCGCCTGCGATCATTACCACCGCATGCCGGATGACGTGCGCCTGCTGAGGTCGCTTTCGGCGGATGCCTATCGTTTCTCGATCGCCTGGCCGAGGGTCATTCCCGACGGTCGCGGCCCGGTCAATGAAAAGGGCATCGACTTCTACGACCGGCTGGTCGACGAGTTGCTGAAGGCGGAGATAAAGCCCTACGCAACCCTCTATCATTGGGATTTGCCGATCGAGCAGCACGGCCGCGGCGGCTGGTGTGCCCGCGACACCGCCTATGCCTTTGCCGAATATACCGACGTGGTCATGGCCCGCCTCGGCGACCGCCTCTCGGGCATCATGACGCTCAACGAGCCCTGGTGCTCCGGCCATCTGTCCTACCTGATCGGCGAGCATGCCCCCGGGGAGCGCAATCTGACGGCGGCGCTCGCGTCGATCCACACGCTGAACCTCGCCCATGGGCTCGCCATGCAGGCGATCAAGGCGCGCCGATCCGATCTTCCGGCCGGCATCGTCTACAACGCCAAGGCTCTCTACCCAGCCAGCAACCGCCCCGAGGACATCGCCGCCACAGAGCGCTATCGCGCCTTCCACGACGGCGTGTTCCTGGATCCGGTGATGCTCGGCCACTATCCCGCCGACGTCCTTGAGGCGTTCGGCCCGATCATGCCGACGATCGAGCCCGACGATCTCAAGATCATCTCGACGCCCATCGATTTCCTCGGGCTCAATTTTTATGCTCCCGAGCGGATCGCCGTCGATCCCGCCTTGCCCTTCCCGCGTGCCCGCTCCGTCCAGGCGGAGAACGTGCCGCGCACCGCGATGGGATGGGAGATCCATGCACCGGCCCTCGATCGGCTGCTCACCGACCTCGACGCCCGTTACACACTGCCGCCGATCTACATCGCGGAAAACGGATGCGCCCAGTATGACGAGCTCATCGACGGCAAGTGCGACGATCCCGGTCGCATCGACTATCTCGAAAAGCATCTGACGGTCCTCGCCGACGCCCGCGACAAGGGGATCCGCGTCGATGGTTATTTCGTCTGGTCGCTGATGGACAATTACGAATGGTCGCACGGCTATGCGAAGCGCTTCGGCGTCGTCTACGTCGATTACGAGACGCAGGTGCGGACGCCCAAGTCCTCGGCCCTCTGGTATCGCGACCTCATCGCCGGCCGGGCCCAGGCCGCGTCCGTGTGATCATCGAAAACAAAAAGCCCCGGGAGCTAGCGCTCCCGGGGAAGTTTATCGGCGCGCCTGGAAGGGTAACGGCCGAGAAGGACAACCAAGGAAAAGAAAAACGTTACTCAAAGGACTTAAGAAGAGCTTCAAGAAAAGGTCTGGACTAGGATCACGTGCTGAAAGCCTCGATCGTCGGGCGCCCCGTCAGACCAAGTCCGTCGCGAAAAAACGAATACTGGCGGCGGCCGCGTTGCGTCGACTTTCCCGCCCCATGGCGGGCAAGACGCCGTACCGCGCGCTCGGCGGCAAAACCATTGTCGAAGACCGCTCCCTCGAGAGAGCGAAAGCGCGGATCCACCGCGTGAAATTCATAGACGCCACCGGCGCCAACCAACACACCGGCCGCTTCGCCGGCCAGTTCGACAATATATCCGCTATCCATTTCCTGCCTCCAGGGCCGGCGTGCACCGGCCACCCATCAAACCCGTTCGAAAGCGTTTGGTTTCAGCCACGTTCGAAAAAATCGACGACAGCATCGTCCGGCGGCATGGTTAGGGATCGTCGGGTGAGCAAAGGTCATGGTCGCCTCCTGGAAAGGCACCACCATGCCGGGGGCATGGCGCTTTAGCGATTGATCCGGCGGTCGCAAGCTACTGGTCAAATCCCGCCGCATCCGTGTCCGGATGCCCCATCATTTGGCACCGGAAGCGGCTGTTCTTCGAGGAACCGCCGTCCAAAGATTCCCGGAAATGGAGATAAATCGTCCCAACGGCAGCTTGGGCGGGCAATGATTCAAATTCGCGGCATCGCGGCAAGGCGAGTTTAGCTTATGTCGCCGACAATGCAGCTCTTCGAGAGCCCGGAGCCGCCCCCGATGTCCATCTCGCCCATCTTGTCGATTTCCACGTCGGGCATGCAGGCCGCCGCGACGCGCCTTGAAGCTTCGGCGCAGAACATCGCCAACGTCCAATCTTCGGGTCCATTGCCAAACGCCGCCGGCACCACGTCCGCTTATGCGCCGGTCGCAGTGAAACAGGCCGACGTCAAGGGTGGTGGCGTCTCGGCCCGCATCGTCAATGCCGCCGATCCCTTTGTGCCGTCCTACGATCCGTCCTCGCCGGACGCCGACACCGAGGGAATGGTGGCTACCCCGAATGTCGACATGGCCGGCGAGATGGTCAACGTCATGACGGCCCGCATCAGCTACGAGGCCTCGGCGAAGACGCTGAAAGTGGGCAACGACATGCTGAAGGCGACGCTCGACGCCTTCAGCTGAGCAAGGCGCTCAGGCGCGCAGCCGTTTCACCGCCTCGATATGGCGCGCCATGGCCTCCGCTTCCGCCGGCGTGAAGACGGCGGCGACGATCTCGGTCGCAAAGCGCTCCCCCTGGCCCAGCGGCGCGTGGGTCACGGGCTGACCGTTGACGCACGCCGCCTCGTCCGGCGACCGCACGGGAAAAGCCATGCCGACCGCCTCCTGGTCGCCCGTGCGACAGATCCAGCGGGCAGCGGCTCCCGTGTCCTCGGGTTTGAAGGAGGTGTAGTCGGCCGTCCCATCGGGATGAACCTGCATGAAATGCGACCGTCCCTCGTCGTCGGTCAGAGGATCGAAGGCGAACACCACCTCCGGCGCAAAAATCTTGTCCGAGGTCAAGGTGCCGGCACGGCCGGGGTCCTTGGCGAGCTCCGCTATCCATTCGACATAGCCCGGGCCGGGCTTGATATGCGGAGGAATTTCCTGACGGACACGCAAACTCTCGGCCGTCTCGTGGACCGTGCCGAGCAACCGGCCGCCCTCGCGGGCGCGCCAGTTGAGATGGCCGAGATAATGCACCGTGAGCGGCGACGATTTCAGGTTGGTGACGGTGATGCCGATGGCGATCCTCGACCGGCCCTCATACAGCTTCAGAAGCGGCACCGCCTCGTAGTTGGTGGCAAAGGCGACCGTATGGTTATAGCGGCCGGTGACCGCGATATAGCGGCCGTTTGCGTCCTCGCCGATCAGGACGGCGGCATCGCGATAGGGGGCGTTGGGCAGTTCGCCGTGCTGCTCGCGGCGCTCCATCGGGCCGGGAGCGCCGATCGCGGTGATGCCGGCGTGCTGGAAATAGCCGCCATAGGTCTCGAAGAATTTCTGCGTCGGGCGCGGCATGTCGAACATCGACTTCATGCCGACGTCGCGGCCACCGAGACGAGCCGACCAGACATGCTGCCCCTGGAAGGGCAGCACCACCACCTCGTCGGCTCCGTTCGACAGCCTGACGGCATCGACTCCGGAGGCAAATCGGAAAGCCGCCGCCGAGAGAGACCCGGCTCGGAAAAACACCCGCTCGGCTTCCGCGAACGCAACGCCGCGAAGGTCGACGGCCGCTGTCGCCCCCTCGCTCAACTTCGACAATGTCATACCATCCTCCCAGGCACGGCGACCGGGAGCCCTCCCGAGTCGACGATCGCCGGAGCGGCAGTCTGTCGCGTTTTATCCGGCGCTCCAAGGGGTGGAGACACAGCAATAGAGCTTAGTGCAATGATATCACTCGGCAGCGGCGGCCGCCGTCGCCGAGCCGGACGCCGTCTGCCATCCGAGATCGGGAAGCTGGATCATCCGCTGGCCACGCAAGTCAGACGCGCAGACGAGAAAACCGCGCTCCTCCATATAGGCGAGCAGTCGCCGCGCGCGGGATGGCGAGCGGGTCCCGTAGGCCCGGGCGATCTCGGCGTCGGAAGGGCATGGCGCCTTCTGGAGCGCCGCCTTGGCGACCAGCAGGAAGACGCCGCGCATGTCCTCGGGCAACGATGCCGAAATCAGCGTGGCCTGCTGCCAGGCGTCCTCGTCGACCGCCTCGGTCTCCACGCCGGCGCGGGCCAGCGACAAGCGCTGGCGGAAGGACTGCAAGTCGAGGCTGTCGCCGGTCACCCGCTTGATGCGGCAGCGGACGAGGAAGTCCTGATAGAGCATCGACACCGGCTGGAAGGCGGCGTCCGGCTCGGCCATCATCTCCACGAGGATTTCCTCGATCGCCTCGTCACGGGCAAGTCGCCCGAGTAGATCGGCCTGGGGCGGATTGTCCTCGGGCGCCGGCGCCAGTGCCGCGCGGGACCGCGACAGCTCGGAAAGGATATCGGCGGTGGAGATGGGCGCGGCCGTGATGCGCGGCGCCTCCTCACCGGCCGCCGACCGGAAAATCAGCTCGCGCGCCGCCTCGCCACCCTGTTCGGGCAGCGGCGTCAGCTTGGGACCGCCGCCGCGCCCCGTCGTTTCCACCGGCCCGATCCTGACCGCTTCCGGACGGCGACCGATGGCCGGACCGAGCGAGACGAACTCGCCGCGCTGAAGGTTGCGGAACATTTCCGCCTGTCGCCGCTCCATGCCGAGCAGATCGGCGGCACGTGCCATGTCGATGTCGAGGAACGTGCGCCCCATCAGGAAGTTCGAGGCTTCGGCGGCGACGTTCTTGGCCAGCTTGGCAAGGCGCTGGGTTGCGATGACGCCGGCAAGGCCGCGCTTGCGACCGCGACACATCAGATTGGTCATGGCACCGAGCGAGGCGCGGCGCGCCTCGCCGTCGGCCTCGCCGGACGCCGCCGGTGCGAACAGCTGCGCTTCGTCGACCACCACCAGCATCGGGTACCAGTGATCGCGCTCGGCATCGAAGAGGCCGTTCAGAAAGGCGGCCGCGGCGCGGACCTGGCCGTCGACATCGAGCCCTTCAAGGTTGAGAACGACGGACACGCGATGTTTGCGGACGCGGGCCGCGATCAGCGCCAGGTCACGCTCTGAGCAGTTGGCGTCCACCACGACGTGACCGAAGCGATCGGCCAGCGTCACGAAGTCGCCTTCGGGGTCGATGACGGCCTGTTGTACCCACTCGGCACTCTGCTCGAGAAGTCGGCGCAGAAGGTGCGACTTGCCGGAACCGGAGTTGCCCTGGACCAGCAGACGGGTGGCCAGCAGTTCCTCAAGGTCGAAGGCGGCACGCGTGCCGTTCGCCCTGTTGCCGATGTCCACGCTGAAGGTCATCCCGAAATCTTTGTCCCACGCACCGGTAAACACGGCCCGCCTTCGCGAGCATGTTTCTTCTGTCGACCGATTCGGCCGCCTTGGCCAAGGGCGAAGCAAGATGCTAACGCTGTCTTCTCCCGTGATTCACAGGCTGGAGCTTCGACCATGGTCCGAATTGCGCTTCTCACCGTTTCCGATCGTGCCGCGCGCGGTGAGTATGAAGACCTCTCAGGGCCGGCGATCGCGGCTTGGCTCGGCCGTGCCGTGACCTCGCCCCACGAGATCCTGACGCAGGTGGTCCCCGATGGCGTGGATAGCGTCGGCGGCGAGCTGGTCCGCCTCTGCGACGAAGAGCGGGTCGATCTCATTCTCACGACCGGTGGAACCGGGCCTTCGCCACGCGACCTCACGCCGGAGGCGATGAAGGTGGTACTGGAGAAGGAGCTGCCGGGCTTTGGCGAACTGATGCGCCGCATCAGCCTTGAGAAGGTGCCGACCGCCATCCTGTCGCGCCAGACCGCCGGGACGCGCGGCTCGACACTGATCGTCAACCTTCCGGGCAAGCCGGCCTCGATCGCCGTATGCCTCGACGCGGTATTTCCGGCCATTCCCTACTGCCTCGACCTGATCGGTGCCGGCCGTATCGAGACCGACCCGGCCGTCTGCCAGGCGTTCCGACCGGCATGACGACACACCTAAAGGTTGCTTGCAAGAATGCCACTTCCCGTAGTATGAAACTGCTATCGATTTTGGCCAGACCATCGGCCCTGAACGCCTGGGGTCCATCCCCCGCGACGTGACGACCTTTCCAAACTCGGTAACCACCTGCCACGCGCTCCGTGCGGGCGCTTGGCTTTCTTTCAAGTGACTTTCTGAGGAAAGGATCTCATCATGGCTCTAGGTACCGTCAAGTGGTTCAACGCCACCAAGGGCTACGGCTTCATTGCTCCGGACGCCGGTGGTCCGGACGTTTTCGTTCACATCTCCGCCGTCGAGCGCTCGGGCCTTGGCTCGCTCAACGATGGCCAGAAAGTGAACTTCGAGGTCGTGCAGGACCGCCGTTCCGGCAAGTCCTCGGCTGACAATCTGTCGGCTGCCTGATCTCACGATCGACCGGCTTGAATGCAAAGCCCCGCGGGAGTTCTCTTCCGCGGGGTTTTTCTTGTCCAGAACGAAGCCGTCAGTGGGTGCCCGGCACCATCATCCGACGCAGGGTTGAATCCTTCAGCACGAAATGGTGGTAAAGAGCCGCCGCAGCGTGGATCAGGATCAGCAGGATGAACACGGGCTTGTTGGCGGCATGAACCTCGCCGAAGGTTTCGATGTCGACATACTGGGCGAGAAGGCCTGTGATCGGCGTAACGATCAGCATGAGATAGAAAAGATAGTGCAAAGCCTCGCCCGCCTTCACTTGCAGAGCAGGGCCGGGCACCGAAGGCGGCACGCCGACCGTCAGGCGCAAGCCGAAACGGAACAGCGTCAGAACGAGGACGGCGATGCCGACGCCGACGTGCAGATAGTAGCCGGTCAGGAGCGGGGCGACGTCCTGTCCGGAATGCAGGAAATAATTATAGCGCCCCATGTCTTCGCCGAAGATCAACTGGAACAATACGAGAAGCACGATCAACCAGTGGAGCGAAAGCTGGAGAACGGTGTAACCGGTGGACTGCTTGGCCATGGCGGACTCCCGCGGTGGTTAACGGAGCGGAGCTTACACCAAATCCGCCGACACAATCGGCAAGATTGCATCGATCACCCGGAAATATACCGCCGCCGGTGACGGTGCCGTCTCACCGCCGCTTCATGGCGGCGGCCAGGGCGGCAGCCATGGCATTGTTGCCCGTCGATGGCGGCGGCGGACTCCGCCGGTCCGGCCGACCGCCGCCCGTACCTTTCGGCGCGCCGTCATCGTCCTTGCGCATGGACAAGGCGATACGCTTGCGTTTGACCTCCACCTCGACGACACGAACCTTCACCACGTCGCCGGCCTTCACAACGTCGCGAGGGTCCTTCACGAACCGGTCGGCCAACTGGCTGACGTGAACGAGGCCGTCCTGATGGACGCCGATATCGACGAAGGCACCGAAGGCGGCGACATTGGTCACCGTACCCTCGAGGATCATGCCGGGCTTGAGATCGGCAATGTCCTCGACCCCTTCGGCGAAGCTGGCGGTCCGGAACTCGGGGCGCGGATCCCGGCCGGGCTTTTCCAGCTCGCTCAGAATGTCGCGTACGGTCGGCAAACCAAAACGGTCGTCGACGAATTTCGCCGGGTTCAGCGCCTTAAGCACGGCACTGTCGCCCATCAGCTGCCGAATGTCGCGGCCGCAGGCGGCGACGATGCGGCGGGCGACGCCATAGGCCTCGGGATGCACGGAGGAGGCATCGAGCGGCTCGTCGCCATCGCGGATGCGCAGGAAGCCGGCGGCCTGCTCGAAGGTCTTGGCACCGAGGCGCGGTACTTCCATCAGCGCCTTGCGGCTGCGGAAGGCGCCCGAGAGATCGCGGTAGGCGACGATGGCCTCGGCAAGCGAAGGGCCAAGGCCGGAGACGCGGGACAGGAGCGGCGCCGAGGCCATGTTGAGATCGACGCCGACGGCGTTCACCGCGTCCTCGACCACGGCGTCCAGCGCCTTGGCGAGATGGCCCTGATCGACATCGTGCTGATACTGCCCGACGCCGATCGACTTCGGCTCGATCTTGACCAACTCGGCCAGCGGATCCTGAAGGCGGCGAGCGATGGAAACGGCGCCTCGCAGCGAAACGTCGAGACCGGGAAACTCACGGGCGGCCAGTTCGGATGCCGAATAGACCGAGGCCCCAGCCTCGCTCACCACAACCTTGGTGGGCTTGGGTGCCGGCAGATCGGCAATCAGCGCTGCGGCAAGGCGATCGGTCTCGCGGCTCGCCGTACCGTTGCCGATGGCGATCAGTTCCACCTTGTGCTTGCGGGCGAGGGAAGCCAGCGTTGCAAGCGCTCCGGCAACGTCGTTTCTCGGTTGGAACGGGTAGACGGTGGCCGTGTCGACCAGTTTGCCGGTGGCGTCGACCACCGCCACCTTGACGCCGGTGCGGATACCGGGATCGAGGCCCATGGTGGTACGGGCGCCGGCCGGCGCCGCGAGCAGCAAATCCTTCAGATTGTCGGCGAAGACGCGGATCGCCTCGGTCTCGGCTTTCTCTCTCAACGTACCCATCAGGTCTAGGGACAGGGAAAGCTGAAGCTTGACCCGCCAGGTCCAGCGGCAGACATCGAACAAAAAGCCTTCGGCCGGCAGTTTCGCCGGAACGTTGATCGAAAAGGCTTCCGCCACCATGCGCTCCACCGGCTTGACCGGCGCCGGATCGTCCGCGTCGATCTCAAGCTCCAGGGCCAGCACCTCCTCGTTGCGGCCGCGCAGCATGGCGAGCGCGCGATGGCTGGGCACCGTCGCCCAGCGCTCTCGATGATCGAAGTAGTCGGCGAACTTTTCGCCGGCGGCTTCCTTGCCCGCGATCACCGCCGAGCGCAACACGGCGCGATCGCGCAAATAGGCACGCAGGCGACCGACGAGTTCCGGCGTCTCGGCAAAACGCTCGGCGAGGATATCGCGGGCTCCATCGAGTGCCGCCTTGATGTCCGGCACTGCCTCGTTGACGTAGGCCGCAGCTGTCGCGGCTGGCTCCCGCGTCCGATCGGCGAACAGCGCGTCGGCCAACGGCTCCAGCCCCTTCTCCTTGGCGATCTCGCCCTTGGTGCGGCGCTTCGGCTTGAAGGGCGCGTAGAGATCCTCGATCTCCGCCTTTGTGACGGCGGCGGCGATCTTTTCGGACAGCGCAGGGGTCAACTTGCCCTGCCCTTCGATGGCCGTCAGGACGGCGGCACGACGGGTCTCGAGCTCGCGGAGATAGGATAGCCGCTCCTCAAGCTTGCGGAGCTGCGTATCGTCGAGCCCGCCGGTGACTTCCTTGCGGTAGCGGGCGACGAAAGGCACCGTCGCGCCCTCGTCGAGAAGGCCGATAGCTGCCGCTGACTGCGCCGGCCGGCAGCCGATTTCGCTGGCGATGGCCTCGACAATGCGGGCTTCGACGGCTGCGGAAAGGCTCATATCACGGCTCCCTCACAAGAAGGCCGCGACATTAGGCATCCTGTCCGGACGGCGCAACGGCGCCGACCGGCCTTGTCAACAAGCTGTCCGTGCCGTGGTGGCGACTTCAGCCGGAGACCACCTTGAGCGACGGCTTCTTGGCGGGCTCTTTCTTGGCCACTTCCTTCTTGGCGGCGGGCTTCTTGGCAGCCGGCGCCTTGGCTTCGGGCGCCTCCTTCTTGGCGGCGGCTGCGCGCGGCTTGCGAGCCGCCTTGGGTTTTGCAGCCGCCTCGGCTTCGGCGCGAACGATCGCCTCCGCCTCGTGCCAGTGTTGGTCGGCCCGTCCTTCGGGCTGCCCCTCGGCCAGCCAGAGTTCGCGCGCCTTTTCTCTGATCTTGGCTTCGATATCGGACATGTCGAAATCCTCTTTTGTTCGGAACCCGGCCAGCGGACGCCGCATCCGGCATCCCCTCAGGGGCTTTCGGGACAAGAAACTGGACCCTTCGACCCGACGGCTTCGTCGACGAAACCGCAGCGAGAGCAATGTAGACCAGCACTCGCCATCTGAGAAGGCAATGACAGGCGGAAAACTGCGCGCTGGCAAAGACTTTTACTCCGAATCGCCCTGCATGACGCCTGTCATGGCGACGAGCCACCTCCTTGCGGGCGAACGGACTTCCCCGACGAGTCAGGCGACAGAGCCGGCGATGGCCGGACGAAGGGCTGCGGCTGCGGCCACCAAGGCGCCGACATCGGCAGTGAGAAGGCTTCCGGCCTCGACGATACGACGACCGCCAACGAAGACGTCAGTGACATCGGCCCGACCGGCCGAATAGACGAGGTGGGTGACGGGATCGAACAGCGGGGCAGCATGCAGACGGCCGGTGTCGACCAGAATGAGGTCAGCCTCCTTGCCAACCTCGATCGATCCCAGCCGATCGCTGGCGCCGAGTGCGCAGGCGCCGTTGCGCGTTGCCATGGCAAGGGCTTCGCCGGTGGTAACGGTGGTGGCGTCGCCTGTCGCGGCCATTGCGGACGGCAACGGCGCCGTTCTCGATGACGGTCATGGCATCGTCGCAGGTGACGACATGGTCGGCGCGAATGACGAGATCGGAACTGGGCATGTTCTCTCCGGAGTATTCATTCATCGCCGATGGGCCGCACCCCGTAAAGAGAGTGTTGCCGCCCCATCTCCCTTGCCTCAAACTCGCCCCAGCAACCGGCGAGGCCATCATGACCCATCCATTCTTCATCCCGAGCGGAGGCCTTCGGGAGTTCGCGACATCGGAACGCTGTCACATCACCGAGCTTCTCAACCATCCGACCCGGCCGGATGTGTCGCTGGCGCGGGCGCGCGTCACCCCCGGCGTGGTCACAGAGCTGCACGCCCTCGACGTCGAGGAAACCTATGTGATCGAGATGGGAAGCGGCATGATGGAGGTGGGGGGCGATCGCTTTCGCGTCGGTCCCGGCGACAGTGTTCGCATTCCTCAGCGGGTGTCGCAACGGATCGAAAACGACGGAGCCGTCGATCTCGTCTTCCTTTGCCTTTGCCGGCCGCGCTTCCGTCCTGAGGGCTACGCCAGCCTGGAAGCTTCCGTTGACGAGCCAACCCGGTCGGGGGCCACGGGGGACTGAGGCATACGGCATGTATAATATTGAGAGCATTTCTCATGAATATTGCGCATATAGGTAGTATAGCGCACCTTCACCTGACGTAAGTTCCTTAAATATCGATGGTTTTCCTAATTCATTTACGAAGAGGTAAGGGATTTGACGCGACATAGCCGGTGTCGGGCGCATCCGGTGCGCCGACCCCGCAGCACAAAGGAACCGGCATGTCCGCTCCCTCGATCATTGCCTCTGACATGCGTCAGCGCCTCGGTTTTCACGCCATCGACGACAGTGTTGCCGCGACCCTTCGCGAACATCGCTCCTATATTTTCAGTATTCTTGCCGACGGTATCGACGCCTTCTACCGGCATATCGCGGAGTTCCCTGAAACCAAGCGCTTCTTTCGATCTCCCGACCATATGGCCCATGCCAGGGCGGCACAGATCAAGCATTGGGAGCGCGTGCTGGAAGCTCGCTTCGACGAGACCTATTTCCAGTCCGTTTCGAAGATCGGAGAGACCCATCACCGGATCGGCCTGTCTCCCACGTGGTACATCGGCGGCTACGACTTCCTGCTCAACACGCTGATCGCCCGCATCAACAAGGATTACTCCGGCGGCTTCATGAAGCGCGGCCGGGATGAGACGCGGCTCAAGCTGCTGCAGGCGCTCAGCAAGGCCGTCATGGTCGATATGGATTTTGCCATTTCCGTCTACATCGATGCGGAACGCGCGGCGCGCCAGAGCCTGATCGACCACGTCACCAAGGAGTTCGAGTCGTCCGTCGGAGCCATTGCCGACAAGGTCCTCTCCTCGGCCAAGGATATGGCTGCGCTGACTCGCGACCTCGACCATGCGACCGACAGTGCCGCCGAACGGGCCAAGAGCGTGACGCGCGGCGCCGAAACGGCATCGGCGAACGTTGCCACCGTTGCCGCCGCCACCGAGGAACTGACCGGCTCCGTCGCCGAGATCACCCGCCAGGTCGAGGAATCGAGTCGCGTCGCCGCCGAGGCGGCCGCCGATGCCGCCCGCACGTCGACACAGATCAGGGACCTCTCGGAAGCTGCCAAGAAGATCGGCGACGTCGTCGATCTGATCGACAACATCGCGTCCCAGACCAACCTTCTGGCGCTGAACGCCACGATTGAAGCTGCCCGGGCCGGCGAGGCTGGCAAAGGGTTCGCCGTCGTCGCCGCCGAGGTCAAGCAGCTCGCCGACCAGACCGCCAAGGCGACGTCGACCATCGCTGACCAGATCAGGGGCATTCAATCGTCGACCGAGCAGTCCGTGGCGGCCATCAACACCATTTCCGGCGTCATCGGCCGCCTCAGCGAGATCTCCAACGTCATCGCGGCGTCCGTCGAGGAGCAGGGCACCGCCACGCTCGACATCTCGCGCAATCTCAACCAGGCATCGACCAGCACCGCCGAGGTGACCGAGCACATCGACGGCGTGTCGCAGGCCAACGCCGCCGCCGTCGTGGCCACCGAGCGGATGAAGGTCGGTACGGCGGAGCTCGACGAAACCTGTGCCCGCCTCCGGTCGGAAATCAAGGGTTTCCTGGCCAAAGTGCGCGCCGCCTGACGGCGCCTCCGAGCCCATAAGGGGCGGCAGCGAACGCTTTGCGCCGCTGCCGCCCTTGCTTTTTCGGCAAAACGGTCTCATCCGTCAGGCAATACGCCTTCCACCGAGATGGATCGAACCCATGCCCGCCTATCGTTCCCGCACCTCCACCCATGGCCGCAACATGGCCGGCGCTCGCGGTCTGTGGCGCGCCACCGGCGTCAAGGAAAGCGATTTCGGCAAGCCGATCATTGCCGTGGTCAACTCCTTCACCCAGTTCGTGCCCGGCCATGTGCATCTCAAGGACATCGGGCAACTGGTTGCCCGCGAAATCGAGAAGGCCGGCGGCCTCGCCAAGGAATTCAGCACCATCGCCGTCGATGACGGCATCGCCATGGGCCATGACGGCATGCTCTATTCGCTGCCGTCGCGCGACCTGATCGCCGACAGCGTCGAGTACATGGTCAACGCCCATTGCGCCGACGCCATGGTCTGCATCTCCAACTGCGACAAGATCACGCCAGGCATGCTGATGGCGGCGTTGCGCCTCAACATCCCCGCCGTCTTCGTCTCCGGCGGACCGATGGAGGCCGGCAAGGTCCTGCTGTCGTCGGGCGTCACCAAGTCGGTCGACCTGATCGACGCCATGGTCGCCGCCGCCGACGACAAGGTGTCGGACACCGACGTGCGCTCCTACGAACGGTCGGCCTGCCCGACCTGCGGCTCCTGCTCGGGCATGTTCACCGCCAACTCGATGAACTGCCTCACCGAGGCGCTCGGCCTCAGCCTGCCGGGCAACGGCTCGATGCTGGCGACGCACGCCGACCGCAAGGCACTGTTCCTCAGAGCCGGCCAACTGATCGTCGACCTCTGCAAGCGCTACTACGAAGGCAACGACGAGAGCGTGCTGCCGCGCTCCGTCGCCTCTTTCGCCGCCTTCGAGAACGCCATGACGCTCGACATCTCCATGGGCGGGTCGACCAACACGGTGCTGCACCTGCTGGCGGCCGCCCAGGAAGCCGGCGTCGACTTCACCATGGCCGACATCGATCGCCTCAGCCGCCGCGTGCCCTGCCTGTCCAAGGTGGCGCCGGCCGTGGCCGACATCCACATGGAGGACGTGCACCGTGCCGGCGGCATCTTCGGTCTGCTGGGCGAGCTCGATCGCGCCGGGCTGCTCAACACCGACCTGCCGACCGTCCACACCCCGACGCTGAAGGCAGCGATCCGCGAGTGGGACGTCGTTCAGTCCAACTCGATCGCCGTCCGCACCTTCTTCGCGGCGGCGCCGGGCGGCGTGCCGTCGATCGAAGCCTTCAGCCAGGATCGGCGCTGGGACGATCTGGACCTCGATCGCAAGAAGGGCGTCATCCGCTCTATGGAAAACGCCTATTCCAAGGATGGCGGCCTCGCCGTGCTGTTCGGCAACATCGCGCTGGACGGCTGCATCGTGAAGACGGCCGGCGTCGACGAGTCCATCCTCGTCTTCGAGGGCGAAGTGAGGATCTATGAAAGCCAGGAAGGCGCGGTGAAGGGTATTCTCGGCGGCGAGGTCACTGCCGGCGACGTCGTGGTGATCCGCTACGAGGGCCCCAAGGGGGGGCCCGGCATGCAGGAGATGCTCTATCCGACGAGCTATCTGAAGTCGAAGGGCCTCGGCAAGGCTTGCGCGCTTCTGACCGATGGCCGCTTCTCCGGCGGCACCTCGGGCCTTTCCATCGGTCATGCTTCGCCTGAAGCGGCCGAAGGTGGCGCCATCGGCCTTGTCGAAGCGGGCGACCGCATCCGCATCGATATCCCGAACCGCACCATCAATCTCCTGGTGTCGGACGAAACTCTCGCCGCCCGGCGTGCCGCCATGGAAGCCAAGGGCAAGGCTGCCTGGAAGCCGGCGGCTCCGCGTCCGCGCAAGGTGTCGGCGGCGTTGCGCGCCTATGCCGCCATGACCACTTCGGCGGCCAAGGGCGCCGTGCGCGACGTCAGCCAGATCGAGCACTGACACGGCGCTCGGCCGCCTGCGCGCTTACCTGTCCCGGAAAAGACCCGGTGGCGACGTGTTCGCCGCCGGAGTGGGGCGAGAACGGCCGGGGATCGGCGCCATGGGCAAGGCGCGATCATTTTTATCATAGCGTCTGGTAACCGTCCGAATTCGTATGGCATTTTAGCGTCGTGACGGCGCGTCGGTGACGCCTGCGCGCACCCAATGTTTGTTTCGATTCATTCAAAGCGCTTTTATTATTTCGTCATTCAAAATATCTTTGACGGAACAAGCAATTGTGAGAACTACCCACTGCGGCCGGCGACTCTTGACAATCACCATTAAAAGCGCTTTGAATGCTTGTGAAGCAAGATGCCGCGCCTCGTTTACGGCCTTGAGGAAGGTCGGCGAACCGGGTCTTGCCGCGGAATCGGCGGTGCGCACGTCAGCGGCGCCGGGCCGCTCATCCCGGGAGGACTTCCATGACTATCCGCACCACCGTCTACGGCGAGAACGTGCACGAGCAGACCAGCCAAGTCGTGCGTGACCTCTATCCCAACGGCATGCACAGCGCCATCGCCGATGCGCTCAACGTCGACCCGTCCATCGAGGCGAGCTGGGTGACCCTGCAGATGCCCGAGCACGGCCTGACGGTCGAGAAGCTCGCCGCGACCGACGTCCTGGTCTGGTGGGGCCATGCCGCCCATGGCGAGGTGAAGGACGAGATCGTCGAGCGCATCGCCAAGCGCGTCTGGGAAGGCATGGGTCTCCTCGTCCTGCACTCCGGGCATTTCTCGAAGATCTTCAAGCGTCTGATGGGGACGCCCTGCGCGCTCAAGTGGCGCGAGGCGGGCGAGCGCGAGCGCCTCTGGGTGATCAACCGCAACCATCCGATCGCCGCCGGCCTGCCGGAGAAAATCGAACTCGACATGGAGGAGATGTACGGCGAACCGTTCTCGGTCCCCGAGCCCGATGAAACCGTATTCATCTCCTGGTTCCAAGGTGGCGAAGTGTTTCGTTCCGGCCTTTGCTACAAGCGCGGCGCCGGCAAGATCTTCTATTTCCGCCCTGGCCACGAGGCCTACCCCACCTACCACGATGAAAACGTGCTGACGGTGCTGCGCAACGCGGTCAAGTGGGCCTACAATCCGGGCCCGGCCTGGACGGCGGTCACCGAAGCGCCCAACGTGCCTGTCGACAAGGCGCTGGAGCCGATCAAGGAGCGCGGCCTGACCATCCATGCCAAGGGTGCTCCCGGCCTTCGCTGAATGTTCTTGAACGGCCGGCGGCTTCCCGCCGGCCGCCGCTCTTATCGCCCTCTTCCCATCGGACCTTCAACATGCGTCTCATCATCGTGGGCACCGGCAGCATGGCCCGCCATCACGCCCAGCACTTTTCCAAGATTCGTGGCGTGAAAATCGTCGGTTGCGTCGACATCTTCCCCGAGCTCGCCACCGCCTTCGCCAAGGACTTCAACATCCCCCGCACGTTCGCCACGGTGGAGGACGCCATCGTCTGGGGCAAGTTCGACTCGGCGGCCAACGTCACCACCGATCTTGCCCACTACCCCACGACCATGGCGCTGCTCACTGCGGGCAAGCACGTGCTCTGCGAAAAGCCGCTTGCCACCAACTATGCCCACGCCCTCGAGATGACCGAGACCGCCGAGAAGGAAGGTGTCGTGGGCATGGTGAATCTCAGCTACCGCAACGTGCCCGAGATTCACAAGATGCACGAGATGGTCACCTCGGGCGCCATCGGCGACGTCAAGCACGTAGAGGCCAGCTACCTCCAGAGCTGGCTCACCGGAACCCATTGGGGCGACTGGCGCACCGAAAGCCGCTGGCTGTGGCGCCTCTCCGAGAATCACGGTTCCAAGGGCGTCATCGGCGACGTTGGAATCCACATTCTCGACTTCGCCTCCTTTGGCGCCGGCACCGACGTGACGCGGCTGTTCGGCCGTCTCAAGACCTTTCACAAGGCGCCCGACGACAAGATCGGCGAGTATACGCTCGACGCCAATGACAGTTTCGCCGGCACGCTGGAGTTCGAAAACGGCGCCATCGGCGTCATCCATGCCTCGCGGTTTGCCACCGGTTATGCCAACACGCTGCGTGTCCGCGTTTTCGGCGACAAGGGCGCCCTCGAAATCCAGAATGGATCCGATGGCACCTGGCTGCGCGTGTGCAAGGGCGCAAAGGACATCAACAGCCAGACCTGGCGACCGGTGACGGCGAAGCCGGTGCCGATGAACTACAAACGCTTCTTCGATGCGGTGAAAGCCGGTCGGACCATGGAGCCGAGCTTCCGTCGGGCCGCCGATCTGCAACGCATTCTCGATGCCTCCTTCGAGACGGAGCGGCTGAGGGGCGAACTGCCCGTTGCCGGCTGAGGCGTCCCATGCCTGTCGTTCAAAGCCGCCGGGTCGTTTCCCGGCGGCTTTTGTTTGAACGCCCCAGAAGCGACCCATCATATAATTAGTCGGCTTACTACATATCGACAATCGGCTGGATACGTCCCTCTCGCTCCGCAAGACCATCGCCCCGGCAACAAAAAACCGGCGACCCAAAGATCGCCGGTTTCGTTGTTCCGTTGGATTTCCGCAGCCTTATTCGGCGGCGGCCTGCATCGGCCGCTCGCTCTGCCCGACCTGGATGGCCGTCAGCGCGATGGTGTAGACGATGTCGTCGACCAGGGCGCCGCGCGACAGGTCGTTCACCGGCTTGCGGAGGCCCTGCAGCATCGGGCCGACCGACACGACGTTGGCCGAACGCTGCACCGCCTTGTAGGTGGTGTTGCCGGTGTTGAGGTCGGGGAAGACGAAGACATTGGCATGACCGGCCACCGGCGAGCCCGGCGCCTTCTGCTTGCCGACGCTTTCGACGGAGGCGGCATCATACTGGATCGGACCGTCGATCAGCAGGTCCGGACGACGTTCCATGACCTTCAGCGTAGCCTCGCGCACCTTGTCGACATCGCTACCCGTTCCGGACGTGCCGGTCGAGTAGGAGATCATGGCAACGCGCGGGTCGATGCCGAAGGAGCGAGCGCTGTCGGCCGACTGGCAGGCGATCTCGGCCAGTTCGTCCGCCGACGGGTCGGGGTTGATGGCGCAATCGCCGTAGACCAGCACCTGATCGGGCATCAGCATGAAGAACACGCTGGAGACGATGGAGTTGCCCGGCGCGGTCTTGATGAGCTGCAACGCCGGGCGCACCGTCGAGGCCGTCGTGTGAACGGCGCCCGAAACCAGGCCATCGACGTCGCCCATGGCCAGCATCATGGTGGCCAGCACCACGTTGTCCTCGAGCTGCGCCTCGGCCTGCGGCGGGGTCAGCCCCTTCGACTTGCGAAGCTCGACCATGGGGGCGACGTAGCTGCCGCGCACCTTGGCCGGATCGAGGATTTCCAGCTCCGGCGGCAGTTCGATGCCGTGGCTGGTCGCGACATCCTTGATCGCCTTCGGGTCGCCGACCAGCGCGCAGCGGGCAATGCGCTTCTGCGTGCAGATGACGGCGGCCTTGATGGTCCGCGGCTCGTCGCCCTCGGGCAGCACGATGCGGCGGTTGGCGGCACGCGCTTCCTGGATCATCCGGTGGCGGAACATCGGCGGCGTCATCAGGCCGCCGTTGGAGCGTGTCGTCGCCGGGGCGAGCGGAGCAAGATCGATGTGATCGGCCACATGCTCGAGCAGCTTTTCCATGCGCTCGGCATCCTCGTGACGAACGCGGCGGTCCATCGAGTTGAGGCGCACGGCGACGTCATAGGTCTGAAGCTCGGTGGTCAGCACCGGCAGATCGCCGAAGCGTGGCGACAGGAACTCGGAGATGGACGGTGCCATCGGCTCGTCGCAGGTGAGCAACAGACCGGCGATCGGCAGGCCCGACGAACGGGCCAGCGTCGTGGTGATGATGATGTCGGACCGGTCGCCGGGGGTAACCACCAGCGTGCCGGGCTTCAACGCCTTCACCACCTTGTCGGGGCTGCGGGCGCCGATGACGATCTCGCCGACCCGCGCCTTCTTGATGTCACCGGGGCGAAGGATGCCGAAGCCGAGGTCGCCAGCGACGTCGATGAGACGTGGCGCGTTGAGGGCCGGCTCGTCAGAGGTGACGGCGAGCACCGGTACCCCGATCTTCGCGGCTTCCAGCGCCTTGGCGAACTCTTCCGCCTTGACGTCGCCACCGCGAGCACGGCCGACGATCAGGCCGGCAAACGGGCGCCCCTCGGCGAGGAAGCGATGCTGGGCGTCGGCGAGATCGCCGACAATCGACTTCACCGTCGCGTCGAGGCCGGGCACCACCGGGATGATCTCGGCCGACAGCGAGCGACCCATGGCGATGTCGAGGTCGATGGTCAGCGGGTGCGTGGTCGAGGGCAAGAGCCCTTCGACGATCACCATGGACCGGGCGCCGCGCGCTTCCTCGACCAGTTCCACGATCTCTTCGAGCAGCGTGAACAGGTTGCCGGTGCGGATCATCTCCTCGGCGCGCTCGGCCGGGATCGGATCGGGCGTGTTGAGGCCCAGCAGCGTGCGGGCGAAATGCACCGAGCGGTCGAGACCGTCGGGATAGGCCTCGGGATCGGCGACCGGCTTGGCAAAGCCGACGTCGTAGCCTTCGCGCTGGAAGGCGCGGACGAGGCCGAGCGCCACGGAGGAAATGCCCTGCTGGCTGGAAGTCGGCGCCAGGAAGAACGTGCGGTAAGAGGGTTTCGGAGTCATGGCCTTCGTCCCTTTCGCATCAGGCTTTGGCAGGCAGAAGACCGGCGAGGAGGGCCGTATCTTCAGCGATCACACGTTCTTCATCGGTCGGCACGACGATGGCGACCGGCTTCCTCGACCGCGAGACGATGCCGCTCTTGCCGCCGAAGATGGTGGCATTGGCTTCCTCGTCAAGATCGAGGCCGAGGGCGGACAGGCGCTTCAGCGTCTTGGCCCGGATGTAGGCGGAGTTCTCGCCGATGCCACCGGTGAAGGCGACGGCATCGAGGCGCGGCAAGGCGGCCGTCAGCGCGCCGATGTAGCGGCAGAGACGGAAGACGAAGACGTCGAGCGTCTCCTCGGCCTGGTGGTTGCCGGCCTGGGCGGCCTCGGTCAGCGTGCGGCAGTCGTTGGAGAGTTCCGACAAACCGAGCAGACCGCTCTCGCGGTTGGCCATCTTCTCGAGCCCGTCGACGTCGAGACCGGTCTTCTTGGCGATGTAGGCGAGCGCGCCGTAGTCCACGTCACCGGTGCGGGTGCCCATGACGAGACCTTCCAGCGGAGTGAGGCCCATCGACGTGTCGACGCACTTGCCGTTCCAGACGGCGGTGGCCGACGAGCCGTTACCGAGATGGCAGACGACGACGCCGCTGTCGTTCGGATCGAGGCCGAGCAGGCGGATCGTCTCGCCGGACACGTAGCGGTGCGAGGTACCGTGGGCGCCATAACGGCGCACGCCGAGATCGCGGTAGTACTTGCGCGGCAGGGCGTAAAGGAAAGCTTCCGGCTTCATCGTCTGATGGAAGGCGGTGTCGAACACGGCAACCTGCGTCAGCGACGGGAAGGCGTGGACGGCGGCGCGCATGCCGATGGCGTGGGCCGGGTTATGCAGCGGCGCGAAAGGACAGGTGCCGATTTCCTCGATCATGGCATCGTCGGTGACGATGCGGCTCTCGGTGAAGCGTTCGCCGCCATTGACGACGCGATGACCGACGGCCGCCACGCGTTCGAACCAGCCGCGCTCCTTCAGGAAGGCCATCAGCGCATCGACCGCGCCCTGATGATTGGTGGGGGTCAGCGGGTTCTTGTTCTTGGCGCCGTCGACATCAATGCGGATCGAGGCATCGCTCTGGCCGAGGCGCTCGGCAAGACCGGACGCCAGCGGCTGGCGTTCGCCAAGCGGGTAGATAGCGAACTTCAACGACGAGGAGCCGCTGTTGATGACCAGGATCAGGGGGGAGGATGTCGACATTGGCGATACTCTATCGATTCTCGTTGGATTGACCGAGGATACGGCGAGCGGCGGCGCCCCCGTCATACCAATTCTCGTGGATTTGCGGCGAATATCCGAGATCGGGTGGATTTGGTATGCGGCCCACCCCGTACCGAAATCGCAACCGCCAATGCCCACAAAACATCGGGGAGCCTATCGCGAGCCGATTTATATTTTCTTTTCATGGCTTTAACAAAAACTATCCCCCGCATTTCCGGAATGGCTCGGGGGAGAGCAATGCGCAAGACGCAGACGAGCCGCCCGGCAGCGGCATAAGTGCGCGCTACCGAACAGCTTTTTTTGTCGCAGTGGGTTTCAGTACCGCGCTCAGGCGTGGCCGAAGCGGTCCTTCAGATAGCGATAGACAGCTCGGATCGCCTGTGCCTCGCCACCCTCCGGCTGCCCGGGCCGAGCCGCCGGCACCCAGGCGAAGATATCGGCGTGCATCCAGGTCTTTGCCTTTTCGACGAAGCGGCCGAGGAACAGCGCGGCGGTGATCGAGCCGGCAAAGCCGCCTGGAGACACGTTGTTGAGATCGGCGATCTTCGACTTGAGACCGTCCTCGTAGGGCGCCCACAGCGGCAGGCGCCAAAGCGGATCACCGGCGGCAAGGCTGGCCGCCGAGAGGTCGGCGGCGAAGGCATCGTCGCGGGTATAGAAAGGCGGAATGTCCGGACCGAGAGCGACGCGGGCGGCCCCGGTGAGCGTCGCCAGGTCGACGAGCAGATCAGGGGCTTCGTCGTCGGCGAAAGCCAACGCGTCGGCAAGGATCAGGCGCCCTTCGGCATCCGTATCGCCGATCTGCACGGTGAGCCCCTTGCGCGAGGGGAAAACGTCGCCCGGCCGGTAGCTGGTACCCGACACGGCATTCTCGACGATCGGCAGCACGACGCGCAAGCGCAGGTCGAGGCCGGCTTCCATGATGAGACGGGCCAGGCCGAGCACGTTGGCCGCGCCACCCATATCCTTTTTCATCAGCAGCATGTAGCTGCCGCCCTTGATGTCGAGGCCACCAGTATCGAAGACGACGCCCTTGCCGACCAGCGACACTTTCGGAGCGTCGGGCCGCCCCCAGGTGAAGGTGATCAGGCGCGCCGGGCGGCTTGAGCCGCGCCCGACCGCCTCGACAAGCGGGAACTCGCGCGCGAGAAGGTCGTCGCCGAGGTACTCCTCGAACACCGCGCCATGGGTCGTCGCCAACTCGCGGGCGGCGGCCGCCAGTTCGGTCGGGCCGAGGTCGTTGGCCGGGGTGTTGACGAGGTCTCGAACCATGTAGACGGCAGCCGCGATCCGCTCGGCCTCCGCGCCCTCTTCGCCGTCCGGCAGAACGAGACGCGGCGCGTTTGTCTTTGGCTTCAGATACCGCTCGAAACGGTAGGATCCGAGCGCAAAGCCCAGGGCCGCGTCTCCGACGTTGCCCGGCCAGCCTTCGAGACGATAGGTGCCGGCCGGCAGAACGGTCGCAAGCTTGCCGGCGAGAAGCGGCGGTCTGCTGCCTCCTTCGCGGCCGAGGCCGAACAGCGCGGACGCCACCTCACCATCGCCATTCGGCAGCAACAGAAGCGTTCCCTCGTCGGCCGAGAAGGCATTGGCTTTCGCCCAGGCCGTCGCGCCGAGCTCGGCAAGCTTGGCTTCGAGGCCCTCGGTGGTGACGGCGTGGACGGGAATGGCGGTTTCATCGGCAGCGGCAAAGGCGGGCAGCAAGACGGCAAACTCCGGTTGGCGTTTTCCCGAATGTAGAGAGACGGGCGAGCCGCGGCAAGGTGACCGCGGCAGTTGGGAAAGCATCGGGTTAACCGGCCGTTAGGGTTAACAGATTATCAAGGACAAGCTCCGAGGCGGTGGTGCCGCCCCCATCACGGTGAGACCGATGCTGTTTTCCCTTCGACGTTCCGCGCTTCTCGCCCTGCTGCTGCCGCTTGCGCTCGTCTCCGCCGGGTGCGCGAACAACAGACCGGTGCTCACCACCAGAGGCGACGTATCGGTGACCGGTTCCGTGGATCGGATGACCGACACGCAGATCACCGCTGCCGCATCGGCCTGGGGGCAGCGCTACGACGCCGATCCCAAGAACCGCACCAACATTCTCAACTACGCCGCGGCCCTTCGCCTCGGCGGTCGCACCGACCAGGCCGTCGCGGTCCTTGAGAAGGGCATGCTGGCCTCGCAGAACGACCCGGAAATGAGCGCCGCCTATGGCAAGGCGCTTGCCGCCAACGGCAACTTCGACCAGGCGCTCAGGGTCATCCGCCAGACCCAGCAGCCCGATCGCCCGGACTGGAAGCTCTATTCCGCCGAAGGCGCCATCCTGGACCAGCAGGGCAACCCGGCCGAAGCGCGGGCCGCCTACCAGAAAGCCCTGCAGATCGCGCCCGGCGAAGCCTCGATCTACAATAACCTCGCGCTGTCCTATCTCCTCGCCGGCGATGTCGCCAATGCCGAGACAACGCTGCGGAAGGCGGCCACTTTGCCCGGCGCGACCAGCCGCATCCGCCAGAATCTGGCGCTTGTGCTGGGGTTGCAGGGCAAGTTCAAGGAAGCCGATGCCATCGCCCGGCAGGAACTCGACCCGGCGCAGGCGGAAACCAACGTCGCCTATCTCAAGTCGATGCTGAGCCAGACCAACACCTGGAAGGAAGCCCGCAAGCAGGGCTGACGGGAGGAGACGCTGCCCGGGATCATCAATCTTGCGGATGTCGCCTTCGCGCCCGAGGACGACATCGATCGGACCGCGCCCGAGGGTTACGCGGCCCGCTTTGCCGCCATCGGTGCTCAGCTCGGCGCTCGGATGCTCGGTTACTCGCTGATCGAGACCGCTCCGGGATGCCGCGCCACGCCCTTCCACAACCACCGATACAATGAGGAAATGTTCCTGATCCTCGAGGGTGAAGGCAGCATTCGCATCGGCCACGACCGATATCCGGTTCGGGCCGGTGACATCATCGCCTGTCCGGCCGGCGGCCCGGAGACCGCCCACCAGATCGAGAACACCACCGACAAGCCGCTCCGCTACCTCGCGATCTCGACCACGAAGGAGCCCGACGTCGTCGATTACCCGGATTCGGGCAAGTTCCTGGTGACGGGCCGAGTCTCGGCCAGCGACGGCACGCGCACCGAACGCTTCCGCTTCATGGGCCGGCCGGAAACGAGCCTGGACTACTGGGACGGCGAGAACTGATGCAGACGCTCACTCGCCGCGCGGCGGCGCATACGCCGCCGGATCGACCGTCTCGGGCCGGCCGGGCAGGTCGAGCCGAGCCATCCGGGGCGCCGTCTCGGCGATCACCTTGCCATTCCGGACCACGCTGAGACGTGTCGGCTTCAGGCGGATCGCTTCCACCGTGTCACGTGCCTGGAGTACCACGAGATTGGCGGCCTTTCCGACCTCAAGCCCGTAGTCCTCAAGACCGATGGCCTTCGCCGCCCGGTCGGTGACGCAGTGGAAGGCGGTATCGATGGCGTCGAGTGCCGTCATCTGGCCGACGTGCACGGCCATCGATGCCACCTCCAGCATGTCGCCCGAGCCCATGGAATACCAAGGGTCCATCACGCAGTCGTGGCCGAAGGCGACGTTGACGCCGGCCTTCAGCAACTCCGGTACCCGCGTCATGCCACGGCGCTTGGGATAGGTATCGTGACGCCCCTGCAGCGTGATGTTGATCAGCGGATTGGCGACGGCGTGCACACCGGCCTCCCGCATCAGGGGAATCAGCTTGGAGACGTAGTAGTTGTCCATGGAGTGCATGGAGGTGAGGTGGCTGCCGACCACCCTGCCCTGCAAGCCGGCGCGGATCGTCTCGGCGGCCAGCGTCTCGATGTGGCGCGACAGCGGATCGTCGCTCTCGTCGCAGTGAAGATCGACCATCAGGCCGCGCTCGGCGGCGATCTCGCAAAGGCGACGCACCGAGGCGGCCCCATCGGCCATCGTCCTCTCGAAATGCGGGATACCGCCCACGACGTCGACGCCCATGTCGAGCGCCTTGAGAAGATTGCGCTCGGCCGTCGACGACCGATAGAAGCCGTCCTGCGGGAAGGCGACAAGTTGCAGATCGATGTAGGGGGCGACCCGCTTCTTCACCTCCAGGAGCGCCTCGACGGCCAGAAGGCGGTCGTCGCAGACGTCGACGTGACTGCGGATGGCGAGAAGCCCCTGGCTGACAGCAAGGTCGCAGTAGCGAAGCGCCCGCTCGACCACCGCCTCCTGGGTGAGGAGGGGCTTCAGTTCACCCCAGAGCGCGATGCCCTCCAGCAATGTGCCCGATCGGTTCATGCGCGGCAGACCGAGCGACAGCGTCGCATCCATGTGAAAGTGCGGATCGACGAAGGGCGGCGTCACCAGCCGCCCGGTCGCGTCGATGGTCGTGTGAGCCGGCCCGCCGATGGCCGGCCCGATGCCCACGATGCGGCCACCGCTGACGGCGATGTCGATACCAGTGCGGCCATCGGCGAGATTGGCATTCTCAATGAGCAGGTCGAGCATGGGGAAGCCTCGGTCGAACGGAGTTCAGGAGGGCGCTTGGGTCGTCGGGGCCGCGTCGGTGTGGTCCTTGAGATAGGTCCACAGGCGCTCGACGCGGGCGCGGACCTTGTCCATGTTGCGGTAGATGCGGATGCGCATGTCGATCACCGCCTCGGGATCGACGGCCACCAGCTTTCCCGACTCGATCTCGGCCTGGATGGTATTGGCGGGAAGCCAGGCCACGCCGCGCCCGGTGATCGCCATGGTCTTGATCGCCTCGGCCATCGGGTTCTCGTAGATCTTGGCAAGGTTCAGCGCCTCGCCGCGCTCGGCGAGCAGCACGGACACCAGCCGGCCGAGGAACGTCTCGGGCGCGTAGGCAAGATAGGGAACAGGCTTGTCCGATCCACCGGGCAACGGAAACAACGGCGCCCCGGTCGGGTCGGGCGCGGACACCGGCATGACGCGGTCGCCGCCAAGGTCGAGAGAAGGGAAGCGCTCGGGATCGAGCAACACTGGAACGCGCGGGTGCTCATAGGTGAGCAGGAAGTCGCAGTCGCCTTCGGCGAACATGCGGATGCTGTCGTGGAAGTTCTCTGTGATCAGCCGGGCGTGGATCGGTCCGAAACCCGCCTCGACATCCTTGAGCCACCAGGGGAAGAATGAAATCGACAGGGAATGCAGCGTCGAGAAGGTGAGGATGCCCTGCCCTTGCGCCCGTCCCGAGCGCAGTTCAGCGCGTTCGAGCAGGATGAGGCGCAAGACCTCCTCGGCGGTCTCGCGGAAACGGCGGCCCTCCGCCGTGAGCGTGGTCGGATAGGTGGAGCGATCGACCAGCGGCACGCCGAGCCACTGCTCGAGCTGCTGGATGCGGCGGCTGAAGGCGGACTGTGTTACGCGGCGCTCTACCGCAGAGCGCGAAAAACTGCGCGTGTTGGCGAGGCTCACGAAATCCTCGAGCCACTTGATCTCCACGAACTGGCACTCCCATTCGAGGCTCGCAGCCTCAGCGCCAACAGGCGCGCCCGGAAAAAGGTCACGCCCGTTATGTACGCAGACGGAAGATAAAGTCGAGCCCCGACGTCATGACAGCCGCCCGAAGCGGTTGTCATGCTTGTTGTTCTGCCGGCCATCCGCCGGATCAGGCCTTCTTGGCGAGGAAGCTTTCGATGGCCTCGACGACGAGGGCATGATCCTCGTGCTGCGGCAAGCCCGACACGGTGACGGTGCCGACGAGCCCGGTGCCGGCCACCCTGATCGGGAAGGCGCCGCCGTGGGCTGCATACTCCCGCGGATCGACCAGCATCGCCTCGTGAAAGGGTATGTCCTTCAGGACCGCCCGTCGCCCCATGTAGTAGGACGAATGACCGAAGCGCATGACGACGGCGTTCTTGCGGATCACCCATTGATCGTTGTCGGCGGTGGTGCCGGAGAGCGCCGCGTGGAAAAGCTGCTGGCCGGCGCGGGTCACGTTGACGGTGATCGGCAGACCGCGGGAGCGGCCGAGTTCCACCAGGATGAGACCGAGCGCGATGGCGGTGTCATTGTCGAAAGAAGGAAATTGAAGGCGGTCTTCCTGTGCCAGTAGATCGTCGAGAAAGTCCTGAGAAATAAAGGTCATGGTCGCGTCCCCGCGAATTTTTCAGTGATGAGGCCGACCAGAGGCGGCAGTCGCCTATAATAGACGGCAGCGAGCGCCATGACATAGGAAAGCCCGCCAATCAGCGTGGCACCCACAAGACCAAGGGCGGTATGCGGCCAGTCGATCGCGTAGACGACGCCTCCCATGACGGCGGTAGCAAGCGCGATGCGAAGGGTATCCGCCACAGGGAAGCGGAAGCCGCAGAGGCGGATGGCAAGGGTGGCCGAGAACGCCAGCGTCAGGCCGGACGCGATCAACGCGCCCAAGACTACGCCAACGAGATAGTTCATATTAAAGCCGACGACGGCCAGACCGGCGGTGGCGACGATCTCGAACAGGCCGACGATGATGAGCAGGCCATAGCGGCGGTCGAGCGTCAGCATCTGGCCGGTAGCATGCGAGTGGTAAGCGCGGACCATGCCGCCGAACGCGGCGAGGCCGAGAATGGAGCGGGTCACCTCGCGGTAGGTTTCGGCAACCGCCAGATCAACGAGGATGTCGGTGACGAGCCAGAGTCCCACCACCGACGGCAACAGGACGGCGGTCAGCAGCGCGGCATTGGTCTTGAGCTGGTCGAGGGCCGCGTCGCGATCGCCGGCATTGATCAGTCGAGCGGCGATCGGAAAGGCGGCCACGGCCACCAGCATCGAGGCGACGGAGGCCGAGCGCCGGCCGAGCCCCCAGCCGACGGCCATCAGGCCAAAGGCGGCGGAACCGCCGATATGGTCGACGACGTAGCGAATGCCATTCTCGCCGAACCAACCGATGCCATTGACCGCCAGCATCGGTCCGCCGTTCAGAACGGCTGCCTTGAAGATCGCAAGATCGAGACGCGCCGTCCGAAGGCTGGCGCCGATCATCGGCAGAGCGACGACGGTACCCAGCGCCTGCATCGCCGCGTAGGCGACCAGAAGCTCGCCGGCGGAGGCGCCGAAGATCTCGGTTGCAATGACGCCCGCCACGAGCCCGCCAACCGGACCCGATGTCAAAAGCAGCGTGTAGGCGAGAATCCTGTCCTGGGCGCGGGCTCTTTCGCCGAAATGGTTGTTGAGACCTCGCGTCACGTAGTAGGCGGCAATGATCAGGAAGACGAGAAACGGATCTCCGTTCCCATCAAAGAAGTGAATGGAAAGCGCGGCGGCGGCGAGCTCGGGAAGCGTCATCAGAACGAGCAGCGTCGTCTCGGTCTCCAGATAGCGGCGACGCCCGGAGACATCCTCGGCCGGGGGTAGGAAACGCAGCGTATAGAACGAGAACCAGGACCGGCTCAGCATATAGGCCAGTTCCTGCGTCGAGGTGACGAGCACGAAGGTGGACATTTGCGCCGGCGGCAGCCACCAGGTCCAGATCATCACCGACAGGAACTGGGCGACCGGCGACAGGAACTGCGCCGGCAGGTAGAGGATGGTCTGGCGGATCAGCATGGCGACGACCTTTCCGAAGACCGCGGCCGGCAGGCAAAGGCCGTGGTGATGAGGGTCGTCAGGAGACCAAGCTCAAGCGACTTGGTTGAGAAGGAGGACACCGCCGTCGATATCAGGAAATAGATGCCGAGCGGCAGAAGAACCGCCCCCCCGAACCGGCGGACCAGTTCGGCGAAGAAGGCGGCAAGCCCCATCAGGAAGAACACCGTAACGAAGCCGCCGTAATAGGCGATGAAGCCGATATAGGCGCTTTCGATGGCGACCGGAGTGCCGATCCTCGGCAACATCGCCTTCACGGCGGCGACATCCGGCCCGAAAATCACCTCCGACCACGACATGTCCCTGAAAATGGACAGCATGGCAACGCGGGCCATGGCGCTGCCATCGTCGTCGATGAAGCGATCGATGAGGCGGTCGACGAAGCCGCCGTTGACGACGAGTGTGGCGCCGATCACCAGCAAGGTGACGGCGAAAATGGCTGCGCCGGCCACGGGGAGCTGGAAGCGGCGCCCGAGCAGCAGGCGCGCGCCAGAAAAAGCGGCGATGGCGAAAAGGGCGCCGGCCGACAGGACGATGGCGGTACGACCGCCAAAGAAGAACAGCGCACCGAAGTGAAACAGCACCAGGAAGAGACGTGGCCCCCTTCGGAACGGCCCGGCGCCGAGAGCCAGCGATACCAGACAGACCGCCGTGGTCATGGCGTTCATCAACGGATGACCAAGCAGCGCCGTCGCCCGCCATTCCCAGGAAAGCAGCTCGCCATTGACGTAGAGAGGCGTCAGGCGGAAACCACCGAGCACCTCTGCGTAGCCGAAGAAGCTGTTGACCGCGAGGACACCCTGAACAAGCAGCGCGACGAGCCGTATCTCCTGGGGCTGCAGCCGCACGAGAGAGGCGAACAGACAGGCCGTCAGCACGAAGTTGTCGGTTACCTGGGAGATCGGCGTTTTCTGAACACCGATGACCTGGAAGGCGAGGAGTCCGATGGCGAGGAACATGACGACCAGGCCCGGACTTTCGCGCCAACAGCGGGCTAGGAAAGCTCCGAGGCCGCCATCGGCGACAATCCAGGCGGCCAGCGCCAATATGGATAGATAGCTGGCCGGATGAATCTTGGAGAGCGGGCTGCCACCGGCCGCGTCATAGGGAATGCCGGCGAGATTGAGCATCTGGCCGGACAGAAGGAACAGCGCGAGCACGGAAAGAACCGTCAGGCCGACCGCCAACGGTCGGACGTCGATCGCAAAGCCGACGCTGCCGGCGCGATAGGAGACGGGTAGCTGAAACGCCAGCAAAGCCATGCCGAGATCGATCCGAGAGTGAGACCTGCCAAAAATCAGGAAGAGATCGTCGCGACTGTGTGGTTAACCCGCGGTCTTCGCGAGGAGGGTCGGTCCCTCTATTTCGACCGACAGCGTTCACGTTTCCTTAAGCGCGCCGCCGTATGGTTAACAAGCTGCAAACACGGGCGGAAAAGCAAGTTGAACAGCCTCATCATATCCGACGACCAGAGCATCGTTAGGCCGATGACCGAGGAAACGCGCCGCCCGGGTGAGGTCGACATCGGCCTGCTGCTGTCCATCCTGTTCCACCAGTGGCGCTTGATCCTTATCGTCACGCTGCTGTTTGTCGGCTCGGGCCTTGTCTACGCGACGCTCGCTCCCCAGGTCTGGCAATCGACGGCCAGGGTGTTGCTCGACCCTCGCGACAAGCAGGTGGTCGCCGGCCCCGGCCTTTCCCAGCCGATGCAAGGCGTCGACGCCGTCTGGATCGACACCCAGGCCAACGTCGTCACGTCCGCCTCGATCCTTTCGACGGTCATCGATACGTTGGGCCTCCAAAGCGACCCGGAGTTCGGCGGCAGCCGAGACACGACGCTGAGGGCGCTGGTCAAGGCCATCAAGGTGGAGCGTGCCGACCAGACCTATGTGCTCGACATTTCGGTTCGCAGCGGTTCGGCCGAGCGATCCGCCCGCATTGCCCAGGAATTGGCCGAAGCGTTCGTCGCCAACCAGGTCGAGGTGAAGCAGGCCGCGGTCCGCGAGGCGAGCAATCTCATCAACCGGCAGCTCGACGATCTCAGGGCCAAGGCGCGCTCGGCCCAGGAGAAGCTCGAAGCCTATCGCCGCAACCATGGAATCCTGACCGCCAACGGCCGCTCGGTGGACGAGGACACCTTACGCCAGCTCAATGACGCCTACGTCGCCGCCCGCCTGCGCACCCAGGACGCCAAGGCGCGTCGCGACAAGATCGCAGCCGCCCGCGCCGGCGGATCGGACGCCGCGCTCTCGGGCATCGATTCCACGGTCTTGAGCCGGCTCAAGATCGAGCGGGCTCTCGCCGCCCGCACCGTTGGCGAACTCGGCCAGGATCTCGGTCCGAACCATCCCCGCATGGTGGCGGCTCGGGCCGACCTCGTGCGCGCCGAGTCCCAGATCGAAGGCGAGCTCAAGACGCTCTCGCTCAGCGCCGACGCCGAATACCAGGTGGCGGTAGCCGCCGAGGCCGCGGCGCGAAAGTCGCTCGACGATGCCGGCGCCGTGGTCACCGACACCGGCGAGCGGACCATCGAGTTGCGCGAGCTCGAAAACGAAGCCTCCCTGCGCGCCGACATGTACAAGACCTATGTCGCGCGAACCGAGGAAATCACCCTGCAGGCCAACACGCAGGTGTCGGACGCGCGCGTCATCGCGCCGGCCAATGTGCCGCTTTCCCCCTTTGCACCGCGTCAAACCCTCATTCTGGCTCTTTCCGGCATCGCCGGCCTCGGTCTCGCACTGACGATCGCGGTCTATCGCGGCCGCCGCTATCTGCCGGAATATCGAGACGCCGACGAAGTGGCCTTCGTGGCCCCCGCGGATCCCGATACGATCCATGTTCCGGAAGACGAGGATCCGACGGCAGGGGACGCCCCCCACACGACGCAGCCCCTCGCGGCGGTGCCCCCGGGGCCTCAGCCAAGCACCGGGACGGACGAAAGCCGGGCAACGCCCTCGGTGTTGGCTGAGTTCACGGTGGCGACGCGCTCGCCTGTCCGCGACCGTCGCAGCCGTCCGACGCCCCGGTTACCGCGCGCCATTCTCTCCAGCGCCCTGACCGATGGCGACGGCATGCCCAGCGAGACCTCCATCGAGGCATTCGGTGCGCTCGTTCGCAAGATCACGGCCGCCGCCGGCGCATCGCGCCTGGTTCTCGTGCTTGGTGCCGACGACGGCCCTGCAGCGGCGACCATCGCCTTCGGCCTCGCCCACGTACCGACCAGGGACGGCGTTCTGCTGATAGATGCCTCCTGGGATGAACTCCCGCTGCATCGCGCCTATGTCGATGAGACGATGCCCGGCGTCATCGACGTCATAGCCGGACGGGCCGAGGCTGCCAGCATCGCGATCTGCGAAGGCGGACCCGACGTGACGCTCATCGGCGTCGGTGGACCAGACTCGGCGGCCGACATCGCCGCCGACGTCGGCCGTGTCGCCGACTTCGTCGAGAAACTCTCCCAGGATTTTGGCCGCATCATCCTGCATTGCGGGCACCGTCATTCGCCCGAACTGTTTCAAGCCCTTCTCGACCGGGTCGATGCCGTGCTGATCGTCGCCGACGCCATCATCGAAGACGACGACGAGGCGGCGGGAATGGTGCGCGATCTGGCAGGAATCCTGCCGGCATTCACCGGCCTCGTGCTGGTGCACGAGCGCGTGGAAAGCCTCGCCGTGGCCGAGCGCGCCTGAGAACCTGCGTGGTTTAGGTGTCCTAGCGGTGAGATGGCGGACCGTCGCCAGACCGCCCGCGAGATCCCTTCACTCAAAACAAATCGGCATTTCGTTACAATTTGAGAGATCGGATAAATCCGTACTGAACTGCGACCAGTCTAGGGTGCGTCTAAAGGAGGGCCATGTCGACAGCTTGGTCCTGCCGGAAAACGCAATTCGCTGGGAGGCGGGGATGGGGCCTTGATGGTCCGTCGCGCACCTCCGGCGTCGGGATGGCGCTTGATGCGCCGGAGAGTCGCCAATGTCTGGTCTATTCCTAGATCTTCCGGTTTCGACCGAAGCCGCAAAGTCCGCAGAATCCGGCCATGCGCCCGACCCGATCGCTACGATCGACACGGTGGGCGTCAACATCGGAAAGCAGGTGGACCTCGTCCATCTCGTCACATTTGACGCATTGACCGGCAGAGGCGGCACCGTCTTCACGCTGAACCTCGATCATCTGGTCAAGCTGGAGCATGATCCGGCCTTCCGTGCCGCCTACGATCAAGCGACATATGTCTCGGCCGATGGCGCCCCGGTGGTGGCCATGGCGCGACGGCAGGGGGCAAGTCTCGTCCGCGTCACCGGCGCCGATCTTGTGCGTCCGCTCTGCGGAGCGGCGGCGCTTGCCCGGGTTCCCGTACACTTCTTCGGCACGAGCCCGGAAACGCTCGCCACCAGCGTGGCCGTTCTTCGCTGCGAGTTTCCGCGTCTCATCGTCGCCGATTTCGAGAGCCCGCCCTACGGTTTCAGTCCCTTCGGGGTAGACGCCCGGGCCGCCGCCGAACGCATCGCGGCGAGCGGCGCCCGCATCTGCTTCGTGGCCCTCGGGGCACCCAAGCAGGAAGTCTTCGCCGAGTTCGCCCGCCGCTGGGCACCCGGCGTCACGTTCGTCTGCATCGGCGCAGCACTCGACTTCATCGGCGGGCGCCAGAGCAGGGCACCAGAGGTGCTTCAGGCCGCCGGTCTCGAATGGCTATGGCGCCTCGTTCACGATCCGCGCCGCCTCGGCAAGCGCTACGCGCTGTCGGCGCTCTATCTTCTGCGCTACAACGCGCGCGAACTGGCGAGCCGGCTGCCATGGCGGCGCTCCGCCGCTGTCGCCGACAAGGCCAACGGAGAGGAGTGAACACGATGACCCATCGCATAACGCTCCTTCACTCGATCGACCCGCGCGGCGGCAAGGTCGGCGGCATCGAAACCCATGTGCGGCTGATGCTGTCGCGCCACCCCGACAACGTGTCCGTTCTCCTCATTGGAATCGACGAGCGCGGCGACCTGGAGATCGGCAAGCCGGTACAGGTCGACTTCGACGGACGCCCTATCGACTTCCTGCCGGTGGTACACATTCCGGGCGAGGCGATGCGCGCGGCCGCGAAGACAATCAGCCAATCGGTGACGCTCCGCTTCACTCTCGGCGTCATGCGGCACCTCCTGACCATTCGCCGTCTTGCCGCCGGGGATACCGCCTCGACGGAGATCGAGCGTTTCGAACAGGCGATCCCGGCCTGGCTCATCGGCCATCCGGTGGTGCAGCTCGTGCATAACGAGGAGACCAAGGGCGACAAGATGGACAGCATCCTCGGTCGCCACTTCTGGATTCATCGTCTCAGCGAGAAGATCGGGCTGGCGCTCGCCACCCGCGTCGTGGGCGTCAATCCGAACATCATTGCCCGTTACGAGCGGGAGATGCCACAGGTCGCCCGCAAATCGGAGTTCATTACCGTTTCGGTCGATACCGAGCGCTTCCCGGTGGCTCCCTTCCCATCAAGCGACGTGTTTCGCGTGGTATTCGCCGGCCGGCTCGACGCCTTCAAGGATCCGCCGCTGATGTTCGAGACGTTGCGGCGGCTGCATGCAAAGCTCGATGGCAAGCTGGAGTTTCATTACATCGGCACGTCCGACCCGCACCGCGACAAGGAGTTCGCGGCCATCGAACCGTTCACCATCCGCCACGGTTTCCAGACGGGCGACGGCGTATCGGCCATCATGCGCAATTGTCACAGCGGCATCCTCACGTCCTATTTCGAGGGCATGCCCTGCTACCTGCTGGAGACGCTTTCGAGCGGGCGGCCGATGGGGGCAATCCGCCTGTCGCAGTACGATCCGCTGATCAAGGCGGGCGTGTCGGGATTTCTCGTCGAACGGCCGGAAGATCGCGAAGCCGCCGCCGAGGCGATGGCCGACGGCTTCGTGCAATTGGCGACGGACATCGCGGCCGGGCGGCTCGACCCCGAGGCAATTCGAACCAAGGTGACGCCTTATTCGGTGGCGGTGCAGATGCCTAAGCTATTCGAACGGCATATCGCGCTCGGCCGCGCCCGCGCCAAGACTCCTCAACCGGGCGTCGCCAGCCCGGCGAACAGCCGCTCCCACTGATCGATGCCGGCCTCGTCCGAGAACTCCCGCGCCCGGGCGACGCCCGGTGCCGGGTCGGGCGGGGCCGACAACGCCCGGTCAAGCGCCGACGCCATCGCCGCGACGTCGCCGACAGGAACCAGCTCGCCATGACGCCCGGCCAGGATTTCACGCGACCCTTCGCAGTCCGACGCGACGACCCCGAGACCGGCCGAGAGCGCTTCGACGGTGGTCATGCCGAAGGCCTCGGTACGCGACGGCACCGCCGCGACGCGTGACAGGCCATAGACTTCGGCGGCCGAGGAAACCCGTCCCAGAAAACGCACCCGGTTGCCGATGCCGAGGTCGGCCGCCTGCTCGGCCAAACGCTGGCGCTCCGGACCGTCGCCGCCGATGAGGAGGCTCGCGCCGGGAGTCGTCAGGCGGGCGAAGGCGTCGAGCAGCACGTCCATGCCCTTTTCCCGCGATAGGCGGCCGACGGCGCCGACGATCGGCGGCCGGGCCGCGATCTCCTCGGCGGTGGGCGCGGCCAGAAGCGGCACCGGATTGTATATGCGTTCCGTGCGGGCCGTCGGCGCATGCCAGCGTTCGACGAGCGCCTGAACGATGCCGTCGGACACACCGACGAAGCGGCGAACCAGAGGAGCAAGCGCCGGCAAGGCATAAAAGCCGAAGGCGGACAGGCGGCCCGTCTTGTATTCCTCGAAGCCGTGGTAGGAAAAGACAAGCGGAACCCGCGACAGGGCGAGCGCCTTGGCGAAGGCCAGCTTGACGCAGGAGACGGATACGGCGCCGGCGATCACGTCGAAGCGGCGAGCGCGCAGCAGACGGGCGAGCCGCAGCACCGCGACCGGGTGGCGCCTGCCGACATCGATCGTCTCGACGGCCGGATCGACGCCGTCGTTAGCCATCGTTTCGTCGAAAGCGAACGTGACGCGGTGACCGCGCGCCGCAAGGCCATTGGCCAGAATCGCCCAGACGCGCTCGGCGCCGCCGCCGCCGGAGGCGCGGGTATAGAGAAGAATATCCAGCTTGCGCATCTTGTCTCCAGAACAACAGCAGCCGGAACGAGGTTAGCCTTGGCGCTGTCGTCCGGCCAAGCGGGTAAATAAGAGACGGTCCGGAGAAATCGGCCACCCATCCTCGCCATGGGCAGGGGGATGGGCTATCGCAACGCAGCATTCTTGGATGTCTGCGGAGTTCCCGTTGTCCGTTGCGCTTCTTACCCGCCGCGCCGTCGGTTCCACCATCGGTCTCGGCATCTTCATGATGTTCTTCGGCGACTTCATGTTCGCCGTCAACGACGTCATGGGAAAGTGGCTGGCCGGCACCTTCTCGGCCGGCCAGATCGTACTGACACGGTCACTTGCCGCCCTCGTCGTGCTCGCTCCCCTGCTCATGAAGGGCGGAGCGCCGAATCTCCTCAGGCTCGAGAAGCCGGGGGTACAGGTATCCCGCGTCGGGCTGGCGACGGCGGAGCTCGTGTTCTTCTACATGGCCATCCGTTACCTGCCTCTTGCCGACGTCATGACCTTCTATCTGGCCGGACCGATCTATGTCGCCGCCGTGTCGCCCTGGCTGCTCGGCGAGCGGGTGAGCCGCCGTCAATGGCTGGCCATCGCCATAGGATTTGCCGGCGTCGTCGTCGTGCTGCGCCCCGGTTCGGGCAGCCTCTCCTGGCCGGCGCTGATCTCCATCGGCGGCTCGCTCTGCTATGCCATGGTGGTGGTGCAAAGCCGTCAACTGCGCGGCACGCCCGATCGGGTGCTCGTCTTCTGGCAGACGATCGGCGCGCTGGTCATAGGCGCCATCCTCTCGCCCTTCGACTGGGTGGCACCGAGTCTCGCGGACCTCATGATGCTCGCCGCCCTCGGCGTCATCTCGATGACCGCCCATCTCTGCATCGCACGATCGCTCAAGCTGGCTCCGGCCGCCGTGGTGGCCCCGATCCAGTACTCGCTGCTGCTGTGGGCGATCCTGTTCGGCTGGCTGGTGTTCGGCGACCGGCCGCAGTCCTCGATGCTGATCGGCGCGGCCGTGATCGTCATCGCCGGTCTGATGGTGGTGAGCGGCCGTGGCAAGCAAAGCGAAGCGCCGGCGGAGGCCGACTGACAGACTGTCGGTTGCCGACGAATGCCGCTATGATCCGTTTCAGCCGAGTTAAGTCCTTCAGGAGGTTGTTTTCATGCGGTCTTCGGTTTCCGTCCTTGCAGCGTTGGTTTTCGGACTGCCGGCATTCGCCACGTCCGGCCTCGCCGCGACCTGCAGCGCCAAGGGCGATGGCTTCGACACCTGGCTCGCGGGCTATTCGAAGACGCTGATAGAAGCCGGTCTTCCGCCCGATGTCGTCCGCTCGTCGCTTTCGGGCATCGCCTTCGATCCGGCAGTGATCAAGAAGGATCGGGGACAGGGCGTCTTCTCGCAGACGTTCGCCGAATTTGCCGGCCGCATGGTCAACAAGAACCGTCTGACGGTCGGGGCGCAGAAGATCAAGGCCAATGCCGATCTCTTCGCCCGCATCGAAGCGCAGTACGGCGTGCCGCCGCAGGTGATCGTCGCCGTCTGGGGGCTCGAAAGCGACTTCGGCGCCAACACCGGCGATTTCCCGACCCTGCAATCGCTGGCTACCCTGGCCTACGACTGCCGCCGGCCGGTGATGTTCCAGAACGAGTTGCTCGATGCCGTCCAGATCGTGGCGCGGGGCGACCTCAACCCCTCCGAGATGAAGGGAGCCTGGGCCGGCGAACTCGGCCAGACCCAGTTCCTGCCGTCCAACTACCTTCGTCACGCCGTGGATTTCGATGGCGATGGCCGCCGCAATCTCATCAAGAGCGCCCCCGATGTGCTGGCGTCCACCGCCAACTATCTTCAGTCGCTCGGTTGGGCGAAGGGCCAGCCGTGGCTCGTCGAGGTCGACATTCCCACCGAGCTTCCGTGGGACCAGGCCGATCTGCCCATCAAGAAACCGGTCGGCGAATGGCAGGCGATGGGCGTGCGCGCCGCCAATGGCTCGATCCCCGACGGCCTTGCCGCGCTCTATCTGCCGATGGGCCGCTTCGGGCCGGCCTTCCTTGCCTATCACAACTTCGACGTCTACCTCGGCTGGAACGAGTCGCTGGTCTACTCGACGACGGCAGCCTATTTCGCCACCCGGCTCGCCGGCGCGCAGCCGGTCGGTGCCGGCAACGGCAGGGTCGATGCGCTCGGCGCCTCCGACATTGCCTTTATCCAGGGCGCTCTGACGGCACAGGGCTTTGATGCCGGCCCCAAGGACGGCAAGCTCGGCCAGCGGACGCGCGAGGCGGTGAGAGGCTTCCAGATGAAAGCCGGCTTGCCGGCCGACGGCTGGCCGGATTCGGCGCTGCTCCAGGCCCTCAGGTGATCTCCATTCCGGACCGCTTTTCGCCACCGCTGCCCATCGACGCGGTGCTGGACGACGTCCGAGCATCACTTGCGACCAGCCCTCGCCTCGTTCTTGTCGCCGCCCCCGGCGCCGGCAAGACGACGCGGGTGCCGCTGGCGTTGCTCGGCGCGCCCTGGCGGCGGAACAAGCTGATCGTCGTTGAACCGCGCCGCATAGCCGCCCGCGCCGCGGCGGCGCGCATGGCCGAAAGCCTGGGCGAGAGCGTCGGCCGGACGGTCGGCTACCGGGTCCGCATGGACTCGAAGGTGTCGGCGAACACGGTGATCGAGGTCATCACCGAGGGCGTATTCACGCGCATGATCGTCGAGGATCCGCTTCTCGAAAGCGTGTCGGCGGTGCTGTTCGACGAGTTTCACGAACGCTCGCTCGACGGCGATCTCGGCCTCGCGCTTGCGCTTGACGGGGCGGCCCTCAGGGACGACCTCAGGATCGTCGTGATGAGCGCCACGCTCGACGGCGGGCGCGTGGCCTCCCTTCTCGGCGATGCGGCGGTTGTCGAGAGTGCCGGTCGCGCCTTTCCCGTGGAGACGCGCTACATCGACCGCGACCCGCTCCTTCGCTTCGAGGATCAGGTTGCCGAGGCGACACTTCGAGCCCTGAGGGAAGAGGACGGCTCGGCCCTGGTCTTCCTGCCGGGACAGGCGGAAATACGCCGTGTCGCCGAACGGCTTGCCGACCGTCTGCCGGCCGGCGTCCGACTCGCGCCGCTCTACGGCGCCCTGACCGCCGCCGAGCAGGATTTTGCGATCCGTCCCTGCCGCCCGCCGGAGCGCAAGGTGGTGCTCGCCACCGCCATCGCCGAGACGTCGCTGACCATCGACGGCGTGCGCCTCGTCATCGATGGCGGCCTCTCCCGCGTTCCGAAGTACGAACCGGACACCGGCCTGACGAGGCTTGAGACGGTGCGCGTGTCCCGCGCCTCCGCCGACCAGAGGCGCGGCCGCGCCGGCCGCACCGAACCGGGCGTCTGCTGGCGTCTCTGGAACGAGGGGCAGACGGCGGCCTTGCAGCCCTATTCGACGCCGGAGATTCTCGAGGCCGATCTCAGTCAGTTGGCGCTCGACCTTGCCGCCGTCGGCATCCGCGACCCTGCCACCCTCGCCTTTCTCGATCCACCGCCCAAGCCGGCCTGGAACGAGGCGACGGAGCTGCTGCGCGGCCTCGACGCCCTCGACGACGACGGGCGCATCACCGCCGAGGGCAAGGCGCTGGCGCGCCTGCCTCTGCCGCCGCGCCTCGCCCACATGATCCACCGGGCGGTGGAGTTCGGTGCGGCCCGATTGGCGGCAGACATCGCCGCGATCCTGACCGAGCAGGGCCTGGGTGGCGACGCCACCGATCTTGCCGACCGTCTTCAACGCTTCCGCGCCGACCGCGGGCAGCGGGCCGCCGATGCACGCACCATGGCGGCCAGATGGGCAAAGCTGGCGGTGGGAGGCGATGCTCCCGCACCGTCGCTGGCGCTGCTTGCTCCGGGCGCCGTCCTCGCCCTCGCCTATCCCGACCGTGTCGCCGAGGCGCGCGGGCAGCCGGGAGCCTTTCGCCTCGCCAGCGGTCGAGGCGGGCTGCTGGAGGAACATGACCGGCTGGCCAAGGAAGGCTACATTGTCGTCGCCGATCTCGCCGGCAAGGCGGAGCGGGCGCGCATCCGGCTGGCGGCAGCCATTTCCCGCGACGAGATCGAAGCGCTGTTTGCTTCCCGGATCGTCGCGGAAACCGTCGTGCAGTTCGACCCGACGGCTCGCGCCGTCCGTGCCCGTCGCATCCGCCGGCTCGGCGCGGTTAAACTCGCCGAGGAGCCGGTGGCCGCGCCGGCCGGAGCGGAGACGCTCGACGCGCTCTTGTCGGGCGTGCGCCGCATCGGCGTCGATCGCCTCGGCTGGTCGAAGGAGCAACGACGGCTGCGGGAACGGGCCTGTTTTCTCAACCTTACCGTTGGCGATCCTTGGCCCGACCTTGCCGACGCCGCGCTCGCGAGCACCCTCGACGACTGGCTCGGACCGGTCGTCGATGGCGTGACGCGGTTCGACGATATCGACGCGGCTCTGCTCGGCATCGCGCTCGACCGGCTACTCCCCTACGGCCTCCGGCAGGATATGGACCGGTTGATGCCGAGCCATTTCGAAGCGCCGACCGGCAGTCGCGTTCCCATCGACTACGCGGCCGACGGCGGACCGGCCGTGGAGATCAGGGTACAGGAGCTGTTCGGCCTCGACCGCCATCCGGCCGTGGCCGGCGGCCGTGTGCCACTGACGCTGGTGATGACTTCGCCAGCCCACCGGCCGATCCAGACGACAAAAGATCTGCCCGGCTTCTGGCGCGGCTCGTGGAAGGATGTCGCCAAGGATCTCAAGGGGCGCTACCCGAAACATCCCTGGCCGGACAACCCGCTTGCCGCCGAGCCAACCCGGCGCGCCAAGCCGCGCGGCACCTGATCAGCGAACGTTCAGCGTGACGTCATAGGTCGTGTAGCTGTAGCGCATTTCGGACGTATCGACGGCATAACCCAGGCTGACCGACAGATGATCGGTGCCCCGGAAGCCCTTGGCCGACGTGTAGTAAAATTTGGTGCCGACAAACTTGCGTCCCTGACAGGGCGGTTCAACGGCAATGAACGTCTCCCGACGCACGACCAGCTTGCCATGGTCCGGTTCCTTCAAGATCTTAGTCCTGAACTGACCGGAGGAAACGCAGTTATCCGTATAGATATACATTTCCTTAGATTCCGTCCGCCCCGATCTGACGTCGAAGTTGAGATCTTCGGCATGGGCAGCGGTGATCAGCGGCAGCAGCGCCGCGGCGGCAACAAAAAGACGCATGAATCCCCCCGATACAATCCCTCGCTTTGCGCAAGGGATGTTTCCAATTGTAACTCTTATCAAGGGCTGCATAACGTCGCAATTGCCGCGACGTCGTCGCATCAACCGGAGAACAGGCCCGCCGCCCGGATCTCCAGCGCGGCGCGGTCGCCGATGCGAGGCGGTTCCCGATCGGCCGGCGTCAGCGCCTCGATCACCGTGTCGGTGCCATCGGCACGGAAGCCGATCCGGCGCGAGGATCCCGACCGATGCAGCGAAACCACCGTCGCCCACAGCCCCTCGCCGTCGCGGCGGAAGGCGACATGCTCGGGACGGACATAGAGCTTGGCCGGGCCGTCGAACAGAAGCGGCGGCAGCTTCGGGATCGACACCTCCTGCTGGCCGACGAAGGGGCGCCCCTTGTCGACGCGGACATCGAGGCGGACCGACTCGCCGATGAAATCGAACACGAAGGGGGTTGCCGGCCGGTCGTAGACGTCCTCGGGCGTCCCCTCCTGCTCGATCCGGCCGTCACTCATGACGACGACGCGATCGGCAAGATCCAGCGCCTCCTCCTGGTCGTGCGTGACGAACAGCGTGGTGTGGCCGGTGCGGTCATGGAACTCTCTGAGCCAGAGCCGCAGCTCCTTGCGCACCTTGGCGTCGAGGGCGCCGAAGGGCTCGTCGAGCAGCAATATCTTCGGCTCGACGGCGAGCGCGCGGGCGAGCGCCACTCGCTGGCGTTGGCCACCGGACAGCTGGCTCGGGTAGCGGCCACCGTAGCCGGGCAACTGGATCAGGGAAAGCAACTCCTCGACCTTGTCCCGAATGGCCGCCGCCGTCGGCCGCGTCCGGCGCGGGCGCACCCTCAGGCCGTAGGAAATGTTGTCGGCGATGGTGAGGTGCTTGAAGAGGGCATAGTGCTGGAACACGAAGCCGATCTGTCGCTCCTGCACGCTCTTGAAGCTGGCATCCTCGCCACCGAACAAGATCTGGCCGCCCGTGGGAATTTCCAGGCCGGCGACGCAGCGCAGAAGCGTCGTCTTGCCGGAGCCGGACGGCCCCAGCAGGGCCAGCAGCTCGCCCGAAGCGACCTTGAGATCGACGCCATGCAGGGCCGCCGTGCTGCCGAAGGTCTTCGTGAGGTTGCGAATGTCGAGTTCCATAGGGACTCCGTCAGTGGCGGTGGCCGGCGGCGAGATCGCCGGCATAGCGATGTTCAAGCCAGGACTTGATGCCGAGAGTCACCAGCGCCAGGGCGGCAAGCAGCGAGGCGACGGCGAAGGCTGCGACGAACTGATACTCGTTGTAGAGGATCTCGATGTGCAGCGGCATGGTGTTGGTGTAGCCGCGGATATGGCCCGACACGACCGACACCGCCCCGAACTCGCCCATGGCGCGGGCGTTGCAGAGCAGCACGCCGTAGAGCAGCGCCCATTTGACGTTGGGCAGCGTCACCGTCCAGAACATGCGCCAGCCGGAGGCACCGAGCGTCAGCGCCGCCTCTTCGTCCGTGTTGCCCAACTCCTCCATCAAGGGAATGAGCTCGCGGGCGACGAAGGGGAAGGTGACGAAGATCGTCGCCATGATGATGCCCGGCAAGGCGAAGATGATCTGGATGCCGGTCGATTGCACCAAACCGCCGAAAATGCCGTGGCTGGCGTAAAGCAGCACGTAGACGAGACCGGCGACCACCGGGGACACCGAGAAAGGCAGGTCGATCAGCGTCACCAGGAAGGCCTTGCCGCGAAAATCGAACTTGGCGATCGCCCAGGCCGCCGCAACGCCGAAGACGAGGTTGGCCGGCACGGCAATGACCGCCACCATCAGGGTCAGAAGAATGGCGTCGATGGCAGCCGGATCGGCGAAGGCTTGGAGAAACGCGCCGCTTCCCTTGCGGAAGGCTTCCATGAAGACGGTGATCAGCGGCAGCAGCAGGAACAGGCCGAGAAACCCCACCGCCAGCCCGATCAGCAGCCGCCTGACCCACGGAGCTTCCTCGGTGGGCAGACGGCGGCGTGACGCGCGAGCGACAGGCGACCCGGCGGCGGGCGCCTCCTCGAGCGACACGGCGAGCGCGACGGAGCCGTCAGACATGACCATACCTCGCGCGCGCCCGGGCCTGGATCAGATTGATGAGAAGCAGCGTTCCGAAGCTGACCAGCAGCATGATGGCGGCCACGGCCGTGGCGCCTGCGTAGTCGAACTCTTCGAGCTTGATGACGATGAGCAGCGGGGCGATCTCCGAAACGTAGGGAATGTTGCCGGCAATGAAGATCACCGATCCGTATTCGCCGACCGCCCGCGCGAAAGCCAGGGCAAAGCCGGTCAGGATGGCCGGGCTGAGCACCGGCAGCACCACCGATGCGACGGTTCTGAGCCGGCCGGCGCCGAGCGTCGCGGCGGCCTCCTCGAGCTCGCGGTCGACCTCGGCCAGTACCGGTTGAACCGTGCGGACGATGAAGGGCAGGCCGACGAACACCAGCGCCAGAAAGACGCCGAGCGGCGTGAAGGCGATCTTGAGACCGAAGACGGCGGCGATGGATCCGATCCACCCCTTAGGCGCGTAAAGCGCGGTCAACGCGATACCGGCAACCGCCGTCGGCAGGGCGAACGGCAGATCGATGATCGCGTCGAAGAAGCGCCTGCCGGGAAAATCATAGCGCACCAATACCCAGGCGATCAGCAGACCGAAGGGCACGTTGAAAGTGGCGGCCGCCAAACTGGTGAGGAAGGAAAGCTTCAGCGCCGACAGCGTACGACTGTCGAGTGCCAGCGCGACGAGCTCATGCCCCCCCAGCGAAGAAGCCCGGAAGAGCAGGGCGCCAAGTGGCAGGAGTACGATCACCGCCAGATAGAGGAGCGTGAGGATGATCGTCAGGCGGAAGCCCGGCAGAACGCTCGGCTTGACGAAGGGCGCGTTGAGGGTCATCGGCCTCGCTTTCAGGGGAAGCCGGCCGACCAGGATCTCCCGGTCCGCCGGCGGCAAGGTCTTGTTCGGTCAGCGGAAAGAGAAATCCTGGCGGCGCCGTTGCGATCCACATGGCATTCCCTCCACTCGCCGGCAGGCATGCCGGCAGCTCGTTCACTGTCCCGGCTTGTAGATCTGATCGAAGACGCCGCCATCGCCGAAGTGATAGGGCTGCGCCTTGGCCCAACCGCCGAACAGCGGATCGTCGATGCTGACCAGCTTGAGCTCGGGGATCGCCTTCAGGAGTTCGGGATCGACCAGCTTCGGCTCCGACGGCCGATAGTGGAACTTGGCGGCGAGCGTCTGCCCCTCGGCCGAGTAGAGGTATTCGAGATAGGCGCGGGCTTCCTTCTCAGTGCCGTTGGTCTTGGCGTTGCCTTCGACCACGGCGACCGGAGGCTCGGCTAGGATCGACTGGGGCGGCACCACGATGTCGAACTTGTCGGCGCCGAACTCGTCGAGCGCCAGAAACGCCTCGTTCTCCCAGGCAAGCAGCACGTCGCCGAGTTCGCGCTGGGCGAAGGTGACGGTCGAACCACGGGCGCCGGTATCGAGCACCGGCACGTGCTTGTAGAGCCTGGCAACGAACTCGCGGATCTTCGCCTCGTCGCCGGCATACTGGTTGGCCGCCCAGGCCCAGGCGGCAAGATAGTTCCAGCGGGCGCCGCCCGATGTCTTCGGGTTGGGCGTGATCACCTCGATGCCGTCCTTGACGAGATCGCCCCAGTCGTGGATGCCCTTGGGATTGCCCTTGCGGACCAGGAACACGATGGTCGAGGTGTAGGGAGCGGAGTTGTGCGGCAGCTTGCCGCGCCAATCGGCCGGGATCTTGCCCGTCCTCTCGGCGATGGCGTTGATGTCGCTCTCAAGGGCCAGGGTGACCACGTCGGCCGGCAGACCGTCGATAACCGCGCGGGCCTGCTTGCCGGAGCCGCCATGGGAGGCACGAATGGAGATGTCCTCGCCGGTCTCCGCCTTCCAGTGGGCCGCGAAAGCGGCATTGTAGGCTTCGTAGAACTCGCGCGTCGGATCGTAGGAGACGTTGGTCAGCGTGACCGCCAACGCTGGAGCGGCTAGCGCGAGCGGCGCCGCGATCATGGCGGCGAACAATCCCAGACGTTTCGAGCCTCTCATGCTTTCAGTCTCCAGCCCTTGGCGACGCCGCGCATCGCATCTGTCCGGGAGCCTCGTCTGCCTCTCAGGCTTCGAAGCGCCTCCCGACAGGTTGAAATCCTAAAAGGACGAGTTCAATTGGCAAGAGATACCATTCCCTAGGAAACGGTCAGTTTGTAAAATTTCATTCCGCTATTGTCGCCCATTACGTACTCAGAGGCAACAAGCTTCCCGGAAGCGGCTGGTTTCCGGTGGGATTTTCCTGCGCAGTTCAGCCACGCATCACGTCGCGGACACGTTGGACCGCTTCGGGCAGCATCGCGGCCAGCGATCCTTCCGACGCCTGCCTCAGCAGCGACAGCGACGGATAGACGGGTGTCCTGTCTCCCTCGATCCGCCAGATCCAATTGGCCGCTCCTGGCAGAAGAGCGACACCGGGGCGCCCAAGCAGGCCTGCGAGGCGGAGCGGCAGGCCATCAATGGCGATCACCGCATCAAGTCGGCCGAGCAGCGCGGCGCAATCGACGCGGGCGTCGACACCCGCCTCGAAATCGGGGCCGGGATGCTCGATGCGGATCGGCGCGCCAGTGACCTCCCATCCCGATGGCGCCGACGAGCGGGCAAGCATGGCCGAGGGCAGCCGCTCAAGGGCAACGAACCGCAGGTCGCCGATGCCGGCAAGCGGCGTGAGATCGGCAAGCCCGAAGCCACCACCCCAGACAAGGCCGATGGCCGGCCGTCCCCGACCGAGATCGAGCCGGGCACTCCAACGATCGGCGAGCATCGGCTCGCTGACGAGCAGAGGGCCGATCGAGGCAAAGCTGCCGGCGGTGAGGCCGAGCCGATGCGGCAGCCCGACAAGCGGCGCCGCCGCGCCCGCCCCGTCGATCAAGCCGCCGATGTCTTCGGTGTCGGCAATGACATGGCTCACCCCGGCCAGTGCCGAGGCCAGGCGAACGTAGGGCTTGGGCACCACCAGCACGAGATCGGGCACCAGCGATCGGGCGAGCGGCAACACAGGCGCGAAAGCGGCGAGATCCAGGGGATCGGAGCCAACCCAGACGACAAGCGGGCGATCGAGCGGGACGCCATCCCAAGCCGGAAGCCTCGTCGCCCAGGCCGGACCGGTGGCGATGGCATCGAGGTCGGCAAAGCCTCCCGACATGTCGCCCAAGGCCAGCAACGCCGCCGCCCGGTCGGCGCGCGGGCGAGAGTCACCGGCCCGACGGAAGGCTTCGACCGCGGCCAGGGGGCGGCCGGCGGCGGCCAGCGCCGAACCGAGACCGCCAAGGGCGCGCGGCTCTGCCGGATCAAGTCGCAACGCCGCCTCGAAAGCCGAGACCGCCCCGGCGGCATCGCCGGCCGCCAGACGCGTGGCGCCGAGGCGCGCGGCGAGACCGGCATCGAGCGGCTTGGCGGCACGCGCCCGTTCGAAAGCAGCGGCCGCTTCGGACAGACGCGAAGTTGCTGCGAGCGCCTCGCCGAGCGCCACGGCAATGTCGGCGCGGCCGGGCGCGGTGCGGTCGGCGCGCGTCAAGAACACGATGGCGCGGGCGTGATCGCCGTTGGCGCGCGCGGCGGCGGCAGCGCCCAGCATCGCCGGCACATGGTCCGGCAGCCGAACGAGTGCCACCTCATAGAGAGCGACCGCTTCGATCCACTTGTGCGCCTCCTCGGCGACGGCGGCACGAGCCAGCAACTGATCGACGACCGTTTCGCTCATGGCGCCGGCCTTTCGGAAACGAGACCACGCAGGAAACCGACAAGGTCGTCATCCCGACGCAACAGACGGGCATCGGGATACCAGGGCGTAGTGTTCTCCCCGGCCCAGAGCCAGTCGGTGGCCGCCGGAGCGACCACGATCGTCGGCCGACCGAGCGAGGCGGCAAGATGAGCGGTAGCGGAAACCGGTGCGATCACCGCGTCGAGCGCCATCATGGCCGCCGCCATCTCGACGAAGCCACCCAACCGGCTTCCGAGCGACTCGGTGGCAAGCCCGCTCGGCAGTGCGGCAAGCGACGCCCTGCCCGCCCGACGATCGAGAGCATAGAGGCGCACCCCGGCGAGGCGGGCAAGCGGCGCCAGCAGCGCGGCATCGTCGGCATTTCGCCAATAAACGCCGACGGCGGGTCGTTCGTCTCCATCGGCGAGCTGCCGTCGCCAAGCCTCGACCCGCAACGGATCCGGCCGGAAGCGGGCGGGCGGCGGCAGCCCATCCCGCTCGATGCCGAATACGTTGGGCAGGCTTAGAAGGGGAACCTCGAGGTCGTGCGGTGGCAGACGCCGCCCCTGCTCGACCACCGTCACGTCGCCGCCGAGGTCGAGCCGCCGGAACAGGTCGGTCAGCGCCGGACGAACCTCCACGACGAGGCGCGGTCCACACGCCACGAGCTGGGGCAGAAAGCGTGCGAAGGCGATGTCCAGCCCGGGATTCCGCTCGCCATGGACGAGCAGGGTCCGGCCAGCAACGTCCTCGCCGGTCCAACGCGAAGCCGAGAAGCGCCGAGGCAGCAGTTCGGTGGCTTGCCAGCGGACTTCGGCACGGGCGAAGCCGCGCCGGTAATCGCCGACGATCAACAGCGCTTCGGCCTCGTCCATCAGCAACTCGGGATCGGCGGGCGCCAGCGCCAGGGCGCGGCCATAGGCGGTCAGCGCGTCTCCGGCACGGCCAAGCGCCACCAGGGCCTTGCCGACGGCTCGATGGGCCTCGGCGAGGTCGGGGCCAAGCTCGACGGCCCGCTCGGCATGGGCGAGCGCTTCTTCGAGCCGACCAGCCAGGCGATCGACTTCCGACAGTTCGACGAGCCGCCCCGCCGTGGGTGTTTCGGCAACCAACGCGGCGAGAAGGCGTCCGGCCCGGTCGCGTTCGCCGATGCGCAGGAGCGCGGCGGCAAGCGTCTCGCGCAGTGCCGGCTCGGTGGCCCCGGCAGCTATGGCGTCTCCGAGCAGCAGCACGGCCCGATAGTCGTTCCGGCTCCTTGAGGCCGCAATGCCGGCTTGCGCGAGCATGGCGCTCGGACGAACGGAACCGTCGCCATCCGGGAGCGCCTCGTCGACCGGTGCCGGATCGGCGCGATACGGAATGGCGCGGTCGCCCGCAGCGAAAGAGGCAAGCGCAGCCGTGAGTCGGAGGAGCGGGGCGCCCTTCTCTTCGCCGGTGCGGCGACGGAAAAGACGGGTGGTGGGGAACCAGGGGCTGCGCCCGTCCTTTTCGAGCCACAGCCAATCATCGCGGTCCGGCCCGATGACGAAGGTCGGCCGCCCCATGGCGCCGGCCAGCACGGCGATCGGGCTCGACGCCAGTGCCACCACGACGTCGAGATTCGGCAACGCGGCGGCAATCCTCTCGAGGCCGACCTGATCGGCGGCGAGCGGCCAAGCCGTGTGGAACCAAGCCGCCGCTCCCGCGTCGAGAGCGACGAAAGCGGCGCCAGAAATGGTGGTCAAGGCAGCGGCATCGGCGGCGTTGATGCCATCGAGCGCGAAGCCGACGCGAAAACCGTCAAGGTGCGCGAAAGCCCGCGCCGCGTTGGTCACCGCGACCGGATCGACGGTGAGATAAGGTTGGGAAAGCAGCAAGTCGCCGATGGAAAGGCCGAGCAGCGCGGGCACGCTCATGATCGGCAGAACCAGATCGCCCTCCCCCGGCTCTCCCACGCCATCGAGCCCATGGACAGAGGCCAGCAAGGGCGCCAGTTCGTCCGCGCCGGCGATGCGAATGCCGGCCGCGCCCGCCGCCTTGAGCGTCGGAATGAACCGCAGCAGGCGAATCAGCACCCCGGCATCGCCCTCGGCGACGAGAACGATGGTCCTGCCGGCAAGCTCGGCAGGGGATGGAAGAGCGGGCGCTCCGCCGCGTCGCCATTCGAACTCGGCAAGGCCGGCGGCAAAGTCTCCGGAGGCGAGAAGCAACTCCCCGAGAAAGGCGCGAATCGGGGGGGACGGACGATGGACGATCAGGCGGCGAAGGACGCCGATCGCCTCGCTCACTCGGCCAGCGGCGGACAGAACGCGCGCGAATTCCATCGCAGCCTCGGTGTGGCCGTCGTCGCGCGCCACGGCCGATCCGAGAAAGTGCAGGGCGAGCCCGGTCTCCCCCTCCGATTGGGCCAAACGCCCCAGCCCGAGACGAGCGTCGGCGTCATCTCCGACGATGACGGCCCGCTCGAAGGCACGGGAGGCCCCGCGACCATCGCCCAACTTTCCCAGCACCTCGCCCCAGGCGACCAGAAGACCGGCCCGGCGCGGTGCCGCCTGCACCGCCTGGCGAAGGGTGAACTCCGCTTTCGTCAGTTCGCCGAGCTCAACGAAGGCGGCGGCGCGGATCCTCAACGCATCTGTCGAGCCAGGGGCGGAGCTTAGTGCCTTCTCGGCGTGCTGAAGGGCTGCGACGGGCCTGCCGCATTGGAGGTCGCGACGAGCGGCAAACAGCAGCAGCGGCGCATGGTGCGGTCCGGCGGACAAGCCGGCATCGAGCACCCGATCGAGGTCGCCCGTCTCGCCAAGGCGCAACAACAACCCGGCCAGCCGCGCCCAAGCCTCGGGATCGGATGGGTTCAGCGCCACGAGCCGGGCGGCAAGCGGCAGGGCCGTACGGGCAGCCGGGGCGCCATCCACGCCTTCGGCGGCGGCCGCGAGCCGGGTGAGAGAGGCGACGTCCGACAGACCTGCCGCCGCGAGCGCCCTTGTCTCGATCGCGAGAGCATCGGCCATCCCCTTCCAGTTCGGCCCTTCGGCGCGAAAGAGGCGCGCAGCGGGATACCAGCGACTGAACAGCCCCTGACCACCCCACATCCAGTGAGGCTCGCCGTCGAGCAGCAGCCAGAGCGGCGAGCCGGTGACGCCGGCGGCATGAGCGGCGGGACCATCTGTGGCGACGACAAGTTCAAGGCCGGCAAGCATGAGAGGGTCGGCATCCACCACCCCACCGCCGAGCAGCGTGGCAGCGGTCGCGTCGAGCGCCACCAGCCGGCGGTCTGGAAAGGCCCGACGCAGCGTCGCGACAATCTGCTCGGGGACTGCCTCCCCAACACGGCTCCAAGGAGAAGCCGCCAGAGCCACGCCGATGGTCGGTCCGTTTCGCCGTTCCCAAGCTGCGGGGCGAGGAGGCGGTACTCCATCGGGTGACAGACCGAGCGCCATCGGCGCGGACGCCAGCGGCAGGACAAGATCATGTGGCGGCAGACAGCCCGTGTCGACGAGCGGCACGCCGCCGAAGGCACCGGCGAAGGGCGCCAGTCGTGCCGCCTGGGCGGCAGGCGCGGCAAGCGTCAGAGACAGCACGCGGGCCGCAAGTTCGGGCAGGAAGCGAGCGAAAGCGAGCGTGTCGCATTCCTCGTCCTCGGCGAGCACGACCAGACGAGCCGCCGGCAACCGCGCGCCGGTCCAGCGCGGCCGATCGGATGGCGAGACAAAAGCACGACGCTCGAAGTCTCTGAAGCCTTCCGCCCATTTGCCTTGTGCGAGCAGCAAGCGTGCCGCGTCGAGGCGGGGGGACGCGGAGGCATCCGACGCCTGGGAATGGCGGCCCTCATCGATCGTCAGGTCTTCGTCCAGTTTCAGCTCCAGCTGCCGCCGTTGATCCAAGCGCCTTTCCATGAAGCGAACGGCCTGATTCGGGAACGATTATATCCGTTCCCGCCAGCCCCCATGCGAATGCTGGGCGTCCTTCGGCGCCTTCATGCCACAGTGCGGCCGTGTTTCAGCGTTCCTTAAGATACCGATCCCTATCCTGGTTATCGCCGAATCTGGCTGGAAATCCTGGACTGACCGCATGACCGACATCGCTGACAACACCGCCCAGAAGACCTCCAAGGCCTTTGTCCTTCCAGCCATCGACAACGATTTTCTTCTCTCGGACTCGATGCGCGGCGTCCGCTTCATGCTGGAGTATTCCAAGGCCGAACAGACGCTGAAGGCCTGGGGCATCCGGTCGACGCTCGTCGTGTTCGGTTCTGCCCGCGTCCATGAAAACGGCGATCCCCTGCACAATCGCTGGTACAACACGGCGCGCGAATTCGGCCGCATCGCGTCCGAACGTGGCGGCGCCGTCAACCGTGCCGACGGGTTCTTCGACAACGTCATCGCCACCGGCGGCGGCCCTGGCGTCATGGAGGCGGCCAACCGTGGCGCCCGCGACGCCGGCGCGCCGACCATCGGCTTCAACATCGTCCTGCCGCACGAGCAGGAACCCAACGCCTATACGACGCCGCAACTCACCTTCCGGTTCCACTACTTTGCCATGCGCAAGATGCATCTGGCCATGCGCGCCAATGCCTTGGTGGTGTTCCCCGGCGGGTTCGGCACCTTCGACGAGCTGTTCGAGCTTCTGACGCTGACCCAGACCCACAAGGGCACCCGAATTCCGGTCGTGCTGGTGGACGGCGAGTACTGGCACAAGGTCATCAATTTCGACGCCCTGGCCGACTACGGCATGATCAACCGCGAGGACATCGGTCTCGTCCACTTTGCCGAAACGGCAGAGGAGATCTGGAGCTATCTCGCCTCGGAGGGTCTCGGGTCGCACCGTAACCGCGACAAGGCCCGTTACGGCGAAGGCGTGTTGACGCGCCCCTCTCCCGTGCCGGAATGACGGCTGGATAACCGCGACAGCAGGACATTTGCCGCGTGAAAAGCGGTGCGGGCTTTGTTAGCTTCCCGCCCCATGACCGACGTGCAAGCTCTCCCCGACGACCGGACCGCCGATGTGGCGACGCCCGCCATGGCGCAGTTCATCGAGATCAAGGCAGCCAATCCCGATTGTCTGCTGTTCTACCGGATGGGCGACTTCTACGAGATGTTCTTCAAGGATGCCGAGGTCGCCTCGCGCGCCCTTGGCATCACGCTCACCAAACGCGGCAAGTATCGCGGTGAGGACATTCCGCTCTGCGGCGTACCGGTGCATGCGGCCGACGACTATCTTCAGCGCCTCATCGCCCTCGGCCATCGCGTCGCCGTCTGCGAGCAGATGGAAGATCCGGCCGAGGCAAAGAAGCGCGGCTCGAAATCGGTGGTGCGGCGCGACGTCGTCCGGCTCGTCACGCCCGGCACGCTGACCGAGGACAATCTTCTCGATGCGCGCCGCTCCAACTATCTCGCTGCCGTCGCGCGCCAAAAGGGAACGGATAGCACCGCCGACGGATTTGCCGTCGCCTGGGCGGACATGTCGACCGGCGCCTTCCGCCTTGCCGAAACCAGCCCGGCCGCCCTGCCGGCGCTGCTTGCCCGCATCGAGCCACGCGAGCTCCTGGCCGCCGACGGCCTGTTCGAGGACGACGAGTTGCGTCGGACCTTCAAGGCGGCGAGCCCGGCCGTGGTGCCGCTGCCGCGTGCCTTTTTCGATGCCGCCACGGCCGAACACCGGCTCGCCGATTTCTTTTCCGTCGCCTCGCTCGACGCCTTCGGCAGCTTCACCCGGCTGGAGCTGACCGCCGCCGCCGCCATCGTCGCCTATGTCGACAAGACGCAAATCGGCAGCCGGCCACCGCTCGACCCGCCGGCCCGCGAGAGCCTGGGCGGCGCTCTCGCCATCGACGCGGCCAGCCGGGCCAACCTCGAACTGTCGCGCACTCTGTCCGGCGAACGGCGCGGCTCGTTGCTGCACGCCATCGACCGCACGGTATCGGGCGCCGGAGCACGCCTCCTCGCCGACCGGCTCGCGGCACCGCTTGCCGACCCCGACGCCATCCGCGACCGGCTCGACGCCGTCGACTTCTTCCTGTCGGAGACGACGCTTCGGGCGCGCCTGCGCCGGGATCTGGCCGGCGCACCCGACATGGCCCGCGCCCTCACCCGCATCAGCCTCGACCGTGGCGGTCCGCGCGATCTTGCCGCCATCGCCGGCGGGCTCGCCGCCGCCGTCCAACTGGCGGGCGACCTTCGCGATGCAGGCGGCGCGGGACCCGAGATCGACCGCATCGCCCATGGCCTTGAAGCCGCCCCGGCCGACCTTGCCGGACGGCTGACCGCAGCGCTCGACGACGAGCTTCCCCTCCTGAAGCGCGACGGCGGTTTCGTGCGGCCCGGCTTCCGCGCCGACCTCGACGAAGCGCGCGCCCTGCGCGACGAGAGCCGGCAGGTGATTGCCGCCTTGCAGCAGACCTATGCCGAGACGGCCGGCATCAAGTCGTTGAAGGTGCGCCATAACGGCGTGCTCGGCTACTTCATCGAGGTGGCGCCGAACTACGCGCAGGCGATGACCAGCGAGCCGCTCAACCGGCTGTTCATCCACCGGCAGACGCTGGCCGGCGCCATGCGCTTTTCGACGACGGAGCTGTCCGAACTCGAGGGCCGCATCGCCTCGGCGGCGGAGAGAGCCTTGGCGGTCGAGCTCTCGGTCTTCGCCGAACTCGCCCGCGAGACGATGGAAGCCGGCACCGCCATCAAGCGGGCGGCCGACATGCTGGCCGCGCTCGACGTCGCCACCGCGCTTGCCGAGCTGGCCGCCGCCGAGGGTTACGTCCGGCCGCGCGTCGATGACAGCCTGACCTTCCGCATCGACGGCGGCCGTCACCCGGTGGTCGAGCAGGTTCTGCGCGAGGACGGTGGTTCGTTCGTCGCCAACGGCTGCGACGTCGGTGGCGAGGCGGCCGGCAAGCTGTGGCTGGTCACCGGTCCCAACATGGCCGGTAAGTCGACCTTCCTGAGGCAGAACGCGCTGATCGCGGTGCTGGCCCAGATCGGCTCCTTCGTGCCGGCCCGTTCGGCGCACATCGGCGTCGTCGACCGGCTGTTCTCGCGCGTCGGCGCTGCCGACGACCTGGCGCGCGGGCGCTCCACCTTCATGGTCGAGATGATCGAGACGGCGGCCATCCTCAATCAGGCAGGCCCGCGCTCCTTCGTTATTCTCGATGAGATCGGCCGGGGCACCGCCACCTATGATGGACTTTCCATCGCCTGGGCCACCATCGAGCATCTGCACGAAGCCAATCGCTGCCGCACGCTGTTCGCGACGCACTACCACGAGCTGACAGCGCTCTCGGAGCGCCTGCCACGCGTCGTCAATGCCACCGTCAAGGTGAAGGAGTGGCGCGGCGACGTGGTGTTCCTGCACGAGATCGTGCCCGGATCGGCCGACCGGTCCTACGGCATCCAGGTCGCCAAGCTCGCGGGCCTGCCCCGGCCGGTGATCGAGCGGGCGCGCTCCGTTCTGGCCGAGCTGGAGAAATCGGGCGGAAACAACGCCGCCTCCATGCTCGACGACCTGCCGCTGTTCTCGCTGGCACGCCATCAGGCCGCGGCGGCACCGGTCGAAATGGCACCCGATCCCGCGGAAGCGGAGCTGCTCGCCGCCATCGATGCGCTGGCGCCCGACGAGCTCAGTCCCCGCGAGGCGCTGGAGGCCGTTTATCGGCTGAAGGCGCTTCGAATGGGAATCGGACGCGCGCATGGTTGATTGTTCGGGTTCCGCCGACTATTCGGTTTTGTTGCCGGCTGCGGACAAGCCCGGACCTGCTGCGCCTACCTCGTCCGAAGGTGATTGCCGCCGATGACCAAGCTTCCGGAAACCACCACCCTGATCGACGAGACGGCACTCGGCGCGGAAATGGCGGCCATCGCCGACCGGGCGGCAACCGCCGGTGTCGACCCACGCCCGGAACTGCTCGCCGTGCTGAAGCGGGCGAACCAGGAAGGACGAGCGGCGGCCCGAGATATCCTGGGCCGCGACCGGGATGGCGTCGCCTGCGCCCGCCGCCTCTCGGCTCTGGTGGATTCGCTGATCCACGTCATCTACGAGCATACGGTGAGCCGCGTCTTCCCCGGCGGGCGCGACGAGAAGATCGCCATCATCGCCGTCGGCGGCTATGGCCGCGCTACGCTGGCCCCCTCCTCGGACGTCGACCTCCTGTTCCTGCTGCCGCCGAAGTCGCAGCCGCTCGCCGACAAGGTTCTGGAACACATCCTTTATTTTCTCTGGGACATCGGCTTCAAGGTCGGCCACTCGACACGCCGCGTCGAAGACTGCATCAAGCTCGGCCGCGCCGACATGACCATCCGCACGGCGCTGCTCGAAGCCCGGTGGATTCTCGGCGACAAGAGCCTCTATTCGGAGATGACCAGCCGCTTCGACAACGAGGTGGTCAAGGGCACCGGTCCGGAGTTCATCCAGGCCAAGCTTGCCGAGCGCGACGAAAGGCACAGGCGCGCCGGCACCTCGCGCTATCTCGTCGAGCCGAACGTCAAGGACGGCAAGGGCGGCCTCCGCGACCTTCACACGCTGTTCTGGATCGCCAAATACTTCTATCGCGCCTCGACGGCCGACGAACTTGTGAAGCAGGGCATCTTCGCCCGCAAGGAGCTCAACCGCTTCCACAAGTGCGAAGAGTTCCTGTGGGCGGTGCGCTGCAACCTCCACTTCGTCACCAACCGGGCCGACGACCGGCTCGGCTTCGAGAACCAGCGCGAAATTGCCGAGCTCCTGGGCTATCAGCTCCATCCAGGTCTTGAGCCCGTCGAACGCTTCATGAAACACTATTTCCTGGTGGCCAAGGACGTGGGCGACCTCACGCGCATCTTCTGCGCGGCCCTCGAGGAGATGCACGCCAAGCCCAAGCCGATGCTCGATCGGGTGCTGCGCCACACCTTCCGGCGGCGCAAGAAGTCGCTGCCGGGCACGCCGCAGTTCATCATCGACAACGACCGCCTGTCGGTGATCGACGACGGCGTGTTCGAGCGAGATCCGGTCAATCTTCTTCGTATCTTCGCCGTTGCCGCCCGGAAGGATCTCGACTTTCATCCGGATGCGCTGAAGCTGATCACCCGCTCTCTGCGCCTCATCGATAGCGACTTGCGCGAAAATGAGGAGGCCAACCGCATATTCCTCGACGTGCTGACGTCGAAGAGGCATGCCGAGGCGGTGCTCAGGGCGATGAACGAAACCGGCGTGCTCGGCCGCTTCATCAACGAGTTCGGCCGCGTCGTGGCGATGATGCAGTTCAATATGTATCATCATTACACCGTCGACGAGCACACGCTGCGGGCCATCGGCCTTCTCGCCCAGATCGAGCGCGGCGAGGAGCAGGGCGACCATCCGCTCGCCACCGAGCTGTTTCCGGCCATTTCCAACCGCAACGTGCTCTATCTCGCCCTGTTCCTGCACGACATCGCCAAGGGGCGCGTCGAGGATCACTCGATTGCCGGTGCCAAGATTGCCCGCCGTCTCGGGCCGCGCTTCGGCTTCTCGCCGGCCGAGACGGACCAGCTCGCCTGGCTCGTCGAGAACCACCTGGTGATGTCGATCATCGCCCAGTCGCGCGATCTTTCCGACCGCCAGACCATTCGCGACTTCGCCGCCGTGGTGCAAACGGTGGAACGGCTCCGCATGCTGCTGATGCTGACCATCGCCGACATCAAGGCGGTGGGTCCGGGCGTCTGGAACGGCTGGAAGGGGCAACTCCTCAGGACACTCTATTACGAGACCGAGCCCTATCTCCTCGGCGGCCACTCGAAGCTGTCGCGCGACCAGCGCGTCGCCGCCGCCAAGGCGGAGCTCGCCGCCGAGCTGACCGACTGGAGCGAGACGGAGCTATCCGACTATGGCCGACGCCATTTCGCGCCTTACTGGCTGCGCGTCGACCTGCCCGAAAAGATCATGCACGCCCGCCTTCTGAGGTCGATGGAAGGGACGGGGCGACGCCTCGCCACCGCCTATTCGACCAAGAAATTCGAGGCGATCACCGAACTGGTGGTGGTGGCGCCCGACCATCCGCGCCTTCTGTCGACCATCACCGGCGCCTGCGCGGCGGCCGGCGTCAACATCGCCGACGCCCAGATCTACACCACCACCGACGGCCTCGCCCTCGACACCATCCTGATCAACCGCGAGTTTCCGGACGACGCCGACGAGTTCCGGCGCGCCGACCGCGTGCTGAAGATGATCGAGGCGGCGCTCGAAGGGCGCGAGAGACTGCCGGAGATCGTTGCCCGCCGTGTCGGTCAACGCAAGGCGACCAAGGCGTTCAGCGTGCCGACCGACATCAAGTTCGACAACGCGCTGTCGGAGAACCTTTCCGTGCTCGAGGTGTCCTGCCTCGACCGGCCGGGCCTTCTCTACGACGTGACGACGGCGATGAGCGACCTCAACCTCAACATCGCCTCGGCGCACATCGCCACCTTCGGCGAGCGGGTTGTCGACGTGTTCTACGTCACCGATCTCACCAAGCTGAAGATCCAGTCCGGCTCCAAGCAGGCAGCGATTCGCCGACGCATCCTCGCGGCCGTGGCCGGCGAAGAGCCGCATCCGCCCAAGAAGGCAGCCTGAGGAAGGCAACCGGTCATGAGCCTCGTCAAAAACTTCGTGACCGTGGGCGGCGCCACGTTGTCTTCACGGCTGCTCGGCTTCGTCCGTGACGTGTTCATGGCGAACATGCTGGGCTCGGGCCCGATTGCCGATGCCTTCTTCGTCGCCTTCCGCCTGCCCAATCTGTTCCGGCGCCTGTTCGCCGAGGGGGCCTTCTCCTCAGCCTTCGTGCCGCTGTTCGCCCGGGCGCTGGCCGAAGGTGGCAAAGTGTCGGCGCGTGCGCTGGCAGAGGACATCCTCGCGATCTTCCTGCTGGTGCTGGTCGTCGTCACCGCGCTGGCCGAAATCGGCGCGCCGTGGCTGGTGGGCGTGCTCGCACCGGGCTTCATCGACGATCCGCAGAAGTTTTCCGCCGCCGAGTTCATGACGCGGGTGATGTTCCCCTATCTCGCCTGCATGTCGCTGACCGCCATGGCGGCCGGCATGCTGCAATCCTTCGGACGTTTCGCCGTCGCCGCCTTTGCGCCGTCACTGCTCAACGTCGTCCTGGTCGCCGCCCTCGCCCTCATCTGGTGGGAGAACTGGGCCGGCACGCCGGAAGCCGCGTATACGCTCTCCTGGGCCGTCTGCATCTCCGGCTTTGCGCAATTGATCGCCGTCGGCGGCTCGCTGTGGTGGATCGGCTTCCCCATGTCGCTGAAGCGGCCGCGCTACAACGACAATGTCCGCCGTTTCGTGACGCTCGGCATCCCCGGCGTGATCTCCGGCGGCATCACCCAGATCAACATCGTGGTCGGCACCATCATCGCCTCTATGCAGGCGAGCGCCGTGTCCTGGCTGTATTTTGCCGATCGCATCTACCAGCTGCCGCTCGGGGTGATCGGCGTCGCCATCGGCATCGTGCTCCTGCCGGACCTCACCCGCCGCGTCCGGACGGAGAAGGCCGAGAGCATCTTCCACACCCAGAACCGGGCGCTGGAGTTCGCCATGGCGCTGACGTTGCCGGCTACCGTCGCCCTTTGCGCCATTCCCTACACGATCATGCGCGTACTGTTCGAGCGCGGTGCCTTTACCGCCGCCGACACCCTTGCCACCGCCGACGCGCTGATCGCCTTCGCCGCCGGCCTCCCGGCCTTCGTCGCCATCAAGGTGTTCCAGCCGTCCTTCTACGCCCGCGAGGACACCCGCACGCCCACCATACAGGGCGGCATATCGGTGGCGGTCAACGTGGCGGCCTCGTTGGCCCTGTTCCCGTTCATCGGTCATGTCGGCATTGCCGCGGCGACCTCGCTCGCCGCCTGGGTCAATGCGCTGATGCTGGTCATCGAGCTTCACCGGCGCGGTCATTTCAGGGCCGACGCCCTGCTCGTCCGGCGCCTCGTTCTGCTCGCCGTCGCCAGCCTCGTGATGGGGGCGGCGCTGCTCTTCGGCGAAAGCCTTGTCGACGCCCGCCTCCACAGCGGCCGCGAGCTGCTCCAGATCATCTGGCTTCTCGGCCTCTGCCTGTTCGGCATGGCGGTCTATGGCCTTGCGACGGTGCTGACCGGCGCCGTCGACGTCCGCCGTTACGCCAAGGCGATCGTCGGTCGCGGCAAGGCCGGCTGAGCGCGTCGCCAGCCTTCGTCACAACACCTCCTTCAGCAATTGCTGCTAACCTCCCGATCCTTATCGCCCTTTGTTGGGATCGGGAGGCAGGAATGCAGGTCGAGGCAAGGCCCAGATTGCTGGGGCTGGAGTTCGGACGCTTCCTGGCGGCGCTCCTCGTGTGTTGTTTTCACTTCACCATCGCCTTCGAGAACCTGCGCCAGGATCAGGTGTTCGACTTCGCCTTTCGTGCCGGGCATGCGGGCGTCGACTACTTCTTCGTCCTGAGCGGTTTCATCATCTACTGGGTCCACCGCCCGGACATCGGTCGCCCCGCCGCCGTGACGAGTTTCGCCACCAAGCGGATCATCCGGATCTACCCGCTCTATCTTGCCATCTTCGCAGCCATGCTCGTGATGTTCTTCCTGGTGCCGTCGTTGCGCGGGGAGCGGGAATTCACCTTCTGGAACGGCGTCCTCGACGCTTTGCTGCTGCCGCTGTCCGGCGATACCGTCGTGCCCCAGGCATGGAGCCTGCGCCATGAGATGGTGTTTTACGCGCTGTTCGCGGTGATGATCCTCAACGTGCGGGTCGGCGCGTTGGCACTCATCGCATGGCAGGCCGCCAGCCTGGTCGTCGGGGCCATGCACCCCTACGATCTTGCTCCAGCGATCAAGCCATTCTTCTACATCTACAACCTGGGCTTCGGCCTGGGCGTGGCCTGCGCCTGGGCGGTCACCCGCATCTCGCTGACGAAGCCGGGCCTCATTGCCAGCCTTGGCGGCCTTGGTTTCTTGGCTGCCATGACCGCCGAGTGGTACGTCGGCCGGGACCTGCCGGAAGAATTTCTGCCGCTGGGCGGCATAACCAGCCCGCTGATCTACATGAGCTGCGCAGCCGCGCTGATCCTGTCGATCTCGCAAATCGAGATGAGAAAGCCGCTGCCATTCGCCCGCCCGATGGCGATCCTGGGCGGCAGTTCCTATTGCATCTACCTGATCCACGCTCCGCTCGGGTCGGTCCTCATCCGCCTGTTCGGGGTGGGGCCGTTGGCCGAGCTGCCCAACCGGGTCGTGTTCGTTGCCATGGTCCTGATCACCATCGGCGTATCGGTGGCCGTACATCTGTTGATCGAGAAGCCGGCGATGCAATGGCTGCGCCGGCCGGGCCGTCGTGCCCACCCCGCCGGAGGTGTTCCGGCGTAGGGGGCCGGACGTGGCGCGGTCACCTCACCCCATCCCTTCATGACCACCAACGGCTCGGTCGGCGGCATAGGCCGTAGGTCGAGCACCGCTGTCTTTCGCTTGCGGTCACCGCGTGGCGGGTCCATAAGTCCGCTCCGCCCGGTTTCACCACCGGAGCGCGTGTCACTCTATCCTCGGGTCCAAACCGATGCCTTTCAAACCTCTTGTCTTTTCCGGCGTTCAACCGACCGGCAATCTCCATCTCGGCAATTATCTCGGCGCCATCAAGCGCTTCGTGGAAATGCAGTCGACCCATGACTGCATCTACTGCGTCGTCGACGAGCACGCCATCACCGTCTGGCAGGATCCCTTCGAGCTCCGGCGCCAGATCCGCGAAGTGACGGCCGCCTTCCTCGCCGCCGGCATCGATCCGAAGACGCACATCGTCTTCAATCAGAGCCAGGTGCCCGAGCACGCCGAACTCGCCTGGGTATTCAACTGCGTCGCCCGCATGGGCTGGCTCAACCGCATGACGCAGTTCAAGGAGAAGGCCGGCAAGGACCGCGAGAACGTGTCGGTGGGCCTGTTCGCCTATCCCAGCCTGATGGCGGCCGACATTCTGGTCTACCGGGCGACCCACGTGCCGGTCGGCGAGGACCAGAAGCAGCACCTCGAGCTCGCTCGCGACATCGCAACGAAGTTCAACAACGACTTCTCCGCCTCGATCGTAGCCCAGGGTCACAGCGCCGAGGACGGCTATTTCCCGCTGCCCGAGCCGCTGACGCAGGGTCCGGCGCCGCGCGTCATGTCGCTTCGCGACGGCACCAAGAAGATGTCGAAGTCCGATCCGTCGGACTACTCGCGCATCAATCTGACCGACGACCGCGATGCCATCGCCACGAAGATCCGCAAGGCCCGGACCGACCCGGAGCCGCTGCCGTCCGAGGTCGACGGTCTCAAGGAACGGCCGGACGCCGACAACCTCGTCACGATCTACGCCGCTCTGGCGGGCACGACGAAGGAGGCGGTGCTGAAAGACCGCGGCGGGTCGCAGTTCTCGGCCTTCAAGCCGGCGCTGGCCGATCTCGCGGTGTCCGTCCTGTCGCCGATCAACGATCGGATGAAGGCGCTGATGGCAGAACCCGACCATATCGACGCAGTCCTCGCCGACGGCTCTGAACGGGCCGGCGCCATCGCCGGCAAGGTGATGGACGACGTGCGCGACATCGTCGGCTTCATTCAGAGCCGCAAGCGGCGCTGAGGTGCCGTTCAGTGAAAACTTGAAGGCCGGTGCGGCTTGTCCGCCGCCGGCCTTCTGCTAATTTGTCATCATGGTTTCACGCCGCCTCGCCCGCGAAGAGGGTCACCGACGCAAGTTCCTCTGCGTCATAGACGACACGCCCGAATGCGACCGGGCGCTTGTCTACGCAGCCACGCGCGCACGGCATACGTCCGGGGGGCTGGTGCTTCTCTATGTCATCCCGCCCGGCGACTTCCAGCATTGGCGCGGCGTCGAGGAGATGATGCGCGCCGAGGCAATGGACGAAGCGCGGCAGCGTCTGGCCGCTACTGCCGAACGCGTGCACGCCTTCGCGGCCGATATCGAGGCCGAGCTCGTTATCCGCGAAGGACAGGCGGCCGAAGCGATCCACCGTCTCATCGAGGAGGATCGCGACATCGCCATCCTGGTACTCGCGGCCGGTATCGGCAGCGAGGGGCCGGGGCCGCTGGTGACCTCGGTCGCCGGTCGCTCGGGGCCGCCGTTTCCCATCCCGGTGACCATCGTGCCCGGCGACATGAGCGACGAGGATATCGCGGCCGTCGCTTGAGCCCTGAACGATTTAGATCCGCAGGTTCACCGATTGTTCATTTGCAAAGTCGGAACTATCCTCTAAAGATCAAGTTTAGACATGTTCCAATCAGGCGAGCCTGAGGAGCCCCACAAGATGTTCATTCAGACCGAGTCCACGCCCAATCCGGCTACGCTGAAGTTCCTGCCCGGGCGGGTCGTCCTCGAAGGCAGTCCGCGCGAATTCCTGACGCCCGAACAGGCGGCCGTTTCGCCGCTTGCCACGGGGTTGTTCGAGATCAACGGCGTGTCCGGCGTGTTCTTCGGCGCCGACTTCATCACCGTGACCAGCCCGGACGAGGACTGGACGCACCTGAAGCCGGCAGTGCTCGGCGTCATCATGGAACACTTCATGTCGGGCGCGCCGATCCTGACGACTACCGAGACGACGGCCGGCGACGAGGATTTCGATCCGGCCGACGCAGATACGGTATCGTCGATCAAGGAGCTCCTTGATACGCGCGTGCGTCCGGCCGTGGCGGCGGACGGTGGAGACATCACTTTCCGCGCCTACAAGGACGGCATCGTCTATCTCAACATGCGCGGCGCCTGCGCCGGGTGTCCGTCGTCGACGGCGACACTCCGGAACGGCATCCAGAATCTCCTGCGTCACTTCCTTCCGGACGTGCGCGAGGTTCGCGCCGTCGCCTGATTGACCTCTGATACGCACCGTATCCCACGCCGCCGGTCACTCCGGCGGCGTCGTCATTTCAAAGGGGCGCGGTCCGAAGCGGCATTCAAGTTACCGTGAAAAGGTTGTGAACAGCGCGCAATCGACCGCGGTATTGCGGGATAGGTCACTTTTATCGAACAATTTGTCAGCCGATCGCCGACTATTCGGGGCATCGAAAGACACCTAGTTCGGGCGTGAATTCGCTTCCTCCGCCCGAAAGGTTTTTCCAATGTCCGCTCTTCTTGCCGACGACACGCTCGACCGTCTGTTCCGCGACGGCCGCTCCTACAACGGCTTCCTCGACAAGCCGGTTACCGACGAGACGCTGAGGACGCTGGCCGAACTGACCAGTCTCGGCCCCACCGAGGCCAACACCCTGCCCGGCCGCTTCGTTTTCGTGAAGTCGCCCGAGGCCAAGGAAAAGCTGCTGGCCGCCATGGCGCCCGGCAATCAGGCCAAGACCAAGACCGCGCCAGTGTCCGTCATTGCCGGCTACGATCTCGATTTCTACGAGAACCTGCCCAAGACCTTCCCCCACGCCGATGCCCGCTCCTGGTACGCCGGCTCGCCGGACGAGCGCCTGCAGTTCTCTGCGTTGCGCTCGGCCTCGTTGCAGGTCGGCTACCTGACCACGGCCGCGCGGGCGTTGGGTCTCGACGTCGGCCCGATGGCCGGCTTCGATGCCGCCGCCGTCGACGCCGCCTTCTTCCCCAACAGCCGCGTCAAGACCTTCCTGGTCGTCAATCTTGGCTACGGCGACAAGTCGTCGCTGTACCCGCGCCTGCCGCGCCTCGCCTTCGACGAATACGCCCGCATCGCTTGACCGATTTCGGATCGAGAAAAAACGAAACCCCGCCGGCGACGGCGGGGTTTGGCGTTTCAAGCATCCGGTAAGGTCACATCATCGGCAGGCGCTTTTCCGGACTCCGGCAGAGATCGGCGACGATGCACCGTTCGCACTCCGGCCGCCGGGCCTTGCAGACGTAGCGGCCATGCAGGATCAGCCAATGATGGGCGTGCAGAAGATAGGCTTTCGGCACGACCTTCTCCAGGCCGAGCTCGACCTCGATCGGCGTCCGCCCCGGCGCGAGGCCCAGCCGGTTGGAGACGCGGAAAACATGCGTGTCCACGGCGATGGTCGGTTCGCCGAAGGCGATGTTGAGGACGACATTTGCCGTCTTGCGGCCAACGCCCGGCAAGGCTTCGAGCGAAGCGCGGTCGCGCGGGACTTCGCCGCCGTGCTCGCGCACCAGAATCTCCGACAGCGCAATGACGTTCTTCGCCTTGTTGCGATAGAGGCCGATGGTCTTGATGGCCTCCCGAAGACGGTCTTCGCCGAGCTCCAGCATCTTTGCGGGGGTGTCGACCGTCTCGAACAGCGGCCGAGTCGTCTTGTTGACGCCGGCATCGGTGGTCTGGGCGGACAGCGCCACCGCGACCAGAAGCGTGTAGGGGTTGACGGCGTGAAGCTCGCCCCGCGGTTCGGGATTGGCCGCCTTGAAGGTGGCGAACAGCTCTTCGATTTCCGCCGAGTTCATGGGCCGGGTCGGCGGAATGGGCGTGTCGATGTCTTCGGACGCGACGGCAGGCTTTCTCGGCACGGGCAATACTCCGGGCAAGGCGCTATGCCGCCTTCTATAGCCGGATTTGGTGCCTGGCGGCGTCAGCAGCGTCGCTTTTTCCGGCCATCGGGATCGTTTTTTTGCTCTTTTTCCTCCGACGTGCGAGAATCGGGTGGTTGGATCGCCGACCCCTCCCTAACTTTGCATCGCACCCTTGAAGGAGGACGCGATGGACGCCATTACGCTGACCGACAACCTCACCCGCCCGCCGATGTCTGCGAGCTGGCTGCACGAGGGGCTGCGCATGGCGGGCGAGGTATCCCTCGATCGCGATCACAGCGACTACGTTCTCGTGCGCGACACCATTCGCTTCATTTCCGAGCGCTGGCGCGACCAGCCTGAACTTGAGACGATCGCCGCTGCCGTCGGTACGGATGCCGGTCATCTGCATCGCCTGTTCACCCGGTGGGCGGGCCTGACTCCCAAGGCCTTCGTCCAGGCGCTGACGCTCGACGAGGCGCGGCGGATGCTCGACCAGTCGTCGTCGATCCTCGACACCGCCTATGAGGTCGGCCTGTCCGGTCCGGGGCGTTTGCACGATCTATTCGTGACGCACGAGGCGATGAGCCCGGGCGCCTACAAGGCGCGGGGAGCCGGCGTCACCATCGCCTACGGCTTCCACTCCTCGCCCTTCGGTACCGCGCTGGTGATGGCCACCGACCGGGGACTTGCCGGCATAGCCTTCGCCGACCCCGGCGAGGAACAGAAGGCCTTCCTTGACATGTCGGCCCGCTGGCCTGCCGCCACCTACGTTCAGGACGAAGTGACCACCGCGCCTTATGCGCGACAGGTGTTCGATCCGACGGTGTGGTCGCAGGATCGGCCGATCCGGCTGGTGTTCATCGGCTCCGACTTCGAAGTCAGGGTATGGGAGACGCTGCTGCGAATTCCACTCGGCAAGGCGACGACCTATTCGGACATCGCCCGGCACATCGGCAACCCGAACGCGGCGCGGGCCGTCGGCTCCGCCGTCGGGCGAAACCCCCTGTCCTTCGTCGTGCCCTGCCACCGCGTGCTCGGCCGCGAAGGCGACCTCTGCGGCTATCACTGGGGCCTCACGCGCAAGAAGGCCATTCTCGGCTGGGAAACCGGCCTGGCGCGCCGGCTCGGCGGCGCCGAGGTGGAGAAGGCCTGAGCTTTGCCGTTCCATCCAAAAGAAAAGCGCCGCGATGGAGACCCCACCGCGGCGCTGATCTTTTTCAAAGGTGCGACAATCAGGCCGCCAGAACCTTCTTCGACTTGATCGAACCGTCTTCGTTGAGCTCGTAGACGATCGGCTCGCCGGTGTTCAGCTCGCGGGCGACGATCTCGTCGCCGGAGAGCTTCTCGAGGTCCATGATGATCGAGCGCAGCGAGTTGCCGTGGGCGGCGACCAGCACGTTCTCGCCCTTCAGGACGCGCGGCAGGATCTCGGCGTTGAAATAGGGCAGCGTGCGCTCGGCGGTGTTCTTCAGGCTCTCGCCGCCCGGAGGCGGAACGTCGAACGAACGGCGCCAAATGTGCACCTGCTCCTCGCCCCACTTGGCGCGGGCGTCGTCCTTGTTGAGGCCGGTCAGTTCGCCGTAGTCGCGCTCGTTGAGGGCCTGGTCGCGGATGGTCTCGAGGTCCGGCTGGCCGACTTCGCCGAGGATGAGGCGTAGCGTGTGCTGGGCGCGCGTCAGGACCGACGTGTAGGCGATGTCGTACTTGTAGCCGAGCGCCTTGAGGCGGGTACCGGCGGCGGTGGCTTCCTTGACGCCCTGGGCGGTCAGGTCGGGATCCTTCCAGCCGGTGAACAGGTTGAGCAGGTTCCACTCGGACTGGCCGTGGCGGACGAGGACCAGAATGCGGCTCATGGGCTTTTCTCCAGTTGATCGCTTCATTGGGGGCCGGAACCGACCGTCGGTCCCGGATCTTTCTGCAGCCGGCCACGCCTCCCCAGGAAGCGAGGACGGGATTGGTCAATCCTTCAGGCCGAGGACGTCGGCCATGTCGTAGCGGCCCGGCTTTCGGCCACGCGCCCAGAGCGCGGCTCGAACCGCTCCCTTGGCAAACTGCGCCCGGTCCTCGGCGACGTGCCTCAGCTCCAGCCGCTCGCCGGCGCCGGCGAGATAGACGGTGTGGTCGCCGACGACAGAACCGCCGCGCAGCGTGGCAAAGCCGATGGCGCCTTGCGGACGAGGGCCGGTGTAGCCGTCGCGGGAACGGACGGCGTAATCGTCGAGTTTGATGTCGCGGCCGCGCGCGGCGGCCTCGCCGAGCAGAAGAGCCGTGCCGGAGGGCGCATCCACCTTTTGCCGGTGGTGCATCTCCAGGATCTCGATGTCGAAATCCGGACCGAGAGCTCGAGCGGCCCGCTCGACCAGCACGGCGAGCAGGTTGACGCCGACGCTCATGTTGCCGGATTTGACCACCGTCGCGTGGCGGGCGGCGGCATCGATCTTCGCTTCGTCATCGGCCGAGCAGCCGGTGGTGCCGACGATGTGGACGATACGTGCCTGCGCCGCCAGTTCGGCGAACTCGACCGTGGCGGCCGGACTTGTGAAGTCGAGAATGCCTTCGGCGCCGACCACCGCGGCCAGCGCATCTGTCGTCAAAGGAACGCCGATCTCGCCAATGCCCGCCAGCATACCGGCATCCTCGCCAATCAGCGGACTGCCCTCCCGCTCGATGGCAGCATGGACCGCCACGCCCGCCGTCTCGGAGATGATGCGTACCAGCGTACGCCCCATGCGCCCACCGGCGCCGACCACAACGAGCTTCATGTCCGACATGTCCGACCTCGCGGTTCAGGGGAGAACACCGTTGCCATGGCGGCCTTCTATCACGCGAGAGCCGCGTGGTAATCCTTTAGTCGCAAAAATCCCTCGGGATCACGCTGGAAAAAACGCGTATTGGCGCGGATTTCCGCGTCACTCCTCGGTCACGCGGCCAATGGCATCGAGGATGAGGGCGATGTCGGACGGTCGCGACAGCCGGTGGTCGCCGTCTTTTACCAGCGTCAGCACCACGTCGTCGTCGACGAGACGGTCGACGATGCGCCGCGCGTGGGCATGAGGCACAGAAGTGTCGGCCATGCCCTGGATGATGATCACCGGCACGCCGAGGCGAAGCGGCGCATCGAGAAGGTTGTGCCTGGCGCCGTCACGGAAGAAATCGGCGGTGAGACGGTAGGCCGGACTTCCATATTCGCCGGGGACCTCGACGGTCTCCCCGGCATCCAGGCAAGCGCGCATTTCCGGCGGCAACGCCGGATAGAACAGCTTCTCGGTGAAATCGGGGGCCGGAGCGACGAGCACCACACCCTTGAGCCCGGCAGGTTGCTCGCGGGCGAGCAGCAGCGCCATCCAGCCACCCATCGACGAGCCGACGAGAACGAACTCCGGACCGGCTTCGGCGGCGATCACGGCCTTCGCTTCGCCGAACCAGCGACCGATGCGGCCGTCCTCGAAAGCGCCGTCCGAACCGCCATGACCCGAATAGTCGAAGCGCACCACCTTGCGGCCGTGCTCCTGACCCCAGGCCGCAACCGCCTCGGCCTTGGCTCCGGTCATGTCGGAGCGGAAACCGCCGAGCCAGACGATCGTCGGGCCGTCGCCGTCGCCGACGAGACCGCGAACAATCCGGCCGTCGTCGGGCAAGGTGATACTGATCGGCCGGTCCGACATTTCTCTCCGCTCCTCGCGTCCCACGCGTCGCATGTTGCCGTCGTTCAGGACAATATGCCGCTTCTTTAGCCCATTTCCCCGCCGATTGGCGTGTGCGACCTTGACTTTTTCGCACTCTCCAACGATTTTCAGGCCGTTGTCCAGTTTGCGAGTCCGTGCTTCACAGCAGGCTGCGGTTCGCCGTGAGGACAGCCGGTCATCCGTGGGTGGCGTCCCTGTCTCAAAGGTGCGATCGGTTTGACGATCAAGGTCCTTGACATGGTCGGGCGTCGACATATCCCGAGGAGCGACTGGTCCCATGAACTTCAGAGGAGTTGACAGCCATTCGTCGCCCGTTCCGAGCCACCGCCCCCGTCAAGGAAGGTCCGCGCATCAATCGCGAAATCCGGGTCCCTCAGGTCCAACTGATCGGCGAGGATGGTGACAACCTCGGCGTTGTCGCGATCGCCGATGCCCTGGCCGCCGCTGCCGAGGCCGGTCTCGACCTTGTCGAGATTTCCCCGAATTCGACGCCTCCCGTCTGCAAGATCCTGGACTTCGGCAAATACAAGTTCGAAGCCCAGAAGAAGGCGTCGGAAGCCCGCAAGAACCAGAAGATCGTCGAGATCAAGGAAGTCAAGCTTCGGCCCAACATCGACACGAACGACTACACCGTGAAGATGAAGAGCATGCTGCGCTTCTTCGAGGAGGGCGATAAGGTCAAGGTGACGCTGCGCTTCCGTGGCCGCGAAATGGCCCACCAGGACCTCGGCTTCAAGCTGCTTCAACAGGTCAAGGAAGAAACCGTAAACGTTGCCAAGGTCGAGAGCGAGCCGCGCCTCGAAGGCCGCCAGATGGTCATGTTGCTCGCCCCGCGCTGAGCACTCGGGTCTTCTTCGAAAATGCTCCGGGCAGTTCCGCTGCGCCGGGGCATTTTCATTTTTGCCGAGACTGGCCTGCGTGGGCGACAGAGAAGCCCCCTGAGAAGCCCGTGCGCGCAAGCGCTCGGCGACCCGGCGGCTTCACCATCGCGCGAATCCGCCTTGCGCCCAGCGCCCTTTTCGGCTAGAAGCCCAGCCACTTCAGGTCGCCCGGCGTGGAGACGGCTTGCCGTATCCAAGGGCATGCCGTGGCGGCCGTGGAAGCTCAACCCTGGACAGACCGTCTTGGCCTCCGCGGGATTACCGCGATGGCCGCAGGTCTTCCGGAAAGACAAGGTCAGCGAGGCCCCGCAAGGGATCTCCAAACACTCGGAAACGAGCAAAATGCCCAAGATGAAGACGAAGTCGGGCGCCAAGAAGCGCTTCAAGGTGACGGCCAATGGCCACATCAAGTCCGCCCAGGCCGGCAAGCGCCATGGCATGATCAAGCGGACCACCAAGTTCATCCGCAAGGCTCGCGGCACCACCGTGCTGTCGAAGCCGGATGAAATCATCATCAAGAAGAATTTCCTGCCCTACGCCTGATCCCGCGCGATCAAACGGCACTCACTATCGAGGAGACTGAATTATGGCGCGCGTCAAGCGGGGCGTAACGTCCCATGCCAAGCACAAGAAGGTTTTGGAAGCCGCCAAGGGCTACCGGGGCCGTCGCAAGAATACCATCAAGACCGCCAAGGCGGCTGTCGATCGCGCGATGCAGTATGCGACGCGTGACCGCCGGGCCAAGAAGCGCAACTTCCGCGCCCTCTGGATCCAGCGCATCAACGCCGCCGTTCGTGATGTCACCGGTGGCGAGCTGACCTACGCTCGCTTCATCGATCTCCTGGCCAAGGCCGGGATTGCCATCGATCGCAAGGTGCTGTCCGATCTCGCCATCAGCGAGCCGGCATCGTTTAAGGCCATCGTCGAGAAGGCCCAGGCTGCCGCTTAATCGGCGACAGCGCGGGGCCGATCGCTGATCGGCCGCCCCCGACATTACGAGAGCGGCGCGCCGATCGGTGCGCCGCTCTTTTTGTTTCCAGGGGTGCATTCGCCGGTGAGACCGGCTAGAAGCCAGCCATCAGATCCGCCAGGACATCCGTCATGACCGACATCGAACAGCTCGAAGCCTCCATTCTCGACGACATCCACGCCGCCAGTGACGAAGCCGCCCTTGAAAGCGTGCGCGTTGCCACCCTCGGCAAGCAGGGGTCGGTATCGGCGTTGCTGAAGACGCTCGGCGCCATGAGCCCGGACGAGCGGCGTACGCGCGGTGCGGCGATCAATGCGCTGAAAGACCGGGCTGCCCTCGCCATCGCCGACCGCAAGGCGGTTCTGAAGGCTGACGCCCTTGACGCTCGCCTCGCGCGCGAAACCGTGGACATCTCGCTGCCGGTCCGTCCGGGACCGCTGGCCGAGGGACGCATCCACCCGGTGAGCCAGGTGATCGACGAGATCACCGCCATCTTCACCGATATGGGATTCGCGGTGGCCGAGGGGCCGGACATCGAGACCGACCACTATAACTTCACCGCGCTCAACTTCCCGCCGGACCATCCGGCCCGCGAAATGCATGACACCTTCTTCCTGAAGCCGAAGGAAGACGGCTCGCGCCTGCTGCTCAGGACCCACACCTCGCCGGTGCAGGTGCGCACCATGGAGAAGCAGAAGCCGCCCATCCGCATCATCGCGCCCGGCCGCACCTATCGCTGCGACAGCGATGCCACCCACACGCCGATGTTCCACCAGGTGGAGGGGCTCGTCATCGACGAGACGACGCACTTCGGCCATCTCAAGTGGGTGTTGGAAGAGTTCCTGAAGGCCTTCTTCGAGGTCGATGAGGTCAAGACGCGCTTCCGCCCGTCCTTCTTCCCGTTCACCGAGCCGTCGATGGAAGTCGACGTTGGCTGCCGGCGGTCGGGCTCCGAGATCCGCATCGGCGAGGGCGACGACTGGCTGGAGATCCTCGGCTGCGGCATGGTGCATCCGAACGTCATCCGCGCCGCCGGCCTCGACCCCGACGTCTACCAGGGCTTCGCCTTCGGAATGGGCATCGACCGCATCGCCATGCTGAAATACGGCATGCCCGACCTGCGCGCCTTCTTCGACGCCGATGCCCGCTGGCTGAAGCACTACGGCTTCCGTCCGCTCGACCTGCCGAGCCTCTACGGCGGTCTGACGGGATGATGTCGGCGGCCCTTGCCACGATGTTCCCCCGCCCGCACGCCGGACCAAGCCAATTAGAATTTCCGATTACGGATTTGCCAAAATGAAGTTCACCCTCAGCTGGCTGAAAGACCATCTCGAAACGGAAGCCTCGCTCGACGAGGTCGTCGAGGCGCTCACCATGGTGGGCCTCGAGGTGGAGGAGGTTTCCGATCCATCGGCGCCGCTCAAGCCGTTCGTCGTTGCCAAGATCGTCACCGCCGACAAGCACCCCAACGCCGACAAGCTGAAGCTGCTGTCGGTCGATGCCGGCAAGGGGCCGGTGCAGGTGGTTTGCGGCGCCCCCAATGCGCGCGCTGGCCTCAAAGGCGTGTTCGCGCTGCCCGGCGTCGTCATTCCGGCCACCGGTGACGTGCTTGAGGTCGGTACCATTCGCGGCGTCGAGAGCCGCGGCATGATGTGCTCGGAGCGCGAGCTCGGCCTGTCGGACGAGCACAACGGCATCATCGAGCTGCCCGAGGACGCTCCGATCGGCGTGTCGTTCGCCGACTATCGCGGCGGTGCCGACCCGGTGATCGATATCTCCATCACCCCCAACCGGCCCGACTGCCTCGGCGTTCGCGGCATTGCCCGCGATCTGGCGGCGCGCGGCCTCGGCAAGCTGAAGCCCGATCCGCTCTCCCCGGTCCCCGGCGCCTTCCCCTCGCCCGTGCCGATCGCGCTGAAATTCGATGGCGACGACACGCCCTGCCCGGTGTTCGCCGGTCGCGTGGTGCGCGGCCTCAAGAACGGCCCATCCCCGAAGTGGCTGCAGGACCGGCTCAAGGCCATAGGCCTTCGTCCGATCTCGGCGCTGGTCGACATCACCAACTACCTGACCTTCGATCGCGGCCGGCCGCTGCACGTCTATGACGCCGACAAGCTGACCGGCACCATCTCGGCCCGCCTCGGCATGCCGGGCGAAAGCCTGCTGGCGCTCGATGGCAAGGCCTATGCGGTCGACGACAGCATGTGCGTCATCGCCGACGATGCCGCCGTGCTCGGCCTCGGCGGCGTGATGGGTGGCGAGACCACCGGTTCCACCGAAGCCACCACGTCCGTCTTCATCGAAAGCGCCTACTTCGATCCGGGCCGTACGGCTCGTACCGGCCGTCGCCTGGGCCTCAACTCCGATGCTCGCTTCCGGTTCGAACGCGGCATCGATCCCGGTTTCGTCGTCGCCGGCCTTGAACTCGCGACACGACTGGTGCTCGACCTCTGTGGCGGCGAAGCCTCCGACGTCGTGGTGGCAGGCAAGGAGCCCGTTCCCAATAAGGTGGTCGACTTCCCGCTATCCGAGGTGAAACGCCTCTCAGGCCTCGATCTTCCGGCTGAAACAGTGACCGGCACGCTTGAGAAGCTCGGCTTCTCGGTGACCGGCAGCGGCGACAGCCGTTCGGTCGCCGTGCCTTCGTGGCGCCCGGACGTTTACGGCAAGGCCGACCTCGTCGAGGAAGTAGTGCGCATCGTCGGCCTCGACCAGGTGAAGGCGACGGCGCTTCCGCGCATCGCCTCGGTGTCGCAGAAGGTCTTGACGTCCCTGCAGACTCGCACCCGCCGCGCCAAGCGGACGCTGGCGGCGCGCGGCCTTGTCGAGGCGGTGACATGGTCGTTCCTTGCCAAGCCAATCGCCATGCTGTTCGGCGGCGGCGCGGCCGAACTCGAGCTCGCCAATCCGATCTCCGCCGACATGAGCGACATGCGGCCGAGCCTGATCCCCGGCCTGATGGCGGCGGTCAAGCGCAACGCCGACCGCGGCCTCTCCGATCTTTCGCTGTTCGAAGTTGGGCAGATCTTCGCAGGGGACCGGCCTCAGGACCAGAGCATCGCCGCGACCGCAGTGCGCGAGGGCACTGCCGGGTTCGTCGGCGGCGGCCGTCATTGGGCCGGGCCAGCGACTTCCGTGACCGCCTTCGACGCCAAGGCCGACGCGCTGGCGCTGCTCGATGCGCTCGGCGTCGACATCTCGCGCGTGCAGATCGTCCGTTCGGCGCCGAGCTGGTTCCATCCGGGACGCTCGGGCAGCATCCAGCTCGGCCCGCAGACCGTGCTGGCCCATTTCGGCGAGCTGCATCCGGCCGTCATCGAAGCGCTCGACGCCGAGGGGCCGATCGTTGCCGCCGAGGTGATTCTCGATCGCATCCCGGTGGCCAAGGCGAAGTCGGGCCGCAGCAAGCCGGCGTTGGCGCTCTCCGCCTTCATGCCGGTCAGCCGCGACTTCGCCTTCGTGGTCGATGATGGCGTCGAGGTGGCCAAGATCATCAAGGCGGTGCAGGGTGCCGACAAGAAGCTGATCGGCAGCGTCGATGTGTTCGACATCTACAAGGGCGAGCACGTGGCCGCCGGGCAGAAGTCGGTCGCCATCGCCGTGACGCTGACGCCAAGCGACCGCACGCTGACCGACGAAGACATCGAGAAGGTGTCGAAGGCGATCGTCGCCGCCGTGCAAAAGGCGACGGGCGCCGCATTGCGCGGATAACACTTCCAAGCGCGCAGACTTGAAAAGGCCGCGGTCAGTTCAGAGACCGCGGCCTTTTCTTTCACTTCGCCACCAGAACCTGCGAGCACTCCGGCGGAAGATCCTTCAAGGTGATCTCCGGCGGCGGCGGCTTGGGCTTCGATGGCTTCGTCGGCTTTGGCGGCGGTGCATACCAGCTCTGGAGCTCGGCACCGCAGCCGTCGCCCGTCGGCGGATCGGCCTGGGGCTTGCAGGTCGGCGAGTTGCGCGGGCAGGCGATGCGAACGTGGAAGTGGAAATCGTGACCCCACCACGGACGCACCTTGGACAGCCAGGCGCGATCGCCGCTGGCGCCTTCGCAGAGCGCCTTCTTGATGGCCCGGTTGACGAAGATACGCTCCACCTCCGGCTGCTTGGCGGCGAGGCGGATGATGTTGAACTGGCGGTTCGAGAACTTCTTCGGGTCGACGCTGAGCGTGTCGGGCGCCAGCATCGACACGGCGCTCACCTTTTCGCGCTCGTCGTAGGAGAACTCTCGTTTCGGCATCGGTGTCAGCCAGATGTCGGCGTCGAGCCCAATCTGGTGGCTGGCGTGACCCGACGACATCGGGCCGCCGCGCGGCTGCGACATGTCGCCGACGAGGAGACCGTTCCAGCCGACCGACGGCGCTTTCGCCGCAAGATGCTCGAGGAAACCGACCAGAGCCGGATTGCCCCAGTTGCGATTGCGCGACAGGCGCATCACCTGCCAGGTCGGACCGTTGACGGGCAGCAGGTCCGCGCCGGCAAGGCAGCCTCGGGCATAGGAACCGATCGAGCGCGCAGCGAGTGGCGCCGGATCATTGACGGCGCCGAACAGCTGCTTGGCCGGCGTCTCGGCGGCGGCCGGCAGCGCGGTGGCTAGGAAGACGAGTGCGGCAAGACGACAGAACATGGGCTATTCCGGCTTGGTTGACGGATCATGCTGCGCCTTGGCCGATTAACCGGAGATTAACCAGGCGCAAGACGAAGCGGCTTCAGGAGCCCCACGCCGGATCGGGGCCGCCCGTCAATCGCGTATCGATGGGCGGAGCCTGAGCACCGGCAGCGAGCCGGTGACGTCGAGACCGGAGGGCTTTGCCGAAAAGATCATGCCGGCCGGCCCCGAGGCGACCTCGGCAAGCCAAGGCGGCCGCACACCGTCGATCAGGCGAGCGGCAAGTCCGCCCGGCGCGCGCTCGGCCATCTGGTTAAGCTCGGGATCGCCAGTACAGGCGGCAAGATAGGTGGCGCCGGTCGCCCGGAAAGCGACCTCGGGATCGGCACCCGTAAAGACCGCATCCACGGCCAGGATGCCATGGGCACCGCGATGATAGGGCGCTGCCAGCACGGAATGCGGCGTCGCCTTGAGCAGGAAGGCGCCGAAGTTCGAGGTGGCCACGACGAGCCCTGGCGCGCGCGCGCCGAGTACATCGCCCAGGAAAGCGCGGCATTCGGCCATGTTCGCGACATTGGCCGCCTCGGCGTCCGGTCGGTCAAACAGGCGATCGGATGTCGTGACGACAAGCGTCCACAAGGCAGGAACGGCGAGGAGCCAAGTCCATCGCCGGGCGATCGAGCGGGCATCGTCGCGCCCCTCCGTCACCTTGACGGCCAGGGCGACGACGACGCCGACGGCCGCCGATGCGACCACCTGGGCGCCGACCAGCGCGCGCAACTGCACCGCACCGAGCAGAACCGAGCCGCCAAGAATGGAGAGAACGATGACGAAAGCCGGCCGGTCGGAGGCCGGCATGCTGCGAAGCGCTAGCACCCCAAGCAGGAGGGCGGCGAATGGCGCGAAGTAAACCGGCAGCGCCAGTCCCGGCCGGTTCTCGATGGTGGACAGAAAGCCCTGTGCCTCCGCGACGTGATCCAGCCAGATCGGCCGAATGGCCGGATCGATGCCGCCATAAGGACCGGCGAGGCAGGACGGAAACAGCACGGCGGCAACCGTCACAAGAAGCGAGGCGACAGCGACCAGCGCACCGCCGCGCATCAGAAGGCCCGGCACGCCGTCACCATGGCCGCGCAGCAAGGCCGCCGACGCGATCACGCCGATACCTCCGACGACCACGGGCATCAGATAAGCGAAGGACAAAGCGTCACAAGCCGGCACCAGCCAGCGCGACGGGGGTATGGTTGCCACGGCACCCAGCAGGGAGCCCAAGATCAGCGCGCCGGCAAACAGGATCAGACCGCGCCGCCAGCGGTCGGCATCCACGATCCAAGCGATGGCGAGACCGAGGATGGCCAGAAGGACGGCAGGCAACGTTTCCATGCCGACGGCGAGGCTGATCGACGCCGCCACTCCAGCGGCGACAGACCAGCGACGGCCTTGGTCGGCCCGTACCAGCCCCATCAGCACGCAAGCGAGCAGCACCGCCTGAACGTTGTGATGATCGAGATTGCCGGGGGTGAAAACAGCCTTCACCTGCGGCGAGAGGAAGATCATCAGGAGGGTGGCGAGGCGAGCGATGTCGCCCCCGAAGCGGCCGGCTACCGAAGCGAGCGCGAAGGCGAAAGGAATCACCAGCAGAACCGGCCAGACGTTGGCGGCGAAAACTTCGGCCCCGGCGCTGCCGACAAAGGGGGTTGCCGTGAGCACGAGGATGGCAATCGGCAGATCTACGAGACGCGACCAGTGCATCAGCACGCCGCCGGGCGGATCGAGCCGGTATTGCGTCAGGTCGAACCAGCTCTGACCGGCAAGGAAATCGCGGACCTCAACGAGGCGCATCATCGCATCGGGATCATCCCAGCTGGGCCCGAGGTCGGCGAGCCGATTGACCGCGACGAGCCCCGCGACGAACAGCCCCAACGCGACAGCGAAGACCAGACGAGCGCGCAGGCCGAAACAGAAGAGGACAGGTGCGACGCCGAAGGCGCCTTGTTTGGAATTCATTGACCAAAGCCGACGACAGAACGTGGTGAAGCCCGGCACATGCGAAGCGTCGTTAGCTTTGCCTTAACACGATGGATAAAAGGTAAAGGCGACGCACCGCCCGTCGCGGTTCGCATCTTCCGGAAGGCGCCATGACCGCAAGCGAGATCGCAACCGACTCCACCGCCGCCTTTCCGGGGCTCGACATCGCCGTGGTTCTGCCCTGCTACAACGAAGGGGTGACGATCGGCGCCGTCGTGCGCGGCTTTCGCGCCGCTCTGCCGGAAGCGCGCATCTTCGTCTTCGACAACAATTCCTCCGACCGGACCGCCATCGAGGCGCGGGTCGCCGGAGCCGAGGTCGTGCGCGAGGGCCGGCAAGGCAAGGGCCACGTGGTCCGTCGCATGTTTGCCGACGTCGACGCCGACATCTATGTCATGGCCGACGGCGATGGCACCTACGATCCGAACGACGCCATCGATCTCGTGCGGGCTCTGATCACCGAGCGGGCCGACATGGCCGTCGGCGTCCGGCGCAACGTCACCGTCGATGCCGGCCGCTCAGGACACGCCTTCGGCAATCGACTGTTCAACGGCCTCTATCGCCGCCTGTTCGGCCCCGATTTCACCGACGTGTTCTCCGGGTACCGGGCCTTCACGCGTCGCTTCGTCAAGAGCTTCCCGGCCGTATCGCACGGCTTCGAGATCGAAACGGAAATGGCGGTGCACGCCGGCCAGCTCCACATCCCCACCGTGGAGCTGCCGCTCGACTACGGCCGCCGCGTCGAGGGCGCCCCGTCCAAGCTGCGCACGTTCCGCGACGGTTTCCGCATCCTGATGATGTTCGCCATGCTGGTGAAGGAGACCCGGCCGAGCCTGTTCTTCGGCCTGCTCTCGGGGCTCTTCGCTGCCGCCTCCGTCGTTCTTGCCCTGCCGGTATTCGCGACTTACGTCGAGACCGGCTTGGTTCCCCGCCTGCCCACCGCCGTGCTGTCGACCGGCCTGATGATCCTGGCGGCGCTTCTGGCGACCGCCGGCCTCGTTCTCGACAGCCTCGCGCGCTCCCGCGTCGAGCAGAAGCGCATCCTCTACCTGTCGATTCCGGCACTCCGAGCGACCGAGGAGCCCGTCGGGGCGGAAACGGCGGCGAACCTTGCGACGCTCCGCGACTTGCTGCGTCGGCTTGGCGATCGGTCCGATCGGCGAAGGGCCGGCTGAGATGCCGCCCGTCTTCCGGCGGTTCGGTGGTTTCGCAGTGGCGGGCCTCAGCGGCTTTGTCGTCGATGCCAGTTTGACCGAGGCCCTGGCTGCGTTCGGCGTCAGCCCCTATCTCGGCCGCATCTTCGCCGTGGCAGTTGCCATCGCCGTCACCTACACCATCAACCGCAACTTCACCTGGAAGGAACGGCGCGCCCCGGTGCCCGGCCGGCGGGCGCGCTACCTCGCGGTATCGCTCATTTCGATCGCCGCGAACTACCTGGTGTTCGCCGCCGCCCTGGCGCTCCTGCCTGGGCTGCGGCCGCTGCTGGCCGTCGCGGCCGGCACCGGCGTCGGCATGGTGATGAACTTCGTCGGTTATTCTCGCTTCGTGTTCAAGACCGGCGAGGATCAGGCGGCGTAACGGCTGGCGTCGGCGCCGTAGTAACGGACGTAGCGCTCAGAGATGCGGTCGACCGGCAATACGATCATCACGTCTGTGGTTCCGAAGGGGCGATCGACGACGGCGCCGCGGCCGACCATGGCCCCGAGGCGAAGATAGCCCTTGATGAGCGGTGGCATTCCAGCGAGCGCGGTGCGCATGTCGACAGCCTCGATCGGCAGCCGGTTCATGGTGACCCCTCGCTCGGGCCGTGCTTCCACCAGCCAGTCGGTATCGGCGGAGGCATGGTGGTGCAGGAAAGACAGCGGCAGGGCGAGAGCATCGGGATCGGTGCCCTCGAAGGACGCGCAACCGATCATGGCGTCGACGCCGTTGTTCAGCACGTAGGCCCAGATGCCCTGCCACAACAATTCGACGGTGCGCTTGCTGCGGTAGGCCTTCATGACGCAGGACCGGCCGAGTTCGAGGAATTCCAGGCCGGAATGGCGGGCAAGAAGAGGTTCGATGGCAAACTCGCCGGCGGTATAGAACCCGCGATGACGTTCGGCTACTTTCTGGCGCAGGAGCCGATAGGTGCCGACGATGCGCGGCCGCGCTCGCCGAAACGGCCGGATCTCGACGTCGTCGTGATCGAGGACGAGCAAGTGATCGCAATAGCGATCGAAGGCATCGGCATCGCGACGGCGCAAGAGGGTACGCGGGTCGGCGGTCGCCTGCATCTCACCGTAGAAGACGCGGTAGCGCAACGCCTGGGCGGCCCGAACCTCACCGGCCGAGCGGGCGAGCCGCACCTCGAGAGACCCCATGCGCCCGAGCGGAGGCACGTTTTCGGGAATGCGTCGCAGATCTCCAGCTGCGAACGTGGACCAAAGCCGACTACCTGCGGCGGAAACCCGATCAGATCCCATTGTCCGGACGCTCCTTCGAGTTCGCGCTATTCTGTGCGGGAAAGCGCTGGCAAACGTGCCATGACGAGCCCACCATGTCGCCTGAACAGAAGGATGACAAATTTCCGACGGTTTAGTGACGGTTGTCGGCAAATCGTCCCGCTTTCATAAAGGCGTCATTTAGAAACTGTTTTCGGTCTCGTGGTATCGCCTGACAGGCGTTACCAGGAGTTTCACCCGATGTCGTTGTCGACGCCTCCCGCTCGGTCGAACTTGATCACGCCCCGCTTCGCGCTTGGCATCCTGAGTTTTTCGACATTCTACGTGATTTACGACGCGATTATCGGGTTTCCTCAACGCGGCGATCTCTATGCCATCGGGCGGGATTTCGTGAACATGTGGATGGGCGCACGCTTGGCCCTCTCCGGGAACATATCAACACTATTCGACTGGCCGGCCTACGTCGACTTGCTGCGAACGACCTTCTGGCCGACATATGCCATCCACAACTGGTCCTACCCGCCACATGTCCTTCTGTTCGTCTGGCCACTTGGCTTGCTGCCTTATCACGTGGCGCTGGTTCTGTGGGACGCTCTTGGGCTGCTTGCGTTTTTCGCGTCCGCAAGACTTGCATTCCGATCAATGCAACCCGAGCGAAGAAACTGGCTGTCACTCGCTGCCATTGGATCCCCGGTCGTCGCGCTTAACATTGTTCTCGGGCAAGTCGGACTTTATGTCGGAGCGATTCTGGTGTCGGCGTGGGTTCTGCGCGATCGCAGTCCCATAGTGAGCGGCATCCTCGTCGGTCTGCTCACTATGAAGCCGCATTTAGGACTGCTTTTGCCGATCGTACTGTTGATCGAACGGCGTTACGCAGTCGTCTTGTCGGCTGCGACGACCACTCTTGTTCTCGTGCTGGCGACTTCGCTGATTTTCGGCTGGTCCGTATTTCCAGACTACATAGCCTACGCCGGACCGACACAACTGCACGTGCTGACAACATATGACCGGCTCGACTGGATCATGCCGACACCGATGATGATGGCGCGCACCCTGGATCTACCGATCGATTACGGCTGGTTTTTCGTAGCTGCCGCCGCTCCGGCCGCCCTGATCGCCTTTTTCTACGTAATGCTGCACGATGCAAACGATGCCTCGAAGCTCGCAATGACTGTCGTGGCGACAATCCTCATCCTGCCGTATGCCTTCACCTACGACACCACACTGTTTGTCATACCTGTCGTCCTGCTCATGGATCGTATGGAAAAGCCATGGCAAATGATGGTCCTTCTTAGCGCCTATATGCTGCCTGCGCTTGGTCTTGCCACGTTGGCATCCGGCATACCGCTTGCCACCGCCTCCTTGGTCGCTTTTGCCTTCCTACTCGTATACGAGGCGCGCCGGCCCGCTCAACGGGAAGAGACGGTCGCTCCGAGCGATTTCAGCGCACCCTGACCGAAGACTCAAGGCGCTCTCCGTCTTGCGCCGCCTTCGCCGGCAACCTATATACCGGCCGAATTCGGGGACTTCCCCGGTCAGCATTCAAGATGAAAAAACGGGGACCGGCCGGGAATCCGGCATCTAGCCGAATGCCTCGGAAGAGGGTTCGGACGGTCTGCCTGAACGGAGTGACGAAATGGGCAAGGTTATCGGCATCGATCTCGGGACGACCAATTCCTGCGTCGCCATCATGGACGGCAAGAACGCAAAGGTGATCGAGAATTCTGAGGGCGCGCGCACCACGCCCTCGATCGTCGCCTTCGCCGACGGCGGCGAACGCCTGGTCGGCCAGCCGGCCAAGCGGCAGGCGGTGACCAATCCCGAAAACACAATCTTTGCGGTGAAGCGCCTGATCGGTCGGCGGTTCGAGGACCCGATGGTGTCCAAGGACAAGGACCTCGTCCCCTATTCCATCGTCAAGGGCGACAACGGCGACGCCTGGGTGAATGCTGACGGCAAGAAGTATTCGCCCTCGCATATCTCGGCGATGACGCTGGCCAAGATGAAGGAAACGGCAGAGGCCTACCTCGGCACCAGCGTGACGCAGGCCGTCATCACCGTTCCCGCCTACTTCAATGACGCCCAGCGTCAGGCCACCAAGGACGCCGGCAAGATCGCCGGCCTTGAAGTGCTGCGCATCATCAACGAGCCGACGGCCGCCGCTCTGGCCTACGGCCTCGACAAATCCGATCATTCCAAGACCATCGCCGTCTATGACCTCGGCGGCGGCACCTTCGACATCTCGATCCTCGAGATCGGCGATGGCGTGTTCGAAGTGAAGTCGACCAACGGCGACACCTTCCTCGGTGGCGAGGACTTCGACATGCGACTCGTCAACTATCTCGCCGACGAGTTCAAGAAGGAGCAGGGCATCGACCTGCGCGGTGACAAGCTGGCGCTGCAGCGGCTGAAGGAAGCCGCCGAAAAGGCCAAGATCGAGCTGTCCAGCGCGTCGCAGACCGAGATCAACCTGCCGTTCATCACCGCCGACGCTAAGGGTCCCAAGCACCTGACGCTGAAGCTCACCCGCGCCAAGTTCGAGGCGCTGGTCGATGACCTCGTGCAGAAGACCGTCGAGCCCTGCAAGGCGGCCCTCAAGGATGCCGGCCTCAGCGCCGGTCAGATCGACGAGGTGGTGCTGGTCGGCGGCATGACCCGCATGCCCAAGGTACAGGAGACGGTGAAGCAGTTCTTCGGCCGCGAGCCGCACAAGGGCGTCAACCCGGACGAAGTGGTGGCCATCGGCGCCGCCATTCAGGCCGGCGTCCTGGCCGGCGAGGTCAAGGACGTCCTGCTGCTCGACGTGACGCCCTTGTCGCTCGGCATCGAAACGCTGGGTGGCGTGTTCACGCGCCTCATCGACCGCAACACCACCATCCCCACCAAGAAGAGCCAGGTGTTCTCGACCGCCGAGGACAGCCAGAGCGCGGTGACCATTCGCGTCTTCCAGGGCGAGCGCGAGATGGCGGCGGACAACAAGATGCTCGGCCAGTTCGATCTCGTCGGCCTGCCGCCGGCACCGCGCGGCGTGCCGCAGATCGAGGTGACCTTCGACATCGACGCCAACGGCATCGTCAACGTGTCGGCCAAGGACAAGGGCACCGGCAAGGAGCAGCAGATCCGCATCCAGGCGTCTGGTGGCCTTTCCGATTCCGACATCGACAAGATGGTGAAGGATGCCGAGGCCAATGCCGCCGCCGACAAGGCGCGCCGCGAGGCGGTCGAAGCGCGGAACCACGGTGAGGCGCTGATCCACTCGACCGAGAAGTCGCTCGCCGACTTCGGCGACAAGGTCTCTTCCTCGGACAAGTCGATCATCGAGAACGCGATCACCGATCTCAAGGCGGTGATCGAATCGAACGACGCCGAGGATATCAAGGCCAAGACCAATGCCCTCGCCCAGGCGGCCATGAAGCTGGGCGAGGCTATGTACGCCGCCCAACAGGATGGCGCCGAGGAGAAGCCAAGCACCGAGGGTGACGACGTCCTCGATGCCGACTTCGAAGAGGTCAAGGACGACAAGAAGAACGGCTGAGGCCGGGCTTCCTGCGCATCCGGCTCTCCGGTCGAATAACCGGGGAGCCGCTTCCTGTTGAGAGCGGGCGGGGACATGCCGCCCAGCGTTCTCCACCTCGGGACAGACGATGGCCAAACGCGATTATTACGACGTGCTGGGCGTTTCCCGCGACGCCGACGAGAAGACGCTGAAGAGCGCCTTTCGCAAGCTCGCCATGCAATTGCATCCGGACAAAAATCCAGGTGATGCCACCGCAGAGACCCGCTTCAAGGAAGCCAACGAGGCCTACGAAGTCCTGAAGGACCCGCAGAAAAAGGCCGCCTACGATCGCTTCGGCCATGCGGCATTCGAGAATGGCATGGGCGGGCGTGGCGCGGACCCCGGCTTCGGCGCCTCGATGGCCGACATTTTCGACGACATTTTCGGCGAGTTCATGAGCGGCGGCCGGCGCAGCCGGCCGAATGGGCGCGAGCGCGGCGCGGACTTGCGCTACAACCTCGACATCACGCTGGAGGAAGCCTTCGCCGGCAAGACGGTCGAAATTCACGTTCCCACATCGATCACCTGCGTCAAGTGCTCGGGGACCGGCGCCAAGCCCGGCACCAGCCCGCAAACCTGCCGCACCTGCGGCGGTAGCGGCAAGGTCAGGGCGAGCCAGGGGTTCTTCACCATCGAGCGCACCTGTCCCACCTGTCAGGGCCGCGGCGAGACCATCGCCAACCCATGCGAAGCGTGCTCGGGCACCGGACGCACCACGCAGGAGCGGTCGCTGTCGGTCAATATCCCGGCCGGCATCGAGGACGGCACCCGAATCCGCCTCTCCGGCGAAGGCGAGGCCGGCCTGAGGGGTGGTCCGGCCGGCGACCTCTACATCTTCATCTCGCTACGGCCGCACGCCTTCTTTCAGCGCGATGGCGCCGACCTCCATTGCCGCGTGCCGATCTCCATGACAACCGCGGCGCTCGGCGGCGAATTCGAGGTACCGACCATCGAAGGCGGCAAAACCAAAGTGCGCGTGCCCGAAGGCACCCAGACCGGCAAGCAGTTCCGCCTCAGATCGAAGGGCATGCCCGTGCTGCGCTCGCGCGACGTCGGCGATATGTACATCAATGTCACCGTCGAGACGCCGCAACGCCTCACGCGCCGTCAGCGTGAGTTGCTCGAGGAGTTCGAGCGCGAGTCTTCGGGCGAGAACAATCCCGAGTCGGCCGGCTTCTTTGCCCGCGTCCGCGATTTCTTTGACAACCTGGGCAGTTGAGATCACTGTCGAAATCGCGGTTGGTAGTCGTCGGTGACGCGGTTCAACGCGTCTGCTGGCCGGACCTGGGGGTGGGGATGTTCGTGCATCGACTGCGGGACGAAGCGATCGCCGAGGCGAAGCGCGTGCGTTGCCATTATTCGGACGATCTCAAGTTCCTGAAGAGCTGGGCGGCAAAGCCGCTCACGACCGGCGCCGTAAGTCCCTCGGGGCGGTGGCTTGCTCGCTCCATGGCAGCCCTCGTCGATCCCGCCTGGGAAGGAACGGTCATCGAACTTGGGCCGGGCACCGGCGCCGTTACCGCCGCCCTGCTCCAACGGGGAGTAGCGCCCGAGAGCCTGCTTGCCATCGAGTACAATCCGGATTTCGCCGAGCATATCCGGGGCCGCTTTCCGGGCATCGGCGTGGCTGTCGGCGACGCCTACCAGTTCGGTGATACGCTGCGGCGTGCTGGCGTCGAGAAGGTAGCCGCCGTCGTCTCCTCGCTGCCCCTGTTCACGCAGCCACCGCTCCGTCGCCGCCAGCTTCTCGAAGAGGCGATGACGGCCCTCGAACCGGGGCGGCCATTCATTCAGTTTTCCTATGCTCTGGTGCCGCCGGTTCCCGCCGAGGCCGGGCGCTGGACCCTCGGCGTCAGCGGCTGGATCGTTCGCAACCTGCCGCCGGCTCGCGTCTGGACCTATCGCAAGGCGTAAGGCCCGGACGGCAAGGCGGTCAGATCTCGTCGCAAGTCGCGGAAGAACCATCCGGCGAAGCGTCCTTGGCCGCCAGAAGCTCCGCCTTGAAACTGCATGTGCAGTAAATTCGCGAACACATCCGGCAGAGACGGCGGCGATCGTGCCCGCGTGCCGCGTGATCGCGCAGCATCCGATCGATAAGCCCGTCGAGAAGATCGCGCTCCTCGGCCGACAGACTGGCGAGAAAGCCGCCGCTCGCGGCAAGGCGGTGCTCCTGCAACCCGTCCGCCCGCCGCCGCCCGGCCGGCGTGATTTCCACCAGCACTTCACGACCGACGCGACGGCGGCGATGCAGCAGACCGTCGGCCTCCAGCCGGTCGATGAGCCGGACGGTGGCCGAATGGGTGAGGCCGACGATGGCGGCCATCTCGCCAATGCTGGCCGGAGGGTTGTTGGCGGCGGTGATCAGGGCGGCGACGGCCGTCGGTGCGAGGGCGGCATCCCCGGAGAGCGTCGCATCCGTGATGGCCAGCGACAGGGCAGCAAACTTGTTCGACAGGTGCTTCTCCACGTTTTCCCTCGCCTCCGGCATCCGTCCCGACCTTACCAAAGGGTCTTCGCGTCACCGAAAATTCAACCATTTCTCATTGATAAACGAAGGCGATGACGGCTACCGCTCAGAAAAACACTTATCGCGTTCAAGACATAAGCCGTGCCGACCGGTCGCCGAAGCGAACGATGGCTCGGAAAACCTTGCTCCGGCCGGGCGTCAGGTGCTTGGCGGTGGGGCGGGGTAATGATATCTAGCCGGCCATGACGACAAAGCCGCTCTCCCATATTCGCAACTTCGCCATCATCGCTCACATCGATCATGGCAAGTCGACGCTCGCCGACCGCCTGATCCAGACGACGGGCGCCGTTGCCCAGCGCGACATGAAGGAACAGATCCTCGACTCGATGGACATCGAGCGCGAGCGCGGCATCACCATCAAGGCACAGACCGTTCGCCTCGCCTACAAGGCCGAGGACGGCGAGACCTACACGCTCAATCTGATGGATACGCCCGGCCACGTCGACTTCGCCTACGAGGTCAGCCGTTCGCTTGCAGCCTGCGAGGGATCGCTGCTCGTGGTCGATGCCAGCCAGGGCGTCGAGGCGCAGACGCTCGCCAACGTCTACCAGGCGATCGACAACAACCACGAGATCGTGCCGATCCTCAACAAGGTGGACCTGCCGGCCGCCGAGCCGGAGCGGGTCAAGAGCCAGATCGAGGACGTGATCGGCCTCGATGCCTCCGACGCCGTGGAGATTTCCGCCAAGACCGGGCTCAACATCGAGGGTGTGCTGGAGGCGATCGTCAAGCGCCTGCCGCCGCCCAAGGGCGATCCGGACGCGCCACTCAAGGCCCTGCTGGTGGACAGCTGGTATGACGCCTACCTCGGCGTCATGGTGCTCGTGCGCATCATCGACGGCGTGCTTCAAAAGGGCATGAAGGTCAGGATGATGCGGACCGGCGCCGTCTACGAGATAGAGCGCGTCGGCTACATGACGCCCAAGCTCGAACTCTGCGACAAGCTGACGACCGGCGAGGTCGGCGTCATCACCGCTTCGATCAAGGAAGTGGCCGATACCGCCGTCGGCGATACCATCACCGACGAACGGCGACAGACCACCGAGCCGCTGCCCGGCTTCCGTCCGGCGCAGCCCGTGGTGTTCTGCGGACTGTTCCCGGTCGACGCCGCCGACTTCGAAGACCTGCGCGCCGCCGTCGGCAAGTTGCGACTCAACGACGCCAGCTTCTCCTTCGAAATGGAAACCTCGGCCGCGCTCGGCTTCGGCTTCCGCTGCGGCTTCCTCGGCCTGTTGCATCTCGAAATCATCCAGGAGCGACTGGAGCGCGAGTTCAACCTCGACCTGATCGCCACGGCGCCGTCGGTCATCTACAAGATGACGCTGACCGATGGCACGGAGATCGAGCTGCACAACCCGGCCGACATGCCGGAGGTGACGCGCATTTCGGTGATCGCCGAGCCCTGGATCCGCGCCTCGATCATGACGCCCGACGACTACCTCGGCGCCATCCTGAAGCTTTGCCAGGACCGGCGCGGCATCCAGATCGACCTCTCCTACGTCGGCAGCCGGGCCATCGTGCAGTACGACTTGCCGCTCAACGAAGTGGTGTTCGACTTCTACGACCGGCTGAAGTCGATCTCCAAGGGCTACGCGTCGTTCGACTATCACCTCAGCGACTATCGCGAGGGCGATCTCGTCAAGATGCAGATCCTCGTCAACGCCGAGCCGGTGGATGCGCTTTCCGTGCTCGTCCACCGCAGCCAGTCGGAACGGCGCGGCCGTGCGATGTGCGAGAAGCTGAAGGATCTCATCCCGCAGCACATGTTCCAGATCCCGATCCAAGCGGCGATCGGCGGCAAGATCATCGCCCGCGAGACCATCCGGGCGCTCCGCAAGGACGTTCTCGCCAAGTGCTACGGCGGTGACGTGACGCGCAAGCGCAAGCTTCTGGACAAGCAGAAGGAAGGCAAGAAGCGGCTTCGCCAGTTCGGCAAGGTGGAAATCCCGCAGGAGGCCTTCATTGCAGCGCTGAAGATGGACGACTGAGCGAACACCAGCGGCAGGCCGTCCCCTTGGCGCGTCTGCCGCCGGGCTGGCAATGTCCCCCGCGTGCAACGCAGGGCCGTTCCGACATTGCCGCCCGAGGGCGACCATCCCCTCCTGGGGCCTTGCGTGACGCTAGACGCGATGGCGCGCGATTGCCAGTCCCTTTTACGTGAAATCGCGTACAGACCCGTCCGAAGTTCAAATAACGTTGAGAAAAGAAAAAGGGCGCCCGTTCGGACGCCCTTTCTGCTTTTGTTGCAGCTTCGGTTCACACCGTCTTGTCGACCTTGTGGCCGCCGTCGGCCGGCGTTTCGGGCTGAACGGCTGCTTCCTCGGCAGGCGCCGCCTTCGGGCCGCCGCGGCCGACGCCGACGAGGGCCGGACGCAACACCCGCTCGCCGATCTTGAAGCCGACCTGCATGACCTGCACCACCGTACCGGCCGGCACGCTCGGATCGGGGACTTCGAACATCGCCTGGTGGAAATTGGGATCGAACTTCTCGCCGGTCGGATCGACGCGGCTGATGCCGTGCTTTTCGAGCGCCTTCATCAGTTCGCGCTCGGTCAGCTCGACGCCCTCGACCAGCGAAATCAGCGCTTCGCCACCGGTGGCGCGCGCTTCGGCGTCGACTGCCGCGATGGCACGCGTCAGGTTGTCGGCGGCGCCGACGATGTCGCGGGCGAAGTTGGTCACCGCATAGGTGCGGGCATCGGCGATCTCGCGCTCGGTCCGGCGGCGGAGATTCTCCATGTCGGCGAGGGTACGGAGGAGCTGATCCTTGAGATCGCCCGCCTCCTTTTCGAGGGCGGCGATGCGCTGGAGTCCCTGGTCGACCACCGGGTCCAGTTCGGGGGCGGCCGGTTCGGGAGTCTGTGCTGTCTCGTCTGCCATCTTGTCCTCATACTGTCTGAAAGCGGCTGTCGCCGCCAAACGTGCTCCGGATTTGAGGGTTTCGGACAGGAAAATCAACCCTTGGCCCCGCTTTCCCTGCGCGCAGCCCTACAAGTATGCTTCCGCAGGCGGCGATGCTAGCCTTCGTCACGATAGGCGCCACGGACGGCTTCCGTCGCAGGGACGATATCGGCCGTCCATGACGGTGCCTTCCGAATGGGGAAAAGCGAATGGCTCAAGGACCAAACCGCCTTCGCGGCGAGTGCCTTTGTCGTCGGGTGGGCTACGAGGTGGACGACGCCTTCGAGTATGCATTGAACTGCCATTGCTCGAACTGCCGTCGTGCGACCGGAGCCGCCTTCAAGCCTTTTGCCGGCATTCGCGCGGAACAACTGGCCGTGGTGCGCGGCCGAGATGACATCATGCGCTTCGATGAAGGCAACCATGACGCCCATTGCGGCCACTGCGGCTCGCTACTCTATTCGCAGGTCCGCGACGGAGCCTATGCCCATGTCACCCTGGGCACGCTGGTCGACCCGCCGTCGATCCGGCCGACCGCGCATATCTTTGTCGGCTCCAAGGCCCCCTGGTTCGAGATCTCGGACGCGCTGCCACAGTTCGACGAGTTTCCAACCGACTGACCGCGCGCTCGGCTCTTGTTGCCAGGCGTCGTCTTGTCGCCTCTCGTTTCACTCCGGTCGAATGACGCTCTATCCAAGAAGACGGCCGACCACCCGGGCGGTGTAGTCGACCATCGGCACGACGCGAGCATAATTGAGACGGGTCGGGCCGATGACGCCGACGACGCCGATCACGCGCGCCTCGGTGTCGCGATAGGGCGACACCACAAGCGACGAGCCCGACAGCCCGAACAGCTTGTTCTCCGAGCCGATGAAGATGCGCACCCCCTCGCCGGCATCGGCCAGCCCCAGGAGCTCGATCAGGTCCTCGGAACTCTCAAGCTCGTCAAAGAGCGCCCGGATGCGCTCCAGGTCCTCGGCGGCCCGGACATCGTCCAGCAGGTTGGCTCGCCCCCGGACGATCAGCGTCTGGGGCCGGCTGCCGTCGGCATCCGCCCACGAAGCCAGACCGGCATCGACGAGGCGGGCGGTCAAGGTATCCAGTTCGAGCTTGCGCGCGGCGCGCTGGCGCTCGACCTCGGTGCGCGTTTCGCTGAGAGTACGCCCCCGAATGTGGGCGTTGAGATAGTTCGCCGCCTCCTGCAAGGCGGAAGCCGGCAGGTCCGGAGGCAGATCGACCAGCCGGTTCTCGACGGTGCCGTTGTCGCCGACCAGCACGACGATGCCGCGCGTCGGCTCGATGCGCACGAACTCGATGTGCCTGAGGCGCGGATCGGCTTTCTGCGTCAGCACCACGCCGGCGCCACGCGTCAACCCGGACAGCGTCTGCGATGCCTCCGTCAGCACGTCCTCGACGCTCTTGCCGGTACCCGACGCCTTGAGGCGGCCTTCGATTGCCGATCGATCGCCTTCGGTGAGGTCGCCGATCTCCAGCATGGCATCGACGAAGAAGCGCAGGCCGAATTCGGTCGGCAGCCGGCCGGCGGACGTGTGCGGCGCGTACAGGAGCCCCGCCGCCTCCAGATCGGACATGACGTTGCGGACCGAGGCGGGCGACAGCGGCGCGGCAAGAAGGCGCGATATGTTGCGGCTGCCGACGGGATCGCCGGTGTCGAGATAGGCCTCGACGATGCGACGGAAGATATCGCGCGATCGCGCGTCGAGTTCCCGCAAGCCGCCCTGTCCACCTGTCGTCACCACGATACCGTAGCTCCTTTACCATCAGGGCTAATCTGGCCATACCGACACGGCGACGCAAGCCCCGGAGACCGTTTGGCCGCGGGAAGGTGGACGACGTGGCATGGCTGCTCGACAGCGGCTGCGGGCCGGGATAAAGGGGGCCGATGCTGACGCTCGCGCTCGATACCGCCAACGACCGGGTTGCCGTCGCCCTCTTGGGCGATGGCAGGGAGACGGTGCGCGTCGAGGCCATCTCGCGCGGGCATGCCGAACGGCTGTTTCCGCTGATCGACGAAGTGCTGACCACGGCCGGCGTCGAGATCGAAGGCGTCGGGCGAATCGCCGTCAACGTCGGCCCCGGCAGCTTCACCGGCATCCGCATCGCCGTGGCGGCGGGTCGCGGGCTTGGGCTGGCCCTCGGAATTCCGGTGGTGGGCATCGACGCGCTTCGTCTCATCGCCGCGTCGCTCGAAGAACCGGCGGAGGGCCCCATACTGGCCGCCGTCGATGCCCGGCGCGGCGAGGTCTACGCCGCTCTCTACGACGCGAAGGGCGATGTGCTGGAAGCTCCGTTCGCCGCCGATGCGGCAAGCGTGCTCGCTCGGCTGGGCGCCCGCGTCGCCGTGATTGCCGGTTCGGGTGCGGCGATCCTTACTCATCAGGCGGCGACTTCCGGCTTGCGGGTACCGCCGGTCGACGCGATGACCGCGACGGATCCGCTGGCCCTGGCGCGGCTTGGCGGTCTTGCCGAGCCGGCCACCGCCCTGCCCCGCCCGCTTTATCTCAGGGCACCCGACGCCAAGCCGCAACCGCCGGTGCCCGGCCTTCTCGCATGATGTCCGACGCCATGAAGTTTTTCGACCTGATGCGCCTGTTCGCCGCCCCTCGTCCGATCTGCGAGCCCGGTCGCGTCGCCGATGCCGACGATCTTGCCGCGCTGCACGCCCACGCGTTTCGCCACGGTTGGCCGTCCACCGAGATGGAAGCGTTGATCTCCGATCCCACGGTGACGACGGTCGTGGCCCGCGAAGGCCGAACGCCCTTTACCCGTCGACCGATCGGGTTCGTCATGACGCGTGCGGCCGCAGATGAGGCCGAAGTCCTGACCGTTGTCGTTTCCCCGGCACGCCGCGGCCGTGGCGTAGGTCGGCTGATGATGGACGAGACGATCCGCCGCCTCTACTTCATGCGCATCGCCTCGCTGTTCCTCGAGGTGGACGAGAACAACGATTCGGCTCTCACTCTCTATCGACGTCTCGGTTTCCGGGAGGTCGGCCGCCGTGCCAACTACTACGCCGGGGGGACTGCGAACGCCCTTGTCATGCGAGCCGATCTCAAATAACCCATACTTGGCCGGCGACGGAGGCCAAGCAGTTCGAGGGTACCCGCGATGACCGAGGAAACCACTCCGCTCTCTTTGGAAGAAGCCTGTGCGGCGCGCGGCATGCGCATGACCGAGCAGCGGCGAATCATCGCGCGCGTGCTGGAGCAGGCCGTCGATCATCCCGATGTCGAAGAAGTTTACCGGCGCGCCTCGGCGATCGACAGCAACATCTCGATCTCCACCGTCTATCGCACCGTCAAACTGTTCGACGACGCTGGCATGATCGCCCGGCTCGACTTCCGCGATGGCCGTTCGCGCTATGAGCCGCTGCCAGACGAGCACCACGATCACCTGATCGACTTCCGCACCGGTGCGGTGGTCGAGTTCCACAGCGACGAGATCGAGGCTCTGCAGCGCGAAGTCGCACGCAAGCTGGGTTACAAGCTGATCGACCACCGGCTCGAGCTCTATGGCGTACCGCTCGATGAAGCCGGCAAGGAGGACAAGGCGTGAAACCAGGCCACGTCAGGGCGGCGATGACGCTGCCGCTGTTTTCCGTGGCCGCTTTCATTCTCGTCCTTCTCTATCTTCCGGCACGGCGTTTCCGCTGGCGTCTCGCCGGCTGGCTTCAGATGGTCTTTCACCGGCTGGCCTTATGGGCGCTCGGCATCAGGCTGCACGTGCGCGGTCGACCGGCAGCCGACCGCCCGCTGCTTCTCGCCGCCAACCATGCTTCGTGGATCGACATTTCCGCTTACAGCGCCGTGATGCCACTATCTTTCGTGGCCAAGCGCGAGGTCGGCACCTGGCCGCTGATCGGTTTCTTTGCCCGCTTGCAGCACTCGGTGTTCGTCGATCGGGCCCGGCGCGGCGCCACCGCCGATCAGGCGGACAGCATCGGCCGCCGACTGGCGGATGGCGACACCATCGTGCTGTTCCCCGAGGGCACCACATCGGACGGCAACCAGGTGCTGCCCTTCCGCTCGTCGCTGTTCGGCGCCGCCCGCACGGCCCTCGACGAGGCCGGCGTCGAAGCGGTTTTCGTGCAGCCGGTGGCGATCGCCTATACCCACATGCTCGGACTGCCGCTTGGCCGCTCGGGGCGCTCGATCGTATCCTGGGTCGGCGACCAGGACCTCGTGCCACACGCCAAGGATCTGCTCGCTGCCTCCGATTTCGATGTGAGCATCGTCTTTGGCGAACCGATCCGCTTCGATCGCGGCACCGACCGCAAGAAGGTTTCCCTTGAGGCTGAGAAGGCCGTGCGCCGGTTGCTGGCCGCCGAACTCAGGGGCTGATCGGCGGACCGGTCGAGCAAGCGTCAGCGCGGCATCAGCAGCCACATGTCGAGGTCGAGAACGACCGACGGCAGGTAGGCGCCACTGTCGTCCCGATCCGGGAAGTCGGTGGCCGGCTGATCGCGCGTACCGATCAGACGGACGCGGAGCGCGCCGAGATCGTCGCGGCCGTCAATCAGTTCCTTGCCGACGATGGTCGACCATGCGTGGATGATCGAGCCCGTGAACACCGGGCCGACATAGCGGCCGGCGTTGATGGCCGCGACATGGATGGCGTTGGCGAGGCCGTTGAACATCAACGCCCGGCCAATGGCCATGACCAGACCGCCAGACACCAGCCAGCGGCCGCGCGAACGCTCGTCGGAGAACGGCAGCGGATGCTGTCTGGCCGGGTTGCCGAAGAAGCGGGCGGCCATCATGGTCGTGCCCTCGTCCACGAGAGCGCCGTCGACATGATCGATACGCTCGCCGAGTTCGTAGTCGCCCCAGCGAAAGCGACTGCCGGACAGCCCGCTGTCCCAGGCGGAAAGATCGAGCACCGGCAGGCGAGCGCCGAGCGCATCGGCGGGGACCGCAGCCGGCAGCGGCGGAACCAGTTGCTCGGAGAACGGCTGCACGCCCTCCTCGGTCTTGCGCACCGTCTGCCAGCGGGCAAAGTCGATCACCTCGACCCCGCCCTCCTTGTGGCCGGTCGTTCGCAGATAGACGACGCCGGTGCGCCCGCCGGTGTCGCGCAGGCCGATCACCTCGGTCACCGCCGAGATCGTCTCGCCGGGGTAGACCGGCGCGAGAAACCGACAGCCGGCATATCCGAGGTTGGCGACGGCATTGAGGCCGACGTCCGGCACGGACTGGGCGAACACGACGTTGAAGACAAGAAGATCGTCGACAGGCGCCATCGGATGGCCGATGGCGCGGGCGAAGTCGTCCGAAGACTGCAGGGCGAAGCGGCTGGCTGTGAGCGCCCGGTAGAAGGCAACATCGCCGTCGGTCACTGTGCGAGGGCTGGCGTGACGAAAAACCTGCCCGACCCGGAAATCCTCAAAATACCGGCCGCCGCTACTCTTCATGGCTGCCCCCAACCCGCGAATCGCCGACCATGATGACCGGCAACGCCGAGGTGTCATCCCCGCCTATGGTCGGGGATGGATTGCAGACCGAGGCAAGGCGGCCGGAATGGCTCGAAATCCCGCGGCGACACCCATCCGGAAACCAGGCCGAGGCCTTGAAGCGCAAGCGCTGGTGGACATCGACCGGAAAGCGTCAGCAGCGACCATGGACGGCGACGGTGCGTCTTCACTTCCGGCGGGCGGGCGGGCATAGTCCCAACATGTCGAATGCAGAATCCCCCATGAGCCCCGCCTCGCGTCCGGTCCGGGCCGGCGACCACGTATTCCTGATCGACGGGTCGGGCTACATTTTCCGCGCCTACCACGCGCTGCCGCCGCTTACGCGCAAGTCGGACGGCGTGCCGATCGGCGCCGTCTCAGGCTTCTGCAACATGCTGTGGCGACTGTTGAAGGAAACCGAGCAGACCGCGATCGGCGTCCGGCCCACGCATCTCGCGGTGATCTTCGACGCGTCCGCCGTAACCTTCCGCAACGAGATCTACCCGCTCTACAAGGCGCAGCGCCCCGAGCCGCCCGCCGACCTCAGGCCGCAGTTCGGGCTGATCCGCGAAGCCGTCCGCGCCTTCAACGTGCCGTGCGTCGAGCAGCTTGGTTACGAGGCCGACGACCTGATCGCCACCTACGCGACGGAAGCGAAAGCGGCGGGCGCCGACGTCACCATCGTTTCCTCCGACAAGGACCTGATGCAGCTCGTCGGCGAGCGCGTCATGCTGCTCGATACGATGAAGGACCGCCGGATCGGCGTCCCCGAAGTGATCGAGAAATTCGGCGTGCCGCCGGAAAAGGTGATCGAGGTGCAGTCGCTCGCCGGCGACTCGGTCGACAATGTGCCGGGCGTGCCCGGCATCGGCCTCAAGACGGCGGCGCAGCTCATTCTCGAATACGGCGACCTTGAGGCTTTGCTGGCCGCCGCGACCGGCATCAAGCAGCAGAAGCGCCGCGAGAACCTGATCGCCTTCGCCGAGCAGGCGCGCATCTCGCATCGTCTGGTGACGCTGAAATGCGACGTGCCGCTTGAGCACTCGATCGATACGCTGGGCGTTCGGCCGATCATCGGCGAGCGACTTATCGCCTACGCCAAGGCCATGGAGTTCTCGGCCATCATTCGCCGGGTGTCCGAAGCGACCGGCGTCGAGCCGTCGAAAGTGGAGCCCGCCGTCGTGCCGGTGACGCACTGGCCGCCCGAAGGCGAGGTCTCGTCCGAGGCGGGTGAGGCGAAAGGGCCGGCAGCGACCGAAGACCTGCCCTCCTCTCCCGCCCTGCCCGACACGACGAACGAAGCGGACGCCCCTGTGTCAAGGGAGTTCACGCCGGCCGGCCGCGCCGCCGAGGCGCTGGCCCGGATGCAGGCGATTCCGGTCGATTATTCGGCCTACGAAATGGTGACCGATGTCGCCCGTCTCGAAGCCTGGGTGGCGGACGCCTATGAGGCCGGCCTCGTCGCCTTCGACACCGAGACTTCCGGTCTCGACCCCATGCAGGCGGAAATCGTCGGCGCGTCGCTGGCCGTCACGCCTGGCCGGGCGTGCTACATTCCCTTCGCCCACGTCTCTGGAGCCGGCGACCTGCTGGGCGGCGGGCTGGTGCCCGGCCAGATCGCCATTCGCGACTTCGTACGGGTCGTGAAACCGCTTCTCGAAGATCCGTCGGTCCTGAAGATCGGACAGAACGCCAAGTACGATTGGGTCGTCCTGAAGCGTCTCGGCATCACCGTGGCGCCGTGCGACGACACCATGCTGATCTCCTATGCGCTCGACGCCGGCCGCATGGGCCACGGCATGGACGAACTGTCGGAAGTGCTGCTCGGACACAAGCCGATCGCATTCAAGGACGTCTGCGGCTCCGGCAAGTCGATGATCACCTTCGATCGCGTGCCGCTCGACCGCGCCACCCAGTATGCCGCCGAAGACGCGGATGTCACCCTTCGCCTCTGGCACGTGCTGAAACCGCGTCTTGCCGCCGAGGGCATGACCGCCCTTTACGAGACGGCGGAACGGCCGCTCATCGACGTCATCGCCCGCATGGAAATGCGCGGCGTTTCCGTCGACCGCCAGATCCTGTCGCGCCTCTCGGGCGATTTCGCACAGTCCATGGCGGCCATGGAGGCCGGTATCTTCGAGGTGGCCGGGGAAACCTTCAACATCGGTTCGCCCAAGCAGATCGGCGACATCCTGTTCGGCAAGCTCGGCCTGGCCGCCGCCAAGAAAACCAAGACCGGCGCCTGGGCGACCGGCGCCGACGTGCTGGAAGACCTCGCGGCCGAAGGCCACGAACTGCCCCGCCGCATTCTAGACTGGCGGCAGCTCTCCAAGCTGAAGTCGACCTACACCGACGCGCTGCCCGGCTACATCCACCCGGAGACGAAGCGCGTCCACACCAGCTACTCGCTGGCCTCCACCACCACCGGCCGCCTCGCCTCGTCCGAGCCCAACCTGCAGAACATTCCGGTACGTACCGAGGAGGGGCGCAAGATCCGCCGGGCCTTCGTGGCACCGCCGGGCCGCAAGCTGGTGTCGGCCGACTACAGCCAGATCGAGCTGCGCGTGCTTGCCCACGTTGCCGACATCCCCGCGCTGAAGAACGCCTTTTCCGAGGGTATCGACATTCATGCCATGACGGCCTCGGAAATGTTCGGAGTGCCGGTCGAGGGCATGGACCCGATGGTCCGTCGCCGGGCCAAGGCAATCAACTTCGGCATCATCTACGGCATCTCGGCCTTCGGCCTCGCCAACCAGCTCTCCATTCCGCGTGAGGAAGCGAGCGACTACATCAAGCGCTACTTCCAGCGCTTCCCCGGCATTCGCGACTACATGGAAGCCACCAAGCGGCAGGCGCGCGAGAACGGTTACGTCACCACCATCTTCGGCCGCAAGGCGCACTACCCGGAGATCGGCTCGCCCAACCCGTCGATGCGGGCCTTCATGGAGCGCGCGGCCATCAACGCCCCCATTCAGGGATCGGCCGCCGACATCATTCGCCGGGCCATGGCGCGCATGGAGGCGGCACTGGCCGAGGCAAGGCTGTCGGCACTGATGCTTCTGCAGGTGCACGACGAACTGATCTTCGAGGTGCCGGACGACGAGGTGGCCGCGACCATCCCGGTGGTGCGCGCCATCATGGAAGGTGCCGCCGAACCGGCGGTCAAGCTCGACGTGCCGCTGGTCGTCGATGCCCGCGCCGCCCAGAACTGGGACGAGGCTCACTGATGGCCGACGCGGAGGCCGAACGCCATCGGGCGAAGATGGCGAAACGCAAGGCGGTGCAGGATGCCGAAGTGGCTTCCAAGACCATCGGCGAGAAGGGCCTCCTGATTGTCAACACCGGCCCCGGCAAGGGCAAATCGACGGCCGCCTTCGGTCTGGTCGTCCGCGCCCTCGGTCATGGCTGGAAGGTTGGCGTCGTCCAGTTCGGCAAGGGAGGCTGGGAGAGCGGCGAGCGACGCGTGCTGGAAGCGCTCCCCGGCGTGTCCTGGCACACCCTCGGCGAGGGTTTCACCTGGGAGACGCAGGACAGGGCGCGCGACGTCGCCGCCGCGCAAGCTGCCTGGGCAAAGGCAACGGAACTGATGGACGACCCGGCCGTCCGCCTGCTCGTGCTCGACGAACTCAACATCTCACTCCGCTACGAGCATCTGCCGCTTCTCGACGTGGTCGAGAAACTGAAGGCGCGGCGGGACAACCTGACCGTGGTCGTGACCGGACGCAACGCCAAGGCCGAGCTGATCGAGGCTGCCGACTGCGTCACCGAGATGGTCGCCACGAAGCATCATTTCGCAGCCGGCGTGAAGGCGCAGGCGGGGATCGAGTTCTGATGGTCAGCCGGCTGATGTTGCAGGGGACCGGCTCGGACGTCGGCAAATCGCTGATCGTCGCCGGTCTCTGCCGTCTCTACGCCCGGCATGGCCTCAAGGTGCGCCCTTTCAAACCGCAGAACATGTCGAACAATGCGGCGGTGACGGTGGACGGCGGCGAGATCGGTCGAGCGCAGGCGTTGCAGGCCCGCGCGGCCGGCATCATGCCCTCGGTCCACATGAACCCGATTCTGCTGAAACCCCAGTCGGAGATCGGCTCGCAGGTGGTGGTGCAGGGGCGCGTCGTCGGCAACGCGCGAGCCCGCGACTACCAGGGCATGAAGCCGGAGCTGATGCCGGCGGTGCTCGACAGCTTCGCCCGCCTGTCGGCGGACGCCGACCTCGTGCTGGTCGAGGGCGCCGGTTCGCCGGCGGAAATCAACCTCAGGGCCGGCGACATTGCCAACATGGGTTTTGCGAGGGCGACCGACACGCCCGTCGTGCTGATCGGCGACATCGACAGGGGCGGCGTGATCGCCAGCCTCGTCGGCACCAAGGCGGTGATGGCGGAAGAGGACGCCGCTCTGGTGGCCGGCTACCTCATCAACCGCTTTCGCGGCGACGTTTCGCTGTTCGATGCCGGGCTTGCCGCAATCACGGAGCGTACCGGGTGGCACTCCTTCGGCGTGATTCCCCACTTCGCCGACGCCGGCCGACTGCCCGCCGAGGATGCCCTCGGGCTGAAAAGCCGCTATGAAGCCGAACGCGCGGAAGGCCGCAAGCGCATCGTCGTGCCTGTGCTTCCGCGCATCGCCAATTTCGATGATCTCGACCCGCTTCGTCAGGAGCCTGGGGTCGAGGTGATTCTCGCGCAGGCCGGTCGTCCGCTGCCGCCGGCCGAGCTCATCCTGCTGCCCGGCTCGAAGGCAACCATACCCGATCTTGTCGCGCTCAAGGCGGAAGGCTGGGACGTCGACATCCGGGCGCACGCCCGTCAGGGGGGCAAGGTCCTTGGCCTGTGCGGCGGCTACCAGATGCTCGGACGGTTGTTGCGCGACCCCGAAAGGGTCGAGAGCGACATCGAAGCCATCGAGGGCCTCGGCCTGCTCGACGTCGAGACCTCGCTGACCGGCGACAAGCGCCTTCGGGCGGTAAGTGGCCTGTCGATGCCCGATGCCACTCCATTTTCCGGCTATGAAATGCATGTCGGCGCAACCGTCGGACCCGACCGCTCCAGGCCGTTCGCCCGCCTCTCGGATGGCAGCGACGAGGGCGCGACGTCTCGGGACGGCAAGGTTGCCGGCAGCTACTGTCACGGCCTGTTCGCCGACGACCGGCAGCGGAACCGGTTGCTCGGGTGGATCGGCGCCGATTCGTCGTCGCTAGCCTACGAAGCGGAAATCGATCGGGTGCTCGACGGCCTCGCCGATCACCTCGCCGCCCATCTCGACATCGACGGCCTTCTCGACCTCAGCCGAAGGCGAGGATGACGAGACCGAGCCAGACGAGTGCCAACAGGGCGAAGATCAGCAACAGAGCCCGCTTGTAGAGCCTCAGCGCGCGGTCGATGTCATAGGCGTTGACCTCGGCGCGGCCGTCGCCCATCCACGCATCCTCGATCCGAGTGTCGCCATAGACCTTGGGGCCGTTGAGGCGCAGGCCGAGGGCGCCGGCCATCGCCGCTTCGGGCCAGCCGGCGTTGGGCGACTTGTGACGACGGGCATCGCGGTCGATCGCCCGGACGGCCGAAGCGGCCGAGGCGCTGTCGTCGGCAAGCGCGGCCACGACGATCGCCCAGGCGGTGAGGCGCGAGGCCGGCAGGTTGACGAGGTCGTCGAGTCTCGCCGAGGCCCAGCCGAAGGCGAGATGGCGCGGCGTCTTGTGCCCGATCATCGAATCGGCGGTGTTGATCGCCTTGTAGGCGGCCGCCCCAGGCAAGCCCAGAACCGCCATCCAGAACAGCGGCGCCGTCACACCGTCCGAGAAGCTCTCGGCAAGACTCTCGATGGCGGCGCGGCAGACGCCGGCGGCATCGAGGTGGGCCGGATTGCGGCCGACGATCCGGCCGACGGCCAGACGGCCCGCCTCAAGACCGCCTTGCCGCATGGCGTCGGCGACGGCCGCGACATGAACATACAGGCTGCGAGCGGCAAGCAGCGTCGAACCGACGATGGCGGCAAGGCAAGGTCCCGCGATCGGGCCGGCGAGCCCAACGAGCGATCCGATTGCCGCAGCGACGAGAGCACTGGCGGCCACGTTGACGGCAGCGGCGAGGACACCGTTCAACCGGCGCCGGTCGGCATCGAGATCCTCGCGATTGAGCGTACGGTCGAGAAAGCCGATCAGCGTGCCCATCCAGGTGACGGGATGCCCGATCAGTCGGAAAACGAAGTCCGGATAGCCGGTTGCCACTTCGAACACGAGGGCCAGCAAGGCAACAAGAAGAAACTCAAGCGGGACCATTTCAGCTTCTCTTCCGGAGCGGCAGCCGCGCAGCCCTAGGCACGCGCCGGACCTTTTCTGTCACGCCTCCGGTCGTTCCGGAAGCCCCGACGCCGCACCGATACCCGCTGATTCGACACTTCCGGTCGTTTGCCCGCAAAAAATGTGTCCGTCGCGGTATTCCGCAGAATACCTACCAAGGAAATTCTATCTATGGTTGATATTGTGAGGCCAATATCCGTGAGCGAGTCTCGGCGTTTAGTCGCCGCGAAAAGCTAAAACTGGAAATTGTGATTCATTTCAAGACTCTACTATGACGTCCGTCAAGACATGCCGCCCAGTGTTCTTTCAGCATTGAGCAAGGGCAAGACCTTCCGGGGGAAAACGTATGATTCAACAAATGACAAGGAAGACTCGTAGAAACCAGTATCCTTAATTTCCGGCCCAGCCCAAAGGGCAGCGGAGAGCGGAATCCACTTCAGTTTTCGGTAACAAATCCATGCGTGTACTGCGGCACATCAGGTCCATGGATGGGTGTGTCCAGTACCGCCTGTAGATTGTAAAGAGTCTAAGTTGCCGTCGCTCGAACAACGCCAGATTTCTTTTGACCTGACCGCCGTGCTGGATGCAGCAGCGGTCCGGGATCTCCACGCCCAGATCGAGCCTCTCGTTTCCGAGACCACCTACCTGACGCTGAATGCCGCGGCCGTCGAACGCCTCGGCACTCAAGCCGTTCAGCTTCTTGTTGCAACCGCCCGCGCGATCGAGATGAACGGCGGCCGGCTCGCGATCGTGAATATCACGCCAACCTTTCGCGAAGCCTATGCCGACCTCGGCCTTCTCGCCGAACTCGACGCCCGGAGCGCCCTAAATGCCGAGAAAGATACTTACGGTTGACGATTCCAGGACCATGCGCGACATGGTCTCCTATACGTTGAAGGGGGCTGGTTTCGAGGTTCTGGAGGCTGAGGACGGGGTGAAGGCCCTCGGCGTTCTCGCCAACACCCGTGTCGACCTGATCATCACCGACATCAACATGCCCAACATGGACGGCGTGACGCTGGTCAAGCGCGTGCGCGCCGGCGGGAACCACGCATCGACGCCGATCCTGATTCTGACCACGGAGTCGGGCGACGACAGAAAGGCCAGCGGCAAGGCGGCCGGGGCAACGGGTTGGATCGTCAAGCCCTTCGCGCCGGAGAAGCTTCTCTCCGTCGTCAACAAGGTCTGCCCCGCCTGACCCTTCTGGACGGCCGTCATGTCAACTCCAAGCTTCGGCTCCGACGAACTCGCCCAGTTCCGCAGGACATTCTTCGAGGAATGCACGGAACTGTTGGCCGACCTTGAGGAACGTCTCGGGGCGCTCGCCGCTTTCTCCAGCGACGTCGAGGGACTCAACGCCATTTTCAGGGCTGTCCATTCGGTGAAGGCGGGCGCCGGCGCCTTCGGCTACACCGTGCTGGTCGGTTTCGCACACCGCTTCGAAGCGCTTCTCGACCGGCTGCGCGACGGCAAGGCCGATCTCGACGAACGCACGCTCGCCGCCCTCGTCGCCGCCGCCGACGTCTTTTCCGCCCTGGTCGACCTCGCGCGTCAGGGCGAGACGCCGGCCGACGACTTCGGCGCCGACGTCGCCGAGGAGCTCTGCGCGCTGCTCGATGGCGAGGCGATGCCGGCGTCCGTCGCCCGGCCGACCACGAGCGCCCTCCCAGCACCACCGACGGCGGAAAGAACCTATCGCATCGTCTTCCGGCCCAACGCCGAGCTGTTCCGCCACGCCAACGAGCCGCTCTATCTGATCCGCGAGCTGAAAGGGCTCGGCACGCTGACCGTCGACTGCGACCTCAGCCGCCTGCCGCCCTTCGACGCGTTCACTGTCGACGATGCCTATCTCGGCTGGACGATGACGCTGCGCGCCAGCTGTTCGCCGGCCGCCATCGCCGAGGTGTTCGAATTCGTCGACGACGAGTGCGAACTGATCATCGAGGAAGTAGGTACCGCTCCGGCCGAGCCGGAGGAAGCCGTAGCTGTCGCCGTCCCGGAGGTCATGGCGACGACCATCTCGGGTCCGTCTCCGGAGACCAAGCCTGCCGAAAGCAAGCCATCGGACAGCAAGGGGGCCGGCAAGTCCGGTTCGATCTCGTCGATCCGCGTCGACCTCTACCGCGTCGACCGGCTCGTCAACATGGTGGGCGAGCTGGTCATCGCCCAGGCGATGCTGGCCCAGCAGTTCACCGAAAGCCACGACCAGGACGACCCGGGCGCTCTTCAGGGCTTCGAGCATCTGGCCGGCCTGACGCGAGAGCTGCAGGAATGCGTGATGGCCATTCGCATGCAGCCGGTGAAGTCGGTGTTCTCTCGCATGCCGCGCCTCGTCCGCGACGTCGGGCACAAGACCGGCAAGGACGTCAGGCTCGAAATGGCCGGCGAGCAGACCGAGGTCGACAAGACGGTGATCGAGGAGCTTGCGGACCCCCTCACCCACATGATCCGCAACGCCGTCGACCACGGCATAGAGGACGTGGCGACGCGCCTTGCCGCCGGCAAGCCGGCCGAGGGCGTCATCCGTCTGTCGGCCCAGCATGCGGGCTCCAACATCCTGATCCATGTCGAGGACGACGGTGCCGGGCTCGACCGGGACCGCCTGCTGGCCAAGGCCATCGACAAGGGCATCGTGCCGGCGAGCGCCAAGCTGTCCCCCGAGGAAATCGATGAGCTGATCTTCGCGCCGGGCTTCTCGACGGCCGCCGCCGTGACCGACGTCTCGGGCCGCGGCGTCGGCATGGACGTCGTCCGGCGCAACGTCCAGGCGCTTGGTGGGCGCGTGCAGGTGATGTCGACGCCCGGCAAGGGCACGCGCTTCACGCTGGTCATCCCGCTGACTCTCGCCGTCCTCGACGGCATGGTCGTGGCCGTCGGCTGGGAGAAGTACATCCTTCCCCTCACCTCGATCGTCGAATCCTTCCGTCCCGGACGCGGCCAGATCCGCGTCATTCCCGGCGGCGGCGAGGTGGTGTCCATTCGCGGCGAGTTCGTCCGCATGATCCATCTTGCCCGCGTGTTCGGCGTTTCCGAAGCGGTTTCCGACCCATGCCAGGGCCTGGTCGTGCTGCTCGAACTGGCCAACGGCGGCAAGCTCGGCGTGGTGGTCGACGAACTGATCGGCCAGCAGCAGGTGGTGATCAAGTCCCTGCAAGACAACTACGATCCGGTCCCGGGGATCTCCGGCGCCACCATTCTCGGCAACGGACGCGTCGCGCTCATCGTCGACATCGAAGAACTCACCCGCCTTCATGACCGATCCGCCCGTATCGCCGACACGACACGGCAACCGATCGCTGCCAACGCCTGACCTCACGGAGCCTTCTCCATGGCAGAACCGCAAGATCTTCCCAACACCGGTCCCGACGCCTCCGTGGCGCAGGCGCGACAGTTCATTTCCTTCCGCGTCGGCGACGACGAGTTCGCCATCGACATCATGGCCGTTCGCGAGATCAAGGGGTGGACCGAGACAACCGTCCTACCGAACCAGCAGGACTACATGCTCGGGGTGCTCAACCTTCGCGGCACGATCGTACCGATCTTCGATCTTCGCTGCCGCTTCGGACTCGGTCTCACGACGGCCACCCGCAGTCACGTCGTCATCATCGTGGCGATCAGTGGCCGGCTGCTCGGCCTGCTGGTCGATGCCGTTTCGGACATCCTGACCGTCAATGCCGCCGATATCCGGCCGGTACCCGACGTCGACCAGCCGATCGACAATGCCTTCCTCGCCGGCATCATCCCCGTCGGCGACGGCATGGTCGTACTCCTCAGCCTCGAAAATCTCTTCGCCAATCACGGCCCGGCCAACGCCGCCATCGCCGCCTGAACCAGCTCTCCAGGAACTGACATCATGTCACTCACCTCGCTGAAACTTCGTACCAAGATCGGCTTGATCGTCGCGCTGATGAGCCTGCCGATCGTCATCCTCGGCTGGCTCTACGTCAGCAAGAGCGAGGAAGGCGTGGCCGCTGCACGGACAGAAACCGCCGGCGTCACCTATGCCGTCGCCGTCTGGGAATCCATCCGGGGACTCGCCGTCTCCGCGCTTGACGACGCGGCGCCTCCCGCCACGGTTCTTTCAAACGTTCCCGACCTGCAGGGGCTTGGCAGCGCCAACGATGCCGCGTTCGGCATAGCCAAGGAGGCGAGTGCCTTCACAAGCGCTCTCGCGAGCTATGATTGGCCGCGCAGCCACATCCCGTTCGACGAGCGACTGCCCCAGTCGGTCAACGCCGGCCTCGACCTCATGGCGGCCATCTCCAACGGTTCGGGTCTCGCCGTCGATACCGAGGTCGACCACAACTATCTCGGCCAAGCCCTCATGAACCGCGTCCCGCGCGTACTCTGGTACCGCGTGGCGATCACCGGCAAGATCCGTGCGATGTCGCGGTCCAGCTCCGTCTCGGTTGCCGATCTCGGGCTGCTGAAGTCGCAGATCGCCCTTTTCAAGGAGGCTTCGGACGGTGCCACGGCCGCTCTGCAGGTCGCCAAGTCCTACAGCACCGACGGCCGCATCGAGAGCCTCAACGAGCAGATCGGCGCCTTCGTCGACATCGCGCCCCATTTCGTGAGCGAGGCGGAAGCGGTCGCCACCGCCTTCGAGACGGCCTCCACGCCGCAAAGCGTAAGCATCTCCAGCTTCATGGACGCCACCAAGGCGCAGGCGCAGGCCAGCCAGGCCCTCTGGCACAGCGGCGCCACCACGCTGACCGCCATGCTCGATGACCATGCCGCCGGGCTGCGCAGCGCCCTGTTCACGACGCTCGCCGTGATACTGGCGGCCGTCGTCGTGGCCCTCGCCGCCAGCATCTTCTTCTCCTTGCAGATCACCCGCGGTGTCGGGCGCATGATCGGCTACATGCACCGGATCACCGCCGGCGACTACGAGTTCGAGGTCGAAGGCGCCGATCGCAAGGACGAGATCGGCACCATCGCCGGCGCCGTGTCGATATTCCGCGAGAACGGTCGCCAGGTTGCCGAGCTCACCGCCAACTACAAGGGACAGGCCGACGCCATCCGCCTGTCGCAATCGGTGCTGGAACTGGCGATGGACGGCACTGTCGTCGACGCCAACGAGATCTTCTGCCGGATCTTCGGCTACACGATCGACGAGATCCGGGGCAAGCCGGCTGCGATGTTCGCCGATGCCGCTTCCCGGGAGAGCGCCGAATACAAGCTGATGTGGGAGAGCCTGCAGCGTGGCGAGCACGTCACCGGCCAGTACAAGCGCGTCGGCAAGGGCGGCCGGGAGGTCTGGCTCGAGGTGTCGTTCAACCCGATCATCGGTCTCGACGGCAAGCCGTTCAAGATCGTCCAGATCGCGACCGACGTGACCGCCCAGCGCCTGCAGTCGGCCGACTTCGAGGGACAGATCGCCGCCATATCCAAGGCGCAGGGCATCATCGAGTTCTCGCTGGACGGCAAGGTGCTCAATGCCAACGAGAACTTCCTCAACACGCTCGGCTACACGCTGGCCGAGATCAAGGGACAGCATCACTCGATCTTCGTCGAGCCGGCCTATCGCGCATCGGTCGACTACCGGATGTTCTGGGAGAAGCTCGGCCGCGGCGAATACGACACCAACCAGTACAAGCGCATCGGCAAGGGCGGCCGGGAGGTCTGGATCCAGGCGTCCTACAATCCGATCCTCGACATGAACGGCAAGCCGTTCAAGGTGGTCAAGTACGCCACCGACGTCACCGAGCAGGTGCGCTCGGCCGAGGCACTGCAGGCGGCGGTTCGCGAATCCAAGGAAGTGATCGAAGCCGCGCGTGGCAACGACCTCACCCGGCGCGTGCCGCTCGACGGCAAGACCGGCGAAATCGCCAACCTCTGCGAGGGCATCAACACGCTGCTCGATACCATGTCGACGGTCGTCGCCGACATGATGGACGCAGCGACCACCATCTCCAATGCCGTGGCGGAGATCTCGTCGGGAACCACCGATCTGTCCCAGCGGACCGAACAGCAGGCCTCGAACCTCGAGGAAACGGCCGCGTCGATGGAGGAGATGGCGGCGACCGTCAAGCAGAACGCCGACAACGCCCAGCAGGCCAACCAGCTCGCCGCCTCGGCGCGCGGCACGGCCACCGATGGCGGCGATGTCGTCGGCAAGGCAGTCGGGGCCATGAGCCGCATCGAGACCTCCTCGCAGAAGATCTCCGACATCATTTCGGTGATCGACGAGATCGCCTTCCAGACCAACCTCCTGGCTCTCAATGCGGCCGTCGAGGCGGCGCGCGCCGGCGATGCCGGCAAGGGCTTCGCGGTGGTCGCCTCGGAGGTTCGTTCGCTTGCCCAGCGCTCGTCCGGCGCCGCCAAGGATATCAAGGCGCTGATCGTCGAGAGCGGCGCCCAGGTCAAGGACGGCGTCAAGCTGGTCAACGACGCCGGTACGGCGCTGAACGAGATCGTCGGTTCGATCAAGAAGGTGGCGGACATCGTCTCCGACATCGCCGCGGCGAGCCGCGAGCAGTCGGCGGGCGTGGAGGAGATCAACAAGGCCGTCACCCAGATGGACGAGATGACGCAGCAGAACTCGGCGCTCGTCGAGGAGAACGCTTCGGCGACGCGCATGCTCCAGGAACAGGCCGAAGCGATGCATGGACGGATGTCGGCCTTCCGACTGACCGACTCTGTCCGGTCAGCCCGGGCGACCGTTGACGATCGCCGCGAAGCACGATCCGCCGTCAGGACAGCGCCGCGCCCGGCTCAGCCGAAGAAGGTGGCAGTGGGTGGCGGGCGCACCGCGCAGCGCCTGCAATCCGACCTGCATGCGGCCTTCGAGAGCGACGCCGACTGGAAGGAGTTCTGAGCGCACCGAACAATCGGGCCGCGGCGTCGTCGCGGCCCAGTTCCACCGGAGCAAATATGGCCGCACTCAGTACCGCCCCGGAGCATCGCGAGTTTCCCTTCTCGCTGAAGGAATATCGCCGGCTCTCCGCGTTCGTCCACGGCCGAACGGGCATCACTTTGCCCGATCACAAGATCAACATGGTCTATTCGCGGCTGACGCGACGCCTGAGGGAGCTCGGCTTCTCAGCCTTTGCCGAATACTGCGACTATTATTCGAGTCCCGAGGGCGAAGACGAGATCGAGTATCTCATCAACGCCCTCACGACCAACCTGACACGGTTCTTCCGCGAAAAGCACCACTTCGATCATCTCGCCGAGAACCTGTTTTCCGACCTGTCGACCGACGGAGCCAACGGTCGGACACGCATGCGCATCTGGTCCGCCGGCTGCTCGACCGGCGAAGAGCCCTACTCGATCGCCATGACCTATCGCGAAGCGGCTTCAGCGCGCGTCAAATGCGACACGCGCATCCTGGCGACCGACATCGACAGCTCCGTGGTGGCGCGCGGCGCGTCCGGTCGCTACGGCAACCAGTCGGTGGCCGAGCTCGGCAAGGCCCGGCGCTATCGTCACTTCACGGACGTCAGCGGCAGCGAGTGGCAGGTTCGACCCGAGCTCAGACAACGGATCGCCTTCAAGCAGCTCAACCTTCTGGACGCATGGCCGATGAAGGGACCGTTTGACGCCATCTTCTGCCGTAACGTCATGATCTACTTCGACAATCCGACCAAAGCCCGGCTGGTGCAACGCTTCGCCGACCTGCTGGCGCCCGGTGGTTGGCTCTACATTGGCCATTCCGAGACCATTCTCGACCAGAAAACGGTTTTCCGCCTGCGCGGTCCGACCATCTACCAAAAGGGTACCTGAGCGATGTCCTTCGCCGGCCAACCGAAACCAACCGTACGCCAGGAGGGCGACGCCGCCCCGCTCCGGCAAGCCGCCCCGCGCACCCACGACTGGCGGAGGGGCATGCAGACGGTGCGCGTGCTGCCGGGAGAGGCGTATGTGACGGCGCGCGCCGAGGAGATCATCGTCACCGTCCTGGGCTCCTGCGTCGCCGCCTGCATCCGCAATCCGGCAACCGGATTTGGCGGTCTCAACCACTTCATGCTGCCCGAAAGCGACTCCGGCATGTGGAACGGCGCCAGCGCCGCCCTGCGCTATGGCAACTATGCCATGGAGGTGCTGATCAACGAGGTGCTGAAGTCCGGCTGCGAGCGTCGCGACCTGGAGATCAAGCTCTTCGGCGGCGCCGACCTCACGGACGGGCCGACGCTGATCGGCTCGTCGAACGTGTCCTTCGTGCTCGACTATCTCAACGCCGAGGGGCTCGCGATCGCCTCCGCCGATCTGGGGGGCTGCTACGGCCGCCGAATCCACTACAATCCCTCGACCGGCGTCGTACACAGGCTTCTGCTCGGCACCGCCACCCACCCCGAGTTCGTCGACGAAGAGCATTCCTTCAAGGACCGTCTCGCAAGAACAAAGGTCGAGGGCGAGGTCGATCTCTTCTGAGGTAGCATCATGCCTGGAACACCCATCCGCGTGCTCATCGTCGACGATAGCGCCCTGATGCGGGACATGCTGGCAAGCGTTCTCCGACGCGATCCGGGGATCGAGGTTGTCGGCACCGCCGCCGATCCGTTCGCCGCGCGCGACGCGATCAAGCGCCTCAATCCCGACGTACTGACGCTCGACGTCGAAATGCCCGGCATGAACGGCATCTCATTTCTCGAAAAGCTGATGGCCCTGCGCCCCATGCCGGTGGTGATGGTGTCGACGCTGACACAGGCCGGCGCCTTCAGCACCCTTCGCGCCCTCGAGATCGGCGCCGTCGATGTCGTCGGCAAGCCGGCAAAGGCCTCCGACCTCGACAGGGTCGCCGCCGAGCTCATAGACAAGATCAAGGTCGCCGCGGCTGCCAATGTCGGCGCCCACCGTGCCGCGCAGGAGAAAACGCCCCCTCGCTTCTCCACCGCTCCGCCACCGGTCGGCTGCTCGCGCACCGGCACGGTGATCGGCATCGGCGCCTCGACCGGTGGCGTCGAAGCCATCCGCGCCGTGCTCACCGACCTGCCGGCCGAAATGCCGCCGATTCTGATCGTCCAGCACATGCCGGGCCAGTTCACCGGTTCGTTCGCCAGCCGGCTCGACGGTCTCTGCGCCTTGCGCGTTAAGGAGGCCGAGGATGGCGAGGTCTTGCGTCCGGGCACGGTCTACCTGGGGCCGGGCGGCCGCCAGTTCGAGCTCGGGCATGCCGGACCCAATCTTACCTGCCGCATCGGAAGCGAAGAGCGCGTGTCCGGGCATGCGCCGTCGGTCGACGTGCTGTTTCGCTCGATGGCCCGGGTCTGCCCGATCAACAGCCTGGGCGTCATCCTGACCGGCATGGGGCGCGACGGCGCCTCGGGGCTTCTCGACATCCGGCTCGGCGGCGGCCACACCATCGGCCAGAACGAGGCGACGTCGGTGGTCTACGGCATGCCGCGCGCCGCCTACGAGATCGGCGCGGTGGAGCGGCAGCTGCCGCTGCAGGGCATCGCCCCCTATCTCACCGCCACCTTCTCGCCGGAGCCGGCAGACAAAGCGCATATCTGAGGCGGTGGAGCCCGTCAGTCGGCGATCTTGCGGCACCCAGCCTTGAAGCGCTTGAAGTTGGCGGCGTAGTTCTCCGCCGACCGCCGCAGTTTCTCGATGGCCGCGTCATCGAGCGTCCGCACGGCCCGTGCCGGCGCGCCGACGATCAGCGACCCTTCCGGAAATTCCTTGCCTTCCGTGACGAGCGCGTTGGCGCCGACCAGACTGTTGGCGCCGATCTTCGCTCCGTTCAGGATGGTGGCGCCCATGCCGACCAGCACGTTGTCGCCAAGCGTGCAGGAATGGACGATCGCCTGATGGCCGATGGTGCAGCCTTCGCCGATGGTCAGCGGAAAGCCCGGATCGGTATGCAGCGTCGCCCCCTCCTGGATGTTGGTGCGGGCGCCGACGACGATCGGCTCGTTGTCGCCGCGGATCACCGCCCCGAACCAGACGCCAACCTCGGAGCCGAGTTTCACCCGGCCGATCACATGCGCATCGGGGGCGACCCAGTAGTCGCCATCTTCGGGCAATTCGGGGGCGATTCCGTCGAGTTCGTAGATCGGCATGAGAGGGTTTCCCGGGTGCGATGAAGATCCGTCGTAGGCTCCTTGTAAGGCCAAGATGCCGACGATCAAGACGGCGCATCGGGCGAACGGGTAGCTAATCGTTCCAGAGACGGGAAGGCCCTCTCGGCCAACTTGCGCGCGATTTTGTTGGAAAACCGCCTTTCGCCGCTCCCCAAAATGCACTAGATGCCGTTATCTTTGACGGGACGGCTCCGATCGGTCGTCCCCCACGAGGGAAAGCGGGCAACGGTGACGGATAAGAAGTCTGTCTTCATCAAGACCTACGGCTGCCAGATGAACGTCTACGACAGCGACCGCATGTCGGACACGCTGGCGCCGCTCGGATATGTCACCGCCGACAGTCCCGAGAATGCCGACCTCGTCATCCTGAACACTTGCCACATCCGCGAGAAAGCCGCCGAGAAGGTCTACTCCGAGCTTGGGCGCCTGCGCGTCCTGAAGGCCGAGCGGGCTGTCGAGGGGCGGGAAACGCTGGTTGCGGTTGCCGGCTGCGTCGCCCAGGCGGAAGGCGAGGAAATCATCGCCCGCGCACCGGTGGTCGACATGGTGTTCGGCCCACAGACCTATCATCGCCTGCCCGAACTGATCGAACGGGTCCGTGCCGGCGAGCGGCCGGCTGCCACCGAAGGCAAGGCGCCGGCCCGTCCGAAAGTGGTGGAGACCGAGTTTCCGTCCGAGGACAAGTTCGACCACCTCGCCGCACCGTCCGAGACGGCGGTTCGCTCGCGCGGGGTGACGGCCTTCCTGACCGTGCAGGAAGGCTGCGACAAGTTCTGCACCTTCTGTGTCGTGCCCTACACGCGCGGCTCGGAAGCCTCGCGTCCGGTCGAGAAGATCGTCGAGGAGGCAAAAACCCTGGTGGCAGCCGGCGTGCGTGAGATCACGCTCCTCGGCCAGAACGTCAATGCCTATCACGGCGTCGACGGCGACGGCCGGACGGTGGGGCTTGCCGGCCTGCTCGCCCGTCTCTCCGAGCTGCCGCGCCTTGCCCGCATTCGCTACACGACCAGCCACCCGCGCGACCTCGACGACGCGCTGATCGCCGCGCACGGCGACAATGCCAAGCTGATGCCCTATCTGCATCTGCCGGTGCAATCGGGCTCGGACCGCATCCTCGCGGCGATGAACCGACGCCACACCGCCGCCGAATACATCGCGCTCATCGAGCGCATCCGGATGGCGCGGCCGGACATGGCGATCTCCGGCGACTTCATCGTCGGCTTCCCCGGCGAGACCGAGGACGATTTCGCCGCGACCATGGATATCGTCCGCACCGTCGACTACGCCGCCTGCTTCTCCTTCAAGTACTCGCCGCGCCCCGGCACACCGGCGGCGGCGCTCGACGATCAGGTTCCGGAAGCCGTGAAGACCGAGCGGTTGCACCGATTGCAGGCGCTGCTCGAAGACCAGCAAAGGCTTTTTGCCGAACGTCTCGTCGGGCGTACGCTGCCGGTACTGTTCGACAAGACCGGACGCCTTCCCGGCCAGATCGTCGGACGATCGCCGTATCTTCAGCCGGTGGCCGTCATGGCACCGTCGTCACTCATTGGCGAGATTGCCGACGTGACCATCGAGTCAACTGGCGGGCACAGCCTGATCGGCCGGCTCGAGGGCGAGCCAGCATCGGCCCGACGGTCGGCATGAGGCCGTCGGGACACGCACCGACCATGCCGTCGCGACTGCCGCGACCTATCCGGGGAACGCCATGACCTATGCGTCCGACCTCACCCATCTGGTGCTGGTCTTCGAGGATAACCGGTTGATCGGCCCACTCTACGGTCAGTTCGACCAGCATCTGGCCTTGATCGAGCAGAAGCTCGGCGTCGATGCGACGGCGCGCGGCAATCAGGTGACGATCCGAGGATCGCACGAGGCGGCCAGCCGCGCCCGTGACGTGCTGGAGGCGCTCTACGGCCGTCTTCAGGCCGGCCAAGCCATCACATCGGCCGACGTCGAGGGGGCGATCCGCATGGCATTGGCCGTGGGCGATCAGTTGCCGCTGCCGACCATGGACGCCGGATCGCGCCTGCAGCTCGCGGCCATTTCGACCCGGCGCAAGACCGTCGTCGCCCGCAACCCGGCGCAGGATGCCTATATCCGCGCAATGGAGCGCTCGACGCTGGTGTTCGGGCTCGGTCCTGCCGGTACCGGCAAGACCTACCTTGCCGTGGCCTATGCTGCGGCCTTGCTCGAACGCGGGGAGGTGGCGCGCCTCGTGCTGTCGCGCCCGGCCGTCGAAGCCGGCGAGCGGCTTGGCTTTCTACCCGGCGACATGCGCGAGAAGATCGACCCCTATCTTCGCCCGCTTTACGATGCGCTTTACGACATGATGCCTCCCGAGCGGGTTGAGCGGGCGCTCACCTCCGGCGCCATCGAGATTGCGCCGCTGGCCTTCATGCGCGGCCGTACGCTGGCCAATGCCGCCGTCATCCTCGACGAGGCGCAGAACACCACCTCGATGCAGATGAAGATGTTCCTCACCCGCCTCGGCGATGGCTCGAAGATGATCGTCACCGGCGACCCCAGCCAGGTCGACCTGCCGGCGGGACAGGTGTCCGGCCTGGTCGAAGCCAGCCGCATCCTCACCGAGACGCCCGGCATCGTCCAGGTGCGGTTCACCCACGAGGACGTGGTGCGCCACGAACTGGTCGCGCAGATCGTCAAGGCCTATGACGACGACAGCCGGCAGCGGCTGGCCGCCCGCGGAGAGAAGGCATGAGCGTGATCGCCGTCGACATCCTTGCCGACAGCCCGCTGTGGGGTGAGGCCGAGGACTGGCGTGCCGATATCGAAGCGGCCGTCGCCATGGCGGCGGCGGCGGCCGATGCCGAGATCGCCGACGACGCGGAACTGTCGCTTCTGCTTGCCGACGATGCTGCGATCCAGGTGCTCAATCGCGATCACCGTGGCCTCGACAAGCCGACCAACGTGTTGTCCTTTCCCCAGGACGATCCGGAGGCGGATGCCTACGGGCCTCTTCTCGGCGATATCGCGGTGGCCCATGAAACGGTGGCGCGCGAAGCGCTCGAAGAAGACATTTCCTTTCGGGACCATTTCCTGCACATGATCGTGCATGGATTCCTGCATCTCGTCGGTTATGATCACATGAACGACGACGAAGCCGAGGAGATGGAGAGCCTGGAAACGGCCATCCTCGCCCGGCTTGGTATCGCCAACCCCTATGCCGACGCGCCGATGGGCGGCGCCGGCCACTGAGGGACGGCATTATCGGGGCGTCCGCCAGCGGCCGGGAGGGTCTGCGGGCGGCGCGGAAGAAGGACGATGAGCGACAGCGACAGTCATAGTACGGGCAGTCAGAGTATGGCCGCGGCGGCCCAGGCGGGCGTTTCGGCCGAGGGTGGGACAGGTTCAGGATCGAGCTGGCTGGCGCGATTGCGCGAGGCTTTCGGCTTCAAGACCTCGGCGACGCTCCGACAGAATCTCGAAGAGGCACTCAGCCAGGAGGACGCGCTCGATGCCGCCTTCTCGCCCGAGGAGCGGACGCTGATCCGAAATATTCTTCGCCTCCGGGAAACGCGCGTCGCCGACGTGATGGTCCCGCGGGCCGACATCGCCGCCGTCGACGCCGATACGACACTGGCCGAGTTGCTCGGGTTGTTCGAGGCGTCCGGCCATTCGCGCATGCCCGTCTACCGGGAGACGCTCGACGACGCCATCGGCATGGTCCACATCAAGGACCTCATCACCCACATCACCGGAAAGGCGCGGATCGACGCCACCGCCGAAGAGGACGATGTCCGGCTCGATGTCGGCAAGGTCGACCTCGACATCACGCTCGAGGCGGCGAAGCTGGTGCGCGCCGTGCTGTTCGTGCCACCGTCCATGCCCGCCACCGACCTCCTGCAGAAGATGCAGGCGACCCATATCCAGATGGCGCTGGTCATCGACGAATATGGCGGCACCGACGGCATCGTTTCCATCGAAGACGTGGTCGAAACCATCGTCGGCGAGATCGACGACGAACATGACGACGAGGACGGACCGCTGGTCAAGACGGTGCAGGACGGCGTCTATCTTGCCGATGCCCGCGCCGATCTCGACGATGTCAGGGCGGAGATCGGGCCGAGCTTCTCATTCGCCGACTACGACGAGGACGTCGACACGCTCGGCGGCCTGCTGTTTGCCGCCCTCGGCCGAATTCCGGTGCGTGGCGAAGTGATCGCCTCCGACGATCTGCCGGGCTGGGAAGTCGAGGTCCTCGACGCCGATCCGCGCCGCATCAAGACGGTGCGCCTCGTCGCGCGGCCTACCGAGCCGGCCGAAGCGACCGAACCTTCCGAGATGGGCGCCGCCTGACGGGCTGCGTTTCCGGTAGCCGCGACGGTCGCCGAGCCTGATCGCACACCGAACGGGTGCCGGAGGCCGCCAACGCGGCTTCCGGCCATTCCCTCCCCGACGACGACCGGCTATTGCTTCGGACGGAACGACCGATTCGCCGGTACGGGAAGAGGCGAGATGTTTGAAACCTTTGCCCATCGTCTCCTTCTTCTCTGGGGATGGCCGCGGCGCTTCGCAGCCCTCGCCGCCGGCGCGCTTTCGGCGCTTGCCCTGGCTCCCGTGCATGCCGCCCCAATCCTGTTCCTGACGTTGCCGGCTCTGGTGATCCTGATCGATGGCGCCGTCGTGGCGGGACCGCGCGGCGTTCGCCGCCTGAGGCCGGCGGCGATCACCGGCTGGTGGTTCGGCTTCGGCTACTTCCTTGCCGGCCTCCACTGGGTGGGCATCGCCTTCTTCGCCGAAGGACGATCGGCTCTCGTGCCGCTGATGCCGTTCGCCGTCGTCGGGCTCGCGGCGGGCCTCGCCCTGTTCACCGCCCTGGGTACCTTCGTGGCCCGTCTCCTGTGGAGCGACGGTCCGACACGCATCTTCGCGCTCGCCTTCGGGCTCGGTGCCTCCGAATGGTTGCGTGGCCACGTGCTAACCGGCTTCCCTTGGAACCTTTTCGGACAGGCGGTCGCCTTCACAGACGTGACCGCGCAGGCAGCGAGCGTGGTCGGCGTCTATGGGCTGACGTTGGCCGGAATAGCCGTGTTCGCTGCTCCGGCATTGTTTGCCGACGATCGGGGAAGCCGCCCCTGGTTGCGGCGATTGACGTTGACGCTGGTCCTGGCGCTTGCGGCGGCCGATATCGGTTGGGGTATCTACAGGCTTTCGGGCGCCGCGCCGGTGGGCGAAGCGGCGATCGCCGATGCTCGCATCCGCATCGTCCAGCCGAACATCGATCAGGCCGTCAAATGGTCGCCGGAAAAAAGGCAGGAGGCACTCGACAAGCTGGCGACGCTCTCGGATCGGCGAACCGATCCCGAGACGCTGGGCGCCATGTCGTTCTCGGAAATCGTCTGGCCGGAAACAGCGCTGCCCTTTTTCCTGACCGAGGACCCGCAAGCGCTCGCCCGCATCGCCGACCTGCTGTCGCCGGGAACGATCCTTCTGACCGGAGCTCCGCGCGTCGAACCCATCGACGATCTGGCCGAAGGCGGACGTCGCTACTACAACTCGCTGTTCGCCATAGACGACACCGGCGCCATCCGCGCCGCCTACGACAAGGTGCACCTTGTCCCCTTCGGCGAATACATGCCCTTTGGATCCTTGGTGAGCCGGCTGGGCGTCGGCGAACTCTTCCGCGGCATCGGCGGCTTCTCGCCCGGACCTCGCCGCACGCGCATCTCGCTTGCCGGCCATCCGTCCTTCTCGGTGCTGATCTGCTATGAAGCGATCTTCCCGGGCGAGGTTCTACCGGAAGGCGACCGCCCCGACTATTTCGTGAACATCACCAACGATGGCTGGTTCGGTCACAGTGTTGGTCCCTACCAACACTTAGATGCTGCCCGTATGCGCTCGATCGAAGAAGGCATACCGATGGTTCGCGCAGCCAATACCGGCATATCTGCAATCATCGATGCCTATGGCAGGACGGTTGCAAGTCTACCTCTCGGCGAGGAGGGCGTGCTGGACGGTTTCGTGCCATCCGACCGGCCCAAGTCTTTCTCTCAACGAGCAGGGTCACCTTTTCTCTTGATCTTTAGCGTCTTTTTCATCTTGCTGTCAGTTCTCGGAAATGGAAAACGTAGATCCGGGAGTTGACAACTTCTCGTTCAGAGACAACAATCTCAGCGCGCAACGATCCCTTTGTGGTTCGTTTGCCAAGAAATGGGCCGCAAGACAAAAAAACAAAGACCGCGCCTTGCGAGCCTCATCGATAACCGCGGATCAATCCGCAGACGAGACCAAAATGGCCAGCAAGAAGTCCCCCAATCCCATTGACATACATGTCGGCAGCCGCGTGAGGCTTCGCCGCATGATGCTCGGAATGAGCCAGGAAAAGCTGGGCGAAGCGCTCGGCATCACGTTCCAGCAGATCCAGAAATACGAGAAGGGCACCAACCGCGTCGGCGCCAGCCGCCTGCAGCATATCGCCACCGTCCTCAAGGTGCCGGTGTCCTTCTTCTTCGAGGATGCGCCTGGCACGCCGGAAGAGGCTGCCGGTTTTGCCGAGACCCCCAGCCACTCGTATGTCGTCGACTTCCTGTCGTCGACCGAAGGCCTGTCGCTCAACAAGTCGTTCGTGCGCATCAAGGACGCCCGCGTCCGTCGGCGCATCGTCGATCTCGTGCAGACTCTGGCCTCCGAGGATGGCGAGGCCTGAGCAGTCGCATTTTAAGCCATGACGGGTTGCCTCGGCGTCGGGTCGAGGCAACCCGTTTTGCATTTCTGGTAACCCGTTCGGCGGGAAACGGGGTTGCTGACACTGCCCTTGGAGGAGAATATTTTCCCAGTCGCCGTGGCACGGAACGCACGGTGCGATGCAAACGCGCGCAAGCAAACGGCTGGCGCTTGCGCTTTTCCCGGCGGCTTGCGAAAAGGATGCGCCGCGCTGGATCAATCCCGCGACAGACCAGCCTTCCGTCGACCGCGTCGACGTCTTCTTTGAGGGGTCAACCCTATGTCCCGCCAGAATTACCTCTTCACTTCCGAGTCCGTCTCGGAAGGCCATCCCGACAAAGTCTGCGACCGCATCTCCGACACCATCGTCGACGCCTTTCTCGCCGCCGAGCCTCAGGCGCGCGTGGCGGCCGAGACGCTGGCCACAACCAACCGCGTGGTCATCGCCGGCGAAACGCGAGGCCCCAAGTCCGTCGACAACGCACTGATCGAGCATCTGACGCGTGAGGCGATCCGCGACATCGGCTACGAGCAGGATGGCTTCCACTGGCAGAACGCCGAGATCGAGATCCTGCTGCACGAGCAGTCGTCCGACATCGCCCAGGGCGTCGACGCCGCTGCGCACAAGGACGAAGGCGCCGGCGACCAGGGCATCATGTTCGGGTATGCCTGTCGCGAGACGCCCGAGCTGATGCCGGCGCCGATCTACTACGCCCACAAGATCCTGCGCGATCTTGCCGCCGTCCGCAAATCCGGCAAGGAACCGCTGCTCGGGCCCGACGCCAAGAGCCAGGTGACCGTCGCCTACGAGGGCGGCAAGGCGGTGCGGGCACCGCAGATCGTGCTCTCCACCCAGCATGCCGACGGCCTTTCGTCGGCCGACGTGCGCCGCATCGTCGAGCCTTATATCATCGCCGCGCTGCCGGCGGGTTGGATCGATGAACGCACCACCTGGCACGTCAATCCGACCGGCAAGTTCGTGATCGGCGGCCCGGACGGCGATGCCGGCCTCACCGGCCGCAAGATCATCGTCGACACCTATGGTGGCGCGGCGCCGCATGGCGGCGGCGCATTCTCCGGCAAGGATCCGACCAAGGTCGACCGCTCGGCCGCCTATGCCGCCCGTTGGCTTGCCAAGAACATCGTGGCCGCCGGCCTCGCCGATCGCGCCACGATCCAGCTCAGCTACGCCATCGGCGTCAGCGATCCGCTGTCCATCTACGTCGACCTGCACGACACCGGCAACGTCGATCCGGCCCGGATCGAGAAGGTGCTGGGCGATCGGGACTTCGTCCGCCTTTCGCCACGCGGCATTCGCGAGCGGCTCGGCCTCAACAAGCCGATCTATGCCCGGACCTCCGCCTATGGTCACTTCGGCCGGGCGGCCGAGGCAGACGGCGGCTTCTCCTGGGAGGCACTCGACCTCGTCGATGCCCTGAAGTCGGCCCTCGCCTGAGGCGGAGAAATAAGCTAGACACCGCCCCGGCAGCTCGGCTGCCGGGGCTTTTTCATTGCCGGGCGGTCAGGCTGCCCGAGTTTTGCATGCAACGGGCATCGATGAGCGACGACGACCACAGACCGGAGCACCGGCCCGGCGATCCGCGCGAGAGCGCCTTCTTCGGCCGCCGCAAGGGCAAGACGCTGAGGAAGGGACAGGCCGAGCGCCTCGAGGCGGACCTGCCCAGGCTTTCGCTGGACCTCGCGACGCCCGCTCCCCAAAACCTCGCGGAACTCTTCCCCGAAACGCCGAGCGAGATCCGCCTGGAGATCGGCTTCGGCGGTGGCGAGCACCTTGTTCATCGCGCCCTTGAACGTCCCGACGTCGGCTTCCTCGGCGTCGAGCCATTCATCAATGGCATGACCAAGGCGCTGGGACGCATTGCCGCCGAGGAGATCGCCAACATCCGCCTCAGCGGCGAGGATGGCGTCAGGGTGCTCGACTGGCTGCCCGAAGCGTCGCTCGATCGCGTGCTTCTGCTCTACCCAGACCCCTGGCCGAAAAAGCGCCACTGGAAGCGGCGCTTCGTCGGGCCGGATACCGTCGCCCGCTTCGCACGCGTGCTGAAGGATGGCGGCGAGTTCTGGTTCGCGTCGGACATCGACACCTATGTCGACTGGACCTTGCATCACGTGCGGGCCAATCCCGACTTCGTCTGGACCGCCGAGGCGCCCGATGATTGGCGCTTGCCTTGGGAAGGCTGGCCAGGGACGCGCTATGAGGCCAAGGCCCGGCGCGAAGGGCGCAGCTCGGCCTATCTCACCTTTCGACGTCTGGCGCGCTCGACTTGAGTTTTGGGCCCATCGGCAGCGGCCATTGATTTCCGCGCAAAAGCGGCCTATATGGGGTGCATCAGTTCTGATGCGCTTTACAAAGCGGGTTGGGAGTGGGTCCGAGAGGTCCCGCTCTTTTTTATTGCCCGTTACGGAGGCGCCGCGAAGGATACCGCGACCGATGACGTCCGAGGACCAGCCGCCCCTTCCGCCACTCAGCGGTCAGAGTGTCGAAACGACGCTCGACGAACCGCGTCTCGTGACCGAGACCGGCGTCGAGGCGCGGGTTGCCGCCATCATCGAGCCAGCGTTGATCGACCTCGGCTATCGCCTCGTCCGCGTGCGCATGTCCGGTCTCAACGGCGTGACGCTGCAGATCTTCGCCGAGAAGGCCGACGGCACCATGAGCGTCGAGGACTGCGAAGCGGCGAGCAACGTCATTTCGCCGCTGCTCGATGTCGACGATCCGATCGGCAAGGCCTACAGCCTCGAGATGTCGTCTCCGGGCATGGATCGCATTCTGGTGCGGCGCTCGGATTTCGTTCGCTGGGCGGGCTTCGAGACCAAGCTGGAGCTCGCCGTCCCCTTGCTCGGACGCAAGCGGTTTCGCGGTTGGCTCACCGGCGTCAAGGACGACAAGGGCGGCATGCGCCTCCTTCAGGCGCTCGAAGACGGTACCAAGGACATAGAATTCCCGCTCGACACCGTGTCGGAAGCACGGCTCGTGCTGAATGAAGCGCTGATCCGCGAGGCGCTCAAAGCGGGCAAGAGCTGAGCTTAACGGGCGGCCGGGCCGCCCGAAGGAAAAACCGGGGACATCCCCCGAAGGACGGATTAGGAACCCCATCGAGGGCAGGAGACGAAGACAATGGCCGTCAGTGCGAACCGTTTGGAACTCTTGCAGATCGCCGATGCGGTGGCTCGCGAGAAGTCGATCGACCGACAGATCGTCATCGCGGCGATGGAAGACGCCATCCAGAAGGCAGCCCGCTCTCGCTACGGTTCCGAGACCGACGTTCGCGCCGAGATCAACCCGCGTACCGGCGAAATCAAGCTGCAGCGCCTCCTGCAGGTGGTCGAGAACGTCGAGAACTTCTCGACCGAGGTCGATCTCGTCGAGGCGCAGCGCCGCAACCCGGCCGCGCTGGTCGGTGACTTCATCTCCGAGCCGCTGCCGCCGATCGACTTCGGCCGCATCGCCGCCCAGTCGGCCAAGCAGGTGATCGTGCAGAAAGTGCGCGAAGCCGAGCGCGACCGCCAGTTCGACGAGTTCAAGGATCGGACCGGCGAAGTGGTCAACGGCGTCGTCAAGCGCGTCGAGTATGGCAACGTCATCGTCGATCTCGGCCGTGGCGAGGCGATCTGCCGCCGCGACGAACTGATCCCGCGCGAGAGCTTCCGCTACGGCGACCGCATCCGCGCCATCATTCACGACGTTCGCCGCGAGCAGCGCGGGCCGCAGGTGTTCCTGTCGCGCACCCATCCGCTGTTCATGGCCAAGCTGTTCGCGTCCGAAGTGCCGGAGATCTACGACGGCATCATCGAAGTGAAGTCGGTGGCTCGCGATCCGGGCTCGCGCGCCAAGATCGCCGTCATCTCCAAGGACTCGTCGATCGACCCGGTCGGCGCCTGCGTCGGCATGCGCGGCAGCCGCGTTCAGGCCGTCGTGCAGGAGTTGCAGGGCGAGAAGATCGACATCATTCCCTGGTCGCCCGATCCAGCCACCTTCATCGTCAACGCGCTGCAGCCGGCAGAAGTCGCCAAGGTGGTGCTCGACGAGGATGCCGAGCGCATCGAGGTGGTGGTGCCTGACGACCAGTTGTCGCTGGCCATCGGCCGCCGCGGCCAGAATGTGCGTCTCGCCAGCCAGCTGACCGGCTGGGCGATCGACATCCTGACCGAGCAGGAAGAGAGCGAGCGGCGACAGAAGGAATTCAACGAGCGCACAGAGCTGTTCATGAACGCGCTCAACGTCGACGAAGTGGTCGGCCAGTTGCTGGCCACCGAAGGCTTCTCGACGGTCGAGGAGCTCACGCTTGTCGAGCGCGACGAGATCGCAGGCATCGAGGGCTTCGACGAGGAGACCGCCGAGGAAATCCAGGCGCGCGCCCAGGACTATCTCGATGCCAAGGAGCGGGAACTCGACGAGGAGCGGATCAAGCTCGGCGTCGACGATGCCCTGCGCGACGTGCCCGGCGTCACCACGGCCATGATGGTGGCCCTCGGCAAGGACGGCGTGAAGACGGTGGAAGATCTCGCAGGCTGCGCCACCGACGATCTCGTCGGCTGGACCGAGCGCAAGAACGGCGAGACCATCCGCAACAAGGGCAGCCTTTCCGATCTCGACATCAGCCGCACCGATGCAGAGGCGATCGTCATGGCGGCGCGCGTTGCCGCCGGCTGGATCGAGCCGCCGGCCGAGGAAGAGGCCGTCGTCGAGGAAGAGGTCGCCGAAGAGGCGCAATGAAATCAACGACGGAGGTCGCTTCCGGCGACCTCCCAAACGGAAAGAGGACGATGGCACCGAGGTCAGAGACGGCGGAACGCAGTTGCATCGTGACACGCGTCGCGCAGCCGCCCGAGGGCCTTGTCCGTTTCGTCTGCGGGCCGGGCGGCGTGGTGGTGCCGGATGTGCGCGGCAACCTGCCGGGTCGTGGCGTCTGGGTGACCTGCCGCCGCGACGTGGTTGCCGAAGCGGTGCGCAAGAGGGCGTTTTCGCGTGGTCTCAAGGAAGAGGCCAAGACCGACGACGAACTTCCGGAGCTGGTCGAGACACTGCTTCTCAGGGCGGCGCTGTCGGCGCTGTCCATGGCACGCAAGGCTGGCCTCGTGGTCACTGGCTTCGGTCAGGTAACCGATGCGGTCGGCAAGGGTGGTACCGTCGCCGTGGTGCACGCCCGCGAGGCGGCCGACGACGGCCGCCGCAAGATCGGACAGGCGATACGGCGGCGCTTCCGCGCTGCCGGCGCCGATGAAGATGCGAGTGAAACGCCCGGAAATGCGGCATTATGGCAACAACCGCCGCTTTCCGGCCCAAAGGTTATCGCCGGAATCTTCGCCTCGAGCGAAATGGATTTGGCATTGGGCGGCGCAAATGTGATACATGCTGCTCTGCTCGCCGGTGGGGCGAGCACCAGCTTCCTGAAATGCGCTGCAGCGCTAGCCCGTTACAGGGGCGAAGCGCCGGACACGGACTGGACAGCGAACCTTTCCTGAGGTTCGCCAATACGATTGGCCATTGCGCCGCCTTTGAAAGGCGCCGCGGCGGCCCGCGAGGATAGAGCACGGCATGAGCGATACGAAGAACACCGACGACAAGAGCACGTCCATGGCGCCCAAGAAGACGCTGACACTTTCCCGGCGCACCGTTGAGCAGGGAACGGTCAAGCAGAGCTTCAGCCATGGCCGGACGAAGGCCGTCGTGGTGGAGACCAAGAAGTCGCGCAAGCACGGCGAAGGCGGGCCGCTCGAAGGCGCGCCGGCGACGCAGACCGCGCAGCTTCAGAAGTCGATCTCCGAGAGCCTGAAGCCGCGCCGCGACGCCGCTCCCACCGCGCCGCGCGAACAGCGCCGGCCGGCACCCGGCGGCATGGTGCTGCGCACGCTCAGCCAGGATGAGATCGAGGCCCGCCAGGCCGCGCTCGCCGAAGCCATCGCTCGCGAGGCCGAAGCCCGCAAGCGCGCCGAGGAAGAGGCGAAGCGCCGCGCCGAGGAAGAGGCTCGCCGCAAGATCGAGGAAGAGGAGCGCGCCAAGCGCGAGGCCGAAGAGGCCGCCGTCCGCGCCGTCGAGGAAGCTCGCCTCAAGGCCGAGGAAGAGGCCCGCGCCAAGGCGGCGCCGGCCGACGTCGCACCGCCGAAGCCCACCGAGCCGGCCGTCGCAGCGAAAACTCCCGTTGCCGAAAAGAAGCCGGTTCCCGCTGGCGCGCCGCGTCCTGCCGCCGAGGCGGCCCCGCGCGGCAAGATCGCCGGCGACGACGAAGAAGAAAGCCCGCGCGGCAAGGTGCTCGCGGCCAAGAAGGCGCGCGTGCCGGTGCCGGCGCCGGTCAAGAAGGCCGGCGAGGACGATCGTCGCAAGGGTCGCCTGACCATTTCCGCCGCCCTCTCAGGCGACGAGGGCGAGCGCTCCCGTTCGCTCGCCGCGTTGAAGCGCAGGCGCGAGAAGGAACGTCGGGGCCAGCAGTCCGGTCCGCGCGAGAAGGTGTTGCGCGAAGTGGTGCTGCCTGAGGCGATCACCATCCAGGAACTGGCCAACCGCATGGCCGAGCGCGCCGTCGATGTCATCCGCCTGCTGATGAAGCAGGGACAGATGCTGAAGATCAACGACGTGATCGACGCCGATACCGCCGAGCTCATCGCCACCGAGATGGGGCATACGGTGAAGCGCGTTTCCGAGGCCGACGTCGAGGAAGGCCTGTTCGACGTACCCGACGACGCCGCGAACACCCAGCCGCGTCCGCCGGTGGTCACCATCATGGGCCACGTCGACCACGGCAAGACTTCGCTGCTCGATGCTCTGCGCCACGCCAACGTGGTGGCCGGCGAGGCCGGTGGCATTACCCAGCATATCGGCGCCTATCAGGTCGAGCAGAAGGGCCAGAAGATCACCTTCATCGACACCCCGGGCCATGCCGCCTTCTCGGCGATGCGTGCCCGCGGCGCCAAGGTGACCGACATCGTCATTCTGGTGGTGGCGGCCGACGACGGCGTCATGCCGCAGACGATCGAAGCCATCAGCCATGCCAAGGCAGCCGGTGTGCCGATCATCGTCGCCATCAACAAGATCGACAAGCCCGACGCCAACCCTGAGCGTGTGCGCACCGAACTGCTGCGCCATGAGATTCAGGTCGAATCGATGGGCGGCGACACGCTCGAAGTGGAAGTGTCCGCCAAAGCCAAGACCAACCTCGACAAGCTGCTGGAGATCATCCTGCTGCAGTCGGAAGTGCTGGAACTCCGGGCCAATCCCGATCGTGCCGCCGAAGGCATCGTCATCGAAGCCAAGCTCGACAAGGGCCGTGGTCCGGTGGCAACCGTGCTGGTCGATCGCGGTACGCTCAAGGTGGGCGACATCGTGGTGGCGGGCTCCGAATGGGGCCGCGTCCGCGCACTGCTCGACGACCGGGGTGCCAACGTCAATGCCGCCGGCCCCGCCATGCCGGTCGAGGTTCTGGGCTTCCAGGGCACGCCCGACGCCGGCGACCGCGTCGCCGTGGTCGAGAACGAGGCCCGCGCTCGCGAGATCACCGAATACCGCGTCCGTCAGAAGCGCGAGAACGTTGCCAAGCGGGCCTCCGGCTCGCGCGGTTCGCTCGAGCAGATGATGACCAAGCTGCAGACGGCCGGAAAGAAGGAGTTCCCGCTGGTCGTCAAGACCGACGTGCAGGGCTCTCTCGAGGCCATCGTCGCCTCGCTCGAAAAGCTCGGCAACGAGGAAGTGGCGGCTCGCGTCATCCACGGCGGCGTCGGTGGCGTCACCGAGTCCGACGTCACGCTGGCCTCGGCCTCCGACGCGGCGATCATCGGCTTCAACGTCCGCGCCAACAAGCAGGCGCGCGATGCGGCCGACCGCGACGGCATCGAGATCCGCTACTACAACATCATCTACAACCTCGTCGACGACGTGAAGGCGGCGATGAGCGGCATGCTCACCCCCGAGCGGCGCGAAACCTTCCTCGGCAACGCCGAGATCCTGGAGGTGTTCAACATCTCCAAGATCGGCAAGGTGGCAGGTTGCCGCGTCACCGAGGGCATGGTGGAGCGCGGCGCCTCGGTGCGCCTCATCCGCGACAACGTGGTTATCCACGAGGGCAAGCTCGGAACGCTCAAGCGCTTCAAGGACGACGTCAAGGAAGTCCACGCCGGTCAGGAATGCGGCATGAACTTCGAGGCCTATCAGGATATGCGGGCCGGCGACGTCATCGAGTGCTTCCGCGTCGAAGAGATTGCCCGCACGCTGTAATGACTGCCCGGCGTCCTCAGGGGCGCCGGGTAGGCTTTCTCGACGGTAAGCCATGACTGACGCCGCCGAATCCTCTTTTGCTGCACCGACATCGCGCCGCTTCGTCTTCACGACGACGGAGGCTGACGCGTTGGCACTGGAAGCGGTTCTGAAACCGGCGGATCGTGGCTGGCGTTCGCTTCTCGGATACGCTTTCGCCCTGCCGCCCCTGGTCGCGGTCTCCTGGCTGACGCGAAATGCCGAGTGGCCGCTGTGGTTCGCCGCCTTCGGTGTCGCAGGGCTTGCAGCCTGGCAGTTATCGCGCTTCGTCCTCAAGGCCGAGCGGCAACGGGCGGCGCGGAACCATCCCGTCGGCAAGGGAGAGATCGACTTTGCCGATGATCGCCTCGAAGGCACGATCGGCGGCGTTGCGATCGACATCTCCTCGGTTTCCGCCCTTCGCGTCGAGACGGATGGCAGTCATCTCTTCCTTCTCGCCGAAGGGAAGCCGGCGGTGATCCTGCCGCGCGCAGCCTTTGCCGGCGCCGCGGACATGACGGCTTTCGCAGCGATGCTCAAAGAATAGCCGAGCCGGGTTGAAGCAGCCCGCCGTGGATCTATTCTCTATGGTCCGAATTCCACGCCCTCCCCCAAAGATCGGATATCATCCGAGGGAAGAGGCGTCCAAACGAGGTTCTATATCATGGTCCAGTACGGACAAAACCAGGGGCAGGCCCGTACCCCCTCCCAACGCCAGCTTCGCGTCGGCGAACTGGTTCGTCACTCTCTCGCCGAGATACTGGCGCGCGGCGAACTGATGGACGACGAAGTGGTCCGTTTGATGATCACCGTGCCGGAGGTGCGCGTCAGTCCCGACCTCCGCAACGCGACCGTCTACATCACGCCGCTTGGCGGCGGCGACCCGAAGAAGGCCGAAAAGGCGATGACCCGCAACGCCCGCTGGCTGCGCGGCCAGGTGGCGCACCGCATCAATCTCAAGTTCGCGCCTGAACTCGTCTTCCGTTACGACGACCGCTTCGACGAAACCGCCCACATCGATGCGTTGTTGCACTCGCCCGACGTGGCGCGGGACCTCGACGAGGCCGATCGCCCCCACGACGACCAAGGCAAGGACGACTGACAGTTTCTGTCATGAGCGCAGCTGCCAGTTCCTGACGACAACAGGTTCGAAGCTCCACCGGCGCGCCGCCAGCGCGGCCGCACGGAGGGAACTTCATGACCGACGACCGCATCACGTTTCATTACGCACCCCAAAGCCGAGCCTTTGGAACCAGAGTTCTTCTCGAAGAGCTCGGCGCGCCCTATGATCTTCATGTCCTGGATATCCGGACCGGCGAGCAGCTGAAGCCGGACTATCTTGCCGTGAATCCGATGGGCAAGGTACCGGCCATCAGCCACAGGGGCGTCGTCGTGACGGAGCAGGCGGCCGTCGCTCTCTATCTCGGCGACCTGTTCTCCGGTGCGGGAATGGCGCCGACCGTCGACGACCCGCGTCGCGGTGCCTATCTGCGCTGGATGGTGTTCTACGGTTCCAGCTTCGAGCCGGCACTGGTGGACCACGCCATGAAGCGGCCGCCGCTGCCGCGCAACAACGCTCCCTATGCCGACTACGAGACCGTGGTCGCCATCGTCAACGAGCAGGTCAGGCGCGCGTCGCCCTTCTGGCTCGGCGAGCAGTTCTCGGTGGCCGATGTGCTGTGGGGCTCGGCGCTCCTCTGGGTCACCAGCTTCGGCATCTTCGAGAAGACGCCCGAAGTGGCCGCCTATGTCGAACGGGTGACCAGCCGGCCCGCATTCCGGAAGGCGCAGGCGGACGAAGCAGCGTTGATCGCCGCCCGCGACAGCGCAAGCTGACATCAGAAGAGGCGGAGGGCACCCACGCCAGCCATCACCAGCAGGGCGGCGGCGATGCGCCGCCCGCCAACCTTTTCGCCGAAAACCAAGTGCGACAGCACAAGTGCAAAGACGATCGACGTCTCGCGCAGCGCGGCAACCGGCGCAACGGGCGCTCGCGTCATCGCCCAAAGGGCGACGCCGTAGGAAAGTGTCGTCGCCGCACCGCCGACAAGCCCCAGGCCCAACGTGCGTCCGTCGAGTCGCGGCCGCGCGCGCCCGGCGAAAACCAAGGCCAGGGTGACCACACCCGTCAGCACGGCCAGCAGCAACGCGTAGGCCACCGGCGCGCCGGAAAGGCGTACGCCGCTCGCATCCACCAGGGTATAGGAAGCAATGATCATGGCGTTGCAAAGCGCGGTAATGCCTCCGGCAGCGCCCAATGGCTGGCGAAACGCCCCGAGAGCGAGTGCCCCGATACCGGCGGAGATCAGCCCGATGGCCATCCACTGCCCGCTCCTCAGGGTTTCGCCGAAGACCAGAGCGCCGGACAGGGCCACCACAAGCGGAGCCGCACCACGCATCAGGGGGTAGGCGAGACTCATGTCGGCGATGCGATAGGCCCGGGCGATCAGCAGGTAGTAGACGCTTTGGAGAAGCACCGAAGCGCCCAGAAACGGCCAGCTGTCCGGCGCCGGCAGCGGCAGAAACGGAAGGATCGAGGCGGCGACGATCGCGGCGCCGAGTGCAACGGACACCGTCATGGCGAGCTTATCGGCGGCGCCCTTGACGAGAACGTTCCAGCCAGCATGGACCAAGGCTGCGGCCAGAACGGCTGCGAAGACGCCGAGCGACATCTGGGCTCCTGAAGATTCGTCTTTGACGGCGCCGGCACCATTTCACGATCGTCGCGCCGCCGCAATCTTCGGGCCTTGCCTTCACAGGCCCTCCGGTGTAGGAGCGGCGCCTTCCGGACGAAATGTCCGCCGTCTCTTCCGCCGCTTCGGGTTCCACCCCCGGCCGGCGTACGCAGGAATCAGGTATGGCTCGCAAGAAAAAAGGCACGGTCCACGGCTGGGTGGTGCTCGACAAGCCCTATGGCATGACGTCGACGCAGGCGGTAGGCGCCATGAAGCGCATCTTCGGCACGCCCAAGGCGGGACATGCTGGCACGCTCGACCCGCTCGCGTCCGGCATGCTGCCGATCGCCCTGGGCGAGGCGACCAAGACCGTGCCCTACGTGATGGACGGCGACAAGTTCTACCGCTTCACCGTACGTTGGGGCGCGGAAACCTCGACCGACGACGCCGAGGGCGAGGTGGTGCGGGCGTCCGATCATCGGCCGACAGCCGAGGACATCGACGCCGTGCTCAACGAGTTCGAGGGCGAGATTCTCCAGACGCCCCCTGCTTTCTCGGCGATCAAGGTCGACGGCGAGCGCGCCTATGACCTCGCCCGCGCCGGCGAAACCGTCGAGCTGGAAGCGAGACCGGTCACTGTTCACCGACTCGATCTGATCGACTGCCCCGATGCGGATACCGCCATCTTCGAGGCCGAGTGCGGCAAGGGAACCTACGTTCGCGCCATCGCCCGAGACATGGGGCGACGGCTCGGTACGGCCGGCCATGTCATCGAACTCCGGCGGCTCGCCGTCGGACCGTTCGGTGAAGAAGACATGGTCAGCCTCGATGCGTTGCAGGCGGCGCTCGAGGCGGACGGCGACGCGCTGTCTTTATTGACGCCGATCGAGGCTGCTCTCGCCAACCTGCCGCAGCTCGACGTGACCTCCGACCAGGCTGTCCGGCTCAGGAATGGAAATCCGGTTCTACTGCGCGGCCGTGACGCGCCGGTCGAAGAGGACGCCGTCGGCGTGTTCGAGCGTGGCCGGCTGATGGCGATCGCCAAAGTGGAGCATGGCGAGCTGAAACCGGTCCGCCTGATCCTGCCGGATTGACGCCCGCTGCTGTCCCGGCTCCGGATTGCCGCTGGCATTCGGACCCATTTTCCTGTAGAGAAACCGCAACCTGATCATACAGGTTGCGCCGACCCGGCTGGACGACATCCCGGCCGGGCCATTTTTGTTATCCAACGACAAGGAGTCACCGATGTCGATCACTGCCGAGCGCAAGGCCGCTCTCATCAAGGAATACGCGACCCTCGAGGGCGACACCGGTTCGCCGGAAGTCCAGGTGGCGATCCTTTCCGAGCGCATCGCCAACCTCACCGAGCACTTCAAGAGCCACGCCAAGGACAACCACTCCCGCCGCGGCCTTCTGAAGCTGGTGAGCCAGCGTCGTCAGCTTCTGGACTACCTGAAGCGCAAGGACGTCTCGCGTTATACCGCGCTGATCAGCCGCCTCGGCCTGCGCCGCTGACGGTTTGCCGGAGGGGCGGTCCGCCGCCCTTCCCCTTCGCCGCTTCGGTCCTCCGAGGCGGCTCCGGTTTCCCGCCCTGAGACGAGGGCGTGGGTCCGCCCGCAGAAGCGGGCAAGAACGACAGGCGCCGTCGCCCCGCCGGGGCGAGCGCCGCTCCGGCGTGTTCCGCACCCTGGGGCAGGATTGCCAGACGCTCGCCTCGCCTGGAGAGGAGCGTCTCGTCGTCTTGCCCGTGGGCCGCGCGCCGGACCAGACAAGAACGGAACAAACGCATGTTCGATATTCAGAAAGTCGAGATCGACTGGGCCGGCCAGAAGCTGACCCTCGAGACGGGCCGTGTTGCTCGCCAGGCCGATGGCGCGGTGCTCGCGACGCTCGGCGAAACGTCGGTCCTCGCCACCGTGGTCTCGGCCAAGCAGCCGAAGCCCGGCCAGGACTTCTTCCCGCTGACCGTCAATTACGAAGAGAAGGCCTTCGCGGCCGGCAAGATCCCCGGCGGCTATTTCAAGCGCGAAGGCCGTCCGGCCGAGCACGAAGTGCTCACCTCGCGCCTGATCGATCGCCCGATCCGCCCGCTGTTCCCCGATGGCTACAAGTGCGACACCCAGGTGATCGTCACCGTGCTCAGCCATGACATGGTGAACGCTCCCGACATCCTCGCCCTGGTCGCCGCTTCGGCTGCCCTTACGATCTCCGGTGTGCCCTTCATGGGCCCGGTCGGCGCTGCCCGCGTCGGTCTGATCGAAGGCGCCTACGTGCTCAATCCGCCGGTCGACAAGATGGTCGATTCGAAGCTCGACCTCGTGGTCGCCGGCACCGGCGATGCCGTGCTGATGGTCGAGTCCGAGGCCCAGGAGCTCGACGAAGACACCATGCTCGGCGCCGTGATGTTCGGTCATCGTGGCTTCCAGCCGGTGATCGACGCCATCATCCGTCTGGCCGAGCGCGCCGCCAAGGAGCCGCGCGAGTTCGCCGCCCCCGACGTGTCGGAGATCGAGGCGGCGGTTCTCGCCATTGCCGAGGCCGACCTGCGGGCTGCCTACAAGATCACCGCCAAGCAGGAGCGCTATGTCGCCGTTGACGCCGCCCGCGCCAAGGTGATGGCCGAGCTGTTCCCCGAGGGCGCCGAGCCGAAGTTCGACAAAGAAAAGGTCGCCACCGTCTTCCACGACCTGCAGGCGAAGATCGTCCGCTGGAACGTGCTCGACACCGGCCTGCGCATCGACGGCCGCGACACCAAGACCGTCCGCCCGATCGTGGCCGAAGTCGGCGTGCTGCCGCGCGCCCACGGCTCGGCGCTGTTCACCCGCGGCGAGACGCAGGCCCTCGTGGTTGCCACTCTCGGCACCGGCGAAGACGAGCAGTATATCGAGACGCTGGAAGGCACCCGCAAGGAACGCTTCCTGCTGCACTACAACTTCCCGCCCTTCTCGGTCGGTGAAACCGGCCGCATGGGCTCGCCCGGCCGCCGCGAGATCGGCCACGGCAAGCTTGCCTGGCGCGCCATCCATCCGGAGCTGCCGGCTCATCACGAGTTCCCCTACACCATCCGCGTGGTGTCGGAGATCACCGAGTCGAACGGTTCGTCGTCGATGGCCACCGTCTGCGGTTCCTCGCTGGCCCTCATGGACGCCGGCGTGCCGCTGAAGGCGCCGACCGCCGGCATCGCCATGGGTCTCATCAAGGAAGGCGATCGCTTCGCGGTGCTGTCCGACATCCTGGGTGACGAGGACCATCTCGGCGACATGGACTTCAAGGTGGCCGGTACGGCAGCGGGCATCACCTCGCTGCAGATGGACATCAAGATCACCGGCATCACCGAAGAGATCATGAAGGTCGCCCTGGCCCAGGCCAAGGGTGGTCGCGAGCATATCCTCGGCGAGATGTCCAAGGCGCTGACCGGCGCCCGCTCCTCGATCGGCGAGCATGCCCCGCGTATCGAAGTGATGAAGATCAACCCCGACAAGATCCGCGAAGTGATCGGTTCGGGCGGCAAGGTCATCCGCGAGATCGTCGAGAAGACCGGCGCCAAGATCGACATCCAGGACGACGGCACCGTCAAGTTCGCTTCGTCCGACCTCAAGGCGATCACCGCCGCCATGAACTGGGTGAAGGGTATCGCCGCTGAGCCGGAGATCGGCGCCATCTACGAAGGCACCGTTGTGAAGTGCGTCGACTTCGGCGCCTTCGTCAACTTCTTCGGCACCCGCGACGGCCTCGTCCACGTGTCCCAGCTCGCTCCGCAGCGCGTCCAGAACGTCAAGGACGTCGTCAAGGAAGGCGACAAGGTGTGGGTCAAGCTGATGGGCTTCGACGAGCGCGGCAAGGTTCGCCTGTCGATGAAGGTCGTCGACCAGACCACCGGCCAGGAGATCAAGCAGGAAGAGAAGGCCGAGCCCAAGGACGAGTGACGTCCGCTTCCGGCAAAGACGTTGGCGGCCGGCGGGTATTCCCCGCCGGCCGTTTTCATATCGGCGGTCTTGTTGCCTTTGGAGCGACCCGCACTTGACAGCAGGCCGCCACTGGCTCTTGATGCGCGCCGACGAACGCGCCGCCGAAGCGGCTGCATCCAGGACGCCATTCCATGCTGGTCAAGACCGACGATCTGCCCCACGAAGTTCGCTACACCAAGACCGACGCCGTCATTTCCGCGATCGGGGCGACCCTGCTGATCGTCTCCGAAATGCTGGGCGCCATCGTCGCCTTTGCCTGGGCGGTCGGCAGCATGCTCGGGCTTAGCGAGACGCCGATCCTGATCTTCGTCGGCGTCATGGCCGTTCCAGGTCTGATCCTGTCCGCGACACTTACGCGTCGCATCCTGCGTGTCGAGCACTCCCTGCGGGACAGCGGAAGCTTCTGAACGTTCGAACGACGTTTCCGATTTCGGGCGTGGCGATTGCCGCGCCCTTTTTGTTTTTGGCCTGATCCCGTCTTCTCCTCGCGCGCCGATGACCGAAGGCACTTTCGGCGTGGGAAGTTATGACCAGGCCGGCAACCATTCGCTTACCGAAGGCAGCGCTTTGGTAGAATCGGTCGAATGTCCACGTTGTCATAGGCCGAAAACGTGCTATTTCCGCAGCTGTAGGGTGGCCCTGCGAAAGGAGAGAGCGATGATTTTTCCCCGAGAGCTCGTCGCTAGAATCGACGCCAGTCTAATCCGTAGCCAGATTTCTCAGGCGCCCTCGGATGGTCTCGAAGAGATCGCGACCGTGGCACTGGGGTTGGCCAAGGGTGACCGGGATGTGGCTCGCGGGCTCATCCTCAACGACTTCGAAGACTGGCTGTCGCGCACAGGGCGCCTGAACTCCAGCTACAGCTTCGCAAGCTACCCTCAGTTCCGAAAGGGCAAGAGGCGCGCAAGCCTGTTCGGCGCGCAGGCCTGGACCTATCTGCTGCCCAAGCGCACCATCTCCCTGCGTCACTATGCGTGACCATCAGCGCTCGCCGCGCCTGTAGGGCTGCATCAGCGCCTGCGGAACGCGCGCGCGCCGCGCCATGACGCACAGGGCAGCGATCGACAGGATGTAGGGCGTCATCAGGAACACTTGGTAAGGTACCCCATCGACCGCAGTCTGCAGACGCAGCTGAAACGCATCGAAGAAGGCGAACAGCAGCGCACCAAACAAGGCCCGTCCCGGCCGCCATGAGGCGAAGACGACGAGGGCGATGCAGATCCAGCCGCGCCCCTGCACCATAGTCGGGAAAAAACTGTTGAAGGCCGACAGCGTGAGGAAGGCTCCTCCCACCGCCATCAGCGCCGATCCGGCGATGACCGCGCCATAGCGCACCGCCATGGGGTTGACACCCTGTGCCTCGGCGGCGTGCGGGTTTTCGCCGGTCATGCGGATGGCAAGGCCAAGCGGCGTTCGAAAGACGACATAGGCCAGAACAAGCGACAGCAGCAGGGCAAGATAGGTCGGCGGCGTCTGGGTCGACAGCACGGGGCCGACGAAAGGGATCTCGGCCAGGACAGGCACGTTGACGGGCGCGAAAGGCTCGATGGTCGGAGGGCTACCGGCGAGCGGCACGATCAGGCGAAAGAGATAGTAGCTGAAGCTCGAGGCGAACAGCGTGACGCCCAGGCCCGACACGTGCTGGGAAAGCCCAAGCGTCACGGTGAGCGACGCATGAAGCAGACCGAAGGCGGCGCCGGCGATCGCGGCGACCAGAAGTCCCGTCCAGAGATCGGCGCCGTGGTAGACGGCGAGCCAGCCGATCATGGCGCCGAAAGTCATGATGCCTTCGATGCCGAGGTTGAGCACGCCTGCCCGCTCGCAAAGCAAGGCCCCGAGCGTGCCGAAGATCAATGGCGTGGCGATCCGAAGCACCGCCGCCCAGAGGCCGGCCGAGGCGACGATATCGAGAACGGTGCTCATCGGCGTATCCTGTACTGGGCGAAAAACACCGCCACCAGCATGGTGATCAACGACAGTGCGACGGTGACGTCGGCAATGTAGGTCGGGATTTTCAACGCCCGGCTCATGCCATCGGCACCGACGAACATGGTGGCCGTGAACAACGCTGCCAGCACGACGCCTAGGGGATGGAGCCCAGCCAGCATGGCGACGACGATGCCCGAATAGCCGAAGCCGGGCGACAGGTCAGTGGTGACGTAGCCCTTGACGCCCATGACTTCGACGGCCCCGGCGAGGCCGGCGAGACCTCCTGAGAGGCAGGCAACGAAGAACAGCGTTCTGGCGAGCGGCACGCCGGCAAAGACGGCGCCTTCGGGACTGAGGCCGGCGGCGCGCGATTTCAGGCCGAACACCGTGCGGCTCTGTACGAAGTGGACGACAAAGGCGAGGGCGACAGCGATGCCGAAGCCCCAGTGCAGGCGCGAGCGGGCCACCAGCTTGGGCAGCATTGCCACGTCGGGCACCGACTGACTTTGCGGCCAGCCGAAGGCCAGGGGGTCCTTGAGCGGCCCGTCGATCAGCATGGAAACCAGGAGCACGGCGACGAAGTTGAGCAGCAGGCTCGTCACCACCTCGTCGACGGAAAATCTCAGTCGCAGCCATAACGGGACGATCAGGAGCACCATACCGGCAATGGCTCCGACGACCAGCAGCAGGGGGATCGACAGATAACCGGGCGCGCCGACCAAAAACTGGGATCCGACCGCCGCCACGGCGATAGCGCCCAGATAGAATTGCCCCTCACCGCCGATGTTCCAGACGCGGGCCCGGAAGGCGACGGCGGCGGCGAGACCGGTGAGCATCAGCGGCGTCGCTCGCGTCAGGGTCTCGGTGGCCGACAGGCGGGAGCCGAAGGCTCCGACAAGGATGCGCCAGTAGGCTTCAAGAACCGGAGCACCGGCAGCGGCGATCAACAGGCCGGAGAGGGCCAGGGCGGCTACGATGGCGAGAAGCGGCGTCAGGATGATCAAGGCGAGCGGGCGATGCTCGCGGCGTTCGAAGCGCATCAGGCCGCCTCTTTCTTCCAGGCGCCGGCCATCATCAGGCCGAGCGCGCGCGCATCCACCTCGCCGGCCGAGACCGGTGGCGAAAGGCGGCCGCCGACGATGGCCTGGATGCGATCGGCGAGCCCGATCACCTCATCTAGGTCTTCGGAAATGAGAAGCACGGCGGTTCCGGCCTTTCTGGCATCGAGGATACGGGCATGAACGGCGGCGACGGCGCCTTCGTCGAGACCCCGCGCCGGCTGGGCGGCAATCAGAATGCGCGGCCGTTCGGCCAGGTTTCTGCCGAGAATGAGCTTCTGCATGTTGCCGCCCGACAGAAGGCGTGTGCGGGTGTAGGGCCCGCCGCCGCGTACGTCGAAATCACTGACGATGGTCTCAGCAAAGGCGACGGCAGCGCTGCGGTCGACGAGCCCGTGCCGCGAGAAGCGCGGTTCGTCGATGCGTTCCAGCACCGCATTCTCCCAGACCGCCATCTCGCCGATCGCCCCCTCGCGCGTGCGATCTTCGGGAATGCGTCCGATGCCCGAGGCTACCGTATCGGCCACCGAAAGATCGCCAATCGCTTCTCCATAGAGCAGGATGTCACCCGAACTGCGGGCGAGCGTGCCGGACAGAAGGCCGGCAAGCGCCGCCTGACCGTTGCCGGACACGCCGATGATGCCGAGGACTTCGCCGGCATGCAGTCGAAAGCTGACCTCCTTCAAGCGATCGACGCCGTCGATACGAACAGAAACGGCCGCCGCCTCCAGCACCGGAGCGCCACGCTCGTGCGCGTCGCGCACAGGCCGGGCGACCCTGTGGCCGACCATCAGTTCGGCCAGCTCGGCCTTCGATGTCTCGGCCGCCCGACACTCCGCCACCACCTTGCCGCCGCGCAGCACGACGACCCTGTCGGCGGCGGCCATCACTTCATCGAGCTTGTGCGAAATGAAGATCAGCGACAGGCCCTGCCGCGCCATCTCCTTCAGCGTGACGAACAGCGTCTCGGCTTCGAGATTGGTCAGGACCGCCGTCGGCTCGTCGAGGATCAGGATGCGCGCGTCGTTGTAGAGCGCCTTCAGGATCTCGACGCGCTGCTGCTCACCGACCGAAAGATCGCCGAGACGGGCATCGGGATCGACGACAAGGCCGAAGCGTTCGGCGAGTGCCGTCAGCTTGGCTCTGGCCCGGCCGGTTTCGGAGCGGAGGGACCACAGCTTCTCGGTGCCGGTCATGACGTTTTCCAGCACGGTCAGATTGGGCGCCAGAGAGAAATGCTGATGCACCATGCCGATGCCGGCATGGATGGCGGCGCGCGGACGCCCCGGAGGCAGATCGGCTCCGGCGATGCGGATGCGTCCCTCGTCGGGCGTGTAGTGACCGAACAGGATACTCATGAGCGTGGTCTTGCCGGCGCCGTTCTCGCCGAGAAGCGCCACGATCTCGCCCCGCGCCAACGTCATCGAGATGGCGTCGTTGGCCTTGTTGTCGCCGAAGCTCTTGCTGACGCGATCGATTTCGAGAACGGTTTCGGTCATGAGGGCAATCCAGCGACTGGGAAGGCATGTTGCCAGCGGCCGTCCGCTTCCAGCGTCGCGCCGAGCGTCAGAAGCTGACGATCGGCGCCGAGTGGGGCAAACATCTGCACCGGGAGCGGCAGACCGTCGGCATCGGCGCCGAACGGCAGCGTCAGCGCCGGAAAACCGGAGATGTTGGCCAGCGTTGCGAGAGGAGCCAGCGATACCATGCGGTTGAGATGAAGGTCGGTATCGCGATGGTCGAACGGGGACGATCCGATCGGCGGCGGTGGGGAGGCGAGCATCGGTGCAAGTAGGACGTCGATCCGGTCGAACAGACGCCAAAGATTGCGCGACACCAGGACGCCGGCAGTCTGGGAGCGCCAGAGGTCGGTGGCGGAAAGTGCCCTGCCCCGCGCAGCGAACGCCTGGGTGACGGGTTCGGCAAGCGAGATGTCGAGGCCCGGCGTCTCGGAGAGGGCTGCGAGATTGGTCGAGATCAAATCGTAGAAGAGACTGGCCGAGGCTTTCGCCATGGTCGAGACATCCGACCAGGCGAGAGGTACGAGCCGGTGGCCACGAGCTTCGAGGAAACGAGCGGCCGACTCGATGGTGGCGGACCGTTCGGCTGTCGTGGGATGATCTGAACCCGTCTCGCACAGGACGCCGATGGTGAGCGGTTCCGTCCTTGGCTCGGCAAGCACAACGTCGGCAAAGGGGCCGCGCGTCTTGCCGCTGACTGACGCCAGCAAGGCAGCACTATCGCGAACGCTGCGCGACACACAGAGTTCCGAGGCGATACCGCCCAGGTGGTTACCGAAGGCGGGGCCGGCGGGCATCACGCCCCGGCTCGGCTTGAGGCCGACGAGACCGCAGCAGGCGGCCGGGACCCGAATGGATCCCCCCGCATCGGTGGCGTGCGCGACGGCGACGATGCCCGCGGCGACGGCCGCCGCCGCGCCGCCCGATGAGCCGCCGGGCGTCAGGGCGAGGTCGAGCGGGTTGCGGGCGATCGGACCGATTGCCGGCTCGCTCGCCAGCGCCAGGCCGAACTCCGGCGCGGTGGTGAGGCCGAAAGGCAGCAGGCCGGCGGCGCGGAACCGGTTCGCCAGATCGGAGTCGGGCGCATCGGGCCTGAGCCTTGAGAACAATCGCGACCCGGCAACGACCGGCAGGCCGGCAAACGGTCCACCGAGATCCTTGGCCAGCGTCGGGACACCACAGAACGGACGCGCGGCGAAGCGATCGACATCGGTACGCCGTTCGGCGTCGGCGGCATCGGCCTGCCGCCGGCCGAGGTCATCATCGACATGGCAGAGCGCGCCGAGATCGGCGCGCGATGCGGCAGCGGCGAGAGAAGCCGCCATGGCCTCGCCGGCAGTGAGGCGACCGTCACGGATCGCCCCGGCCAGCGCTATCGCATCGTCTTTCATGAGCCGGCTTACTTAGGTTCGGCGGTGTCGCGCGGCACCTCGAAGGCACCGGACTTGATCTTGGCCCGCACCTCTTCCATCGCCGCTTCGGCATCGGCCGGCGCACCCCCCTTGGCATAGGCAATGTCGCTTCCGCCTTCCTTCATCAGGCCGAAGGCGGTGTAATCCTTGCCGACCGGCTTGCCGGCTGCGGCATCGGCCACGGCGGCATTGAGGATCGGCCGGAAACCCCAGAGGGCGTTGGCGAACACGGTGTCGGGATAGCGTGGCGTGTAGTCGATCAGCGAACCGACCGCCTTGATGCCGCGTTCCTTGGCAGCGTCGGCTGTGCCGATGCGTTCGCCGAACAGGATGTCGGCGCCGGCATCGATCTGGGCAAGGCCAGCTTCGCGGGCCTTCGGCGGATCGAAGAAGGTGCCGATGAAGGTGACAAGGTGCTTGGCCTCGGGATTGACCGCCTTGACGCCGGCCGCGAAGGCGTTGATCAGCATGTTGACCTCGGGGATCGGCATGGCGCCGACCGAACCGACGACATTCGACTTGGTCATCTTGCCGGCCAGCATGCCGGCGAGATAGGCGCCGTCATGGTTCCAGGTGCCGAAGACGCCGAAGTTGTCGCCGGACGCCGCACCCGACGAGCCGAGCACGAAAGCCGTCTCGGGATAGTCGGCCGCCACCTGACGGGCCTCCTTCTCAACGGCATAGGCTTCGCCAATGATCAGCTTGTTGCCGGCCTCGGCATATTCGCGCATGGCGCGCGGATAGTCGGTGCCCGAGACGCCTTCGGAGAAGGTGTATTCGATGGCGCCATCGGCGGCGGCGTCCTGCAATGCCTTGTGCAGACAGGAATTCCAGGCGTTTTCGACCGGCGAGGCGTGGATGCCCGCGACCTTCAGCGGCGTGGCGGCACGAACCGGAAGAATGAGACCGCCGACGCCGAGCGCAAGGCCCGACGCCAGCACGGCGCGGCGGGAAAGACGGTGATCCATGGTGGTCCCTCTGGCTTTTTGATTGTATTTCGAAAGCCGTATCAGTGCTCAAAATTTTGTCAAGTTATCGCCGGCCACAAATTTGGGCATAAGAGGAGATAGGAAGGGACGCCATCACTTACGGGTGCATGTTTGCCGAATACCCGCCTCCAATCAGCCGACACGGATGAGCTCGAGCGCCCGAATGTCGGCGTCGTTGCGAGGGCCGCCGATGCCACCGGGGCTGATGTAGGTACTATTTGATGAAAGATAGCTCATGTTGAAAAAGTCGGCGATCTCTACCCTGTAAAGGCCTGCCGCAAGGCGTAGAGGCAGCATGGTCGACCGACGAAGCGGATTGACCGGCGTCATGTGGGGCATCTGCACGACGCCCGTTGCGATTTGTTGCCCATCGTCGCCGAACACGCCCACCCTCTTCACCGCATTGGTGACGCCGGTCTGGATGTGGAAACTGTGGTTCCGATAGAGAAGCGCCAGCCTGTAGTCGCCGGCCTGCCGCACCGCCACCTCGGCAAAAACCAACCCAGCGCCCCGCCGCTCGACGCCGGGGCCGTCGACGCCGAGGGTCAGCACGGCGCCAGCCTCGATCGCCGCCTCGCGCGATGGATGTGAGGCATTGCCGCTTTCGGCGAAACGCGCGACGACACGATAGGCGCGCCGGATCCCAGACCCGAGCGGCTCGGGATCGTGCCAGGCAGTGTCCGACACATCGCTCGCCGCCACCTCGCCATCGCGCAGCACGGTGAAAAGGAGGGGATCGCTCCGGCCAGAACGCGGCGGCTGGCCTTCGAAGTTGAGCCGCACCCGTCCACTCTCGATGACGAGGTCGACAATCAACGGCTCGCGCGGCGAGAAGACGGGCGGATCGTCATGGGTGGCAACATCGACAGTCGGAATCAGCGCCAGCCTGGAATCGTCGGGAACGAGTTCACCGAAGAACACCTCGACGAGATTGTCATCCCGCAACAGGGCATCACTGATAACACCCCTCACGACTTGGCCATTGAGGCAGACCTCGCGCACCGCGTAATACCCCTGCGCGGCAACGCGCGGCGGCAGGTCGAGGGTGATGGCGACCCGCTTGCCATGGTGGACGAGGCCATGAAGCTCCGCCCTGCCCTCACCCAACCGATCTCTCGCATGGGCGGTCAGGAAAGGCGCCAGACGGAACCCGTCCGATTCCGGCCTGTAGCCGAAGAGCGCCGCCGTCACCATGCCGAGATAGCCGCCGACCGACCAGAGCTGGCGTGCGGAGGAAATGCGCGGACCGTCGTCGAACCAGGTGCGGCCGGTCAGCCATTCCTGGTTCTCGACATTGTCGAGATTGAGCGCGGCGGCACGGACAAGCGAGTCCAAGGCGTGGTCGAACGCGGCGACGGCCTGCACTTCGGCGGCCGCCAGCAGTTCGTAGGCGGTGACGAAAGGCCAGATGGCCCGGTTGTGGTAGCAGAAGACATCGGGCTGAGCCGGGTAGTAAACAGGCACGCCGAAAGGCACGTGCGGGTAGGTGGAGAGGATTCGTGCTGCCCGCTCACGATCTGCGATCCCCGCCAGAATGACCAGGGACAGGCCAAGCATGTCGAACTTTTCGACAGGCAGAGCCGGACTGTCGGGTGTGGTGATCGAGGCGTAGAGCCCCTTCCCTTCCAGCCAGAAGCCGCGGTCGATAGCCGCACGAAGCTCGGCGGCCCAGCCGGCGTAAAGATCGGCCGTGGCCTTGTCGCCCCGTTCGGCGGCAAGGCGAGCGGCGAGATCGAGCGCCTTGTAATGACAGACGTTGGTGGACAGCGCCTTGGAGGTGGCGATGGTGGTGAGGTCGTCGATCGCCCACGGGGCATAGGTCTGGTCGCGCCAGTCGAGGAAGGACTGTTCGCCGCGATAAAGTCCGTCAGCGGCATCGAAGGCCGCGAGCCGGTCGGCTTCGATGGTGCCGGACAGCGCGCGAAAGGCCGTGTCGGCAAAGGCGGCGCGCGCAGCGCCATGAAGCGTTCCGAGCAGCGCTTCGGCGCCGAACGCCCAGGAGACGCGATCGGTGCTCACCGGCCAGCTGCCACCTGAACCGGTGTCCTGGACGATCTGAAGGCTATCCGCCGGTAGCTCGTCCGGCAGGGCGAGACCATCGCGGAAGGGGCTCACCTTGTAAAGGAGCGTGGTTGCCGCCCGTTCCGGGTCGAGGACGGCAAGCCCGAGGTGGGTGGCGTAGGACACATCGCGCGTCCAGACATAGGTCCACTTCTCGCCGGTCTGGAAGCATTCGCAGGGAATGGGTTCGCCGTGGCGATAGGCGCCGTCGCGGATCGACGAGACGGCGTTGAGGCGAGCGTCGTCGACGGCTTGGGCAAACAGCGCGTCGAACAACGGCGAGCCCGTCAGAAGGCGCGGATCAGTCGGCCGCTCCTCGACGCGCCTGTGACGCGAGGGATTGTCGCGCCGCGCGGCCGTGGTCGTCAGCTCGAATACCCGGCTCCCGCCGGACATTCCGACCTTCACCTCGACCGTCTCGTCGCGTCCGGACGGGTCGGTGGGAAAAGGCGGAAAGGACTGGCTTTCCTCGCGCATGATCGTCTCCGGAAGAGGGCGAATCGACTGGCCGCCCTTTTCCAAGATCTACGCCGGTCCGTCGTCGCCCGGAACACCCAGAGGACATGCAATGATCAGCCGACGCGGAAGTCGTCGCTATCGCGGCCGACCAGCTCCCAAGGCCAGATCTCCTGGATCAGCGCGCCGCCATAGCTATCGGCGAAGCGCGGCATCGAGGCCAGCAGCGCCTGGGCGAGGCGCCGACCCAGACCGTAGAGATCGAGGCGGAAGCAGGTGAGCGGCGGCGCCATGAACTGGGCGATGGTCGTATCGGCCGAACAGCTGAGGATCGCCACATCGCGCCCCGGCTGCAAGCCGGCTTCCGACAGGCAGGCATAGGCGCCGACCACTGCCCGATAATGAGGAAAGATCACCGCGGTCGGCGGCTCGGCCATGGCGAGGAAGTCGGTCATAGCCTTGTAGCCGCCCTCCTCATGAGTGTCGGCCTTGATCATCAGCGCTTCGTCGACGGCGATGCCTCGGTCCATGAGTTCGCGCCGGTAGGCGTCCTGCAACATGGTGTCGAGCCGATAGCCGGGGTCGCCGGTGACCAGCGCAACACGCCGATGGCCGAAGCCGGCGAGGCGATCGATCGTGGTCCGCATGGCGAAATTGAAGTCGAGATCCATCCAGGGATGGCTGCCGCCCGACCATGACCGCCCCATGGTGGCAAAGGGAAAATTGCGACCGGCGAGATAGTCGAGGCGTGGATCGTTGTCGCGCGTCTCGGCCAGGATGAGCGCGTCGGCCTGCCGCCGCTCGACGATGCGCTTCACCCGGTCGAGCATATCCATGCCCGGCTTGTTCAGGTGGATGACGAGGTCGAGACCATGCTCGGCGAACTGATCCTGAATGCCGCGCGACAATTCCATGAAGAACATCGTGTCGGTCTTGGACGTAAGATCGGTGGACAGCAGCAGCGCCACGACGTTGAGCGTACCCTGGCGGAGACTGCGTCCAGCCTGATCCGGCGCGTAACCCAGCTCCGCCGCCGCCTCGAGCACGCGCTTGCGCGTCTCGGCGTTGACCTCCGGATGGCCGTTGAGCGCCCGCGACACCGTTCCGATGGAAATGTTGAGATGGCGCGCCAGCTCCTTGATGCCCAATCCCTCATCCTCCGCGTCCAGCGCCGAAGCCCACGCCGGAGGGGCCCTGCCACCCCCGTCTTTCAGCAGAAATCCGGCCTGCGATCAATAGCGGACACCCTCGGCGACGCCGGTGGCGTCTCTTCGCCATGCCACCAACGTCGGCAATGCTCCGATACAAAAGCCCTTTGACAGAAGAGCGCGTCGCCGCTATCGTCGTAAACGTTTACGGAATATAGGAAGGCCGTGAAATCGCAAGCCCCACGAAGGTCTTGGCGACGAGCGGCGGGCGCATGCTCCCCTTGCGGCGGAGCGGCTCCGGGGAGGACGACAATGAAGTTCAGCGACGGCAACTGGATGCTGCCGGCAGGCATGAGCATTCTCAATCCGCATCACGTGCATGCGGTGCGTACGGAAGCCCGCAAGGCCGAAATCCTGGCGCTCGCCGTACGCGGCCAAGGCCGTGCCGACCAGATCAACGCACCGACGCTGACCGTGACGCTGACCGCGCCGATGGAAGGCATCATCGGCGTGCGCATCGAGCATCACAAGGGCGCGGCAAAGCGCGGCCCGGCCTTCGAACTCTTCCCCGACGAGTCCTTCCGGCCGACCATCGTCGACGGCGAGGATACCCTGACCTTCACCTCCGGCGATCTGACGCTGACCATCTCCAGAGATGGCGACTGGCGGACCGAGGTGACGCGCGGCGGCAAGCGGCTGACCGGCACCGGCTTCCGGGAAACGGGTCACGCCAGCGTCGCCGGCGAACCGGCGCATGTGTTCGAGCGGCTCGATCTCGAGGTCGGCACGCTGGTCTACGGGCTTGGCGAGCGTTTCTCCCCCTTCGTGAAAAACGGCCAGAGCATCGACATCTGGAATCAGGACGGCGGCACGTCCACCACGCAGGCCTACAAGAGCATTCCGTTCTTCCTGACCAACCGAGGCTGGGGCGTGCTGGTCAACGATCCCGGCCGGGTCGGCTTCGAGGTGGCATCGGAGAAGGTATCGAAGGTGCAGTTCGCTGTCGAAGGCGAGGCGCTCGAATACTACCTGATCGACGGCCCGACGCCGAAGGCGGTGCTGGAGCGCTACACCCGCCTCACCGGCCGGCCGGCGCTGCCGCCGGCCTGGTCGTTCGGCCTCTGGCTGACTACCTCCTTCACCACCGACTACGACGAAGGCACCGTCAACTCCTTTGTCGACGGCATGTTCGAGCGCGACATACCCCTGCATGTCTTCCACTTCGACTGCTTCTGGATGCGCGGCGTTCACTGGTGCGATTTCGAGTGGGATCCAGAGGTGTTTCCCGATCCTCAGGGCATGCTGGACCGCCTCAGGGAAAAGGGGCTGAAGATCTGCCTCTGGATCAATCCCTACATCGCTCAGGCATCGAAGCTGTTCGACGAGGCGGTGGAGAGGGGCTACCTGCTGAAGCGGCCGGATGGCAGCGTCTGGCAGTGGGATCTCTGGCAGGCTGGACAGGGCATCGTCGACTTCACCAATCCGGAGGCGGCGGCCTGGTACGCCGGACATCTCAAGCGCCTCGTCGCCATGGGCGTCGACGCCTTCAAGACCGATTTCGGCGAGCGCATCCCGACCGATGTCGTCTGGCATGACGGCTCGGATCCGGGGAAGATGCACAACTACTACTCCTTCCTCTACAACAAGGTGGTCCACGACGCCTTGATCGAGACGCGGGGCGAAAGCGTGTTGTTCGCCCGTTCGGCCACCGTCGGCGGCCAGCAGTTCCCCGTGCATTGGGGCGGCGACTGCTATTCCGACTATCCGGCCATGGCCGAGACGCTGCGCGGCGGCCTGTCGCTCGGCCTCTCCGGCTTCGGCTTCTGGAGCCACGATATCGGCGGCTTCGAGAACACCGCCGAGGCCGACGTCTACAAGCGCTGGTGCGCCTTCGGCCTGCTCTCCAGCCACAGCCGCCTGCACGGTTCGAAGTCCTATCGGGTCCCCTGGCTGTTCGACCAGGAGGCGGAGGCGGTGCTTCGTGACTTTGCGCGCCTCAAGTGCTCGCTGATGCCCTATCTCTACGCCGCCGCCGTCGAGGCGTCGGAAACCGGCGTGCCGGTGCTCCGGGCCATGCTGCTCGAGTTCCCGGACGATCCCGGCGCCGAGACGCTCGACCGCCAGTTCATGCTGGGCTCGGCCCTGCTGGTCGCGCCGGTGTTCGACATGAACGGCGAGGTAGCGGTCTACCTGCCAGCCGGCCGCTGGACACAGCTTCTGAGTGGCGAGGTGGTGGAAGGGCCGGGCTGGCGGCGCGAGACGCACGGGGTCATGAGCCTGCCGCTCTACGTGCGGCCAGGCAGCCTCATCGCCTTCGGCAGCAACGATCGTCGGCCGGACTATGACTACGCCGACGGCATCACCTTCGCGCTCTATGAGCTTGCCGATGGCGCTAGCGCCACGGTCACGGTGCCGGACTATCGCAACGGGGCACCGGCGTTGACGCTGACGGTGCGCCGCGACGGCAATCTCATCGTTGCGACCCCTGACCGCGACCACCCCTATGCGCTCCGGCTCGTCGGCATCGGTCATGTCGCCACCGTCGACGGAAGCGGCGACTTCGAACAGCGTTCCGGCAGCGTTACCCTCCGCGCCGCCGGCCCGCTTCGGATCACCCTCCCACCGGCCTGATGGCCGCGCCACGCATGGCAACGATCCGAAGCAGAAACCCCGGAAGCGCGGCTTCCGGGGTTTTTCTTGCGCTACGATGAGGGGGCCGGCTAGAGCCGCCGATCTGTCGCCGCGTCGAAGACATGGATGTTGGCATCGGCAAAGGCCAGGCCGACGCGGTCGCCATGCGCAACCAGCCGGCGGCCGGTCTCCACCACGATCATTTCCGGCGTCGTCGCCGTGGTGACGAAGGTTGTCGAACCGGTCGACTCGGTGAAGGCGACGGGCGCATCGAAGCGGCCTTCCCCCGGTGCTGTCAGCGTGATGTGCTCGGGTCGGATACCGATCAGCACATTGGCGCCCGCCGGCGCGGCAACAGGAGTCTGGAGGCGGAACGCGCCATTGCCGAGGTCGACGGTCACGGCGCCACCCTCGGCCACCGTTGCCGGCAGGAAGTTCATGGCCGGCGAACCGATGAAGCCGGCAACGAACTTGTTGGCCGGCCTGTCGTAGAGATCGAGTGGCCTCCCCTGCTGCTCGATGATGCCGGCCCGCAGCACGACCACGTGGTCGGCCATGGTCATGGCCTCGATCTGATCGTGCGTCACATAGACCGAGGTGGCGCCGAGCCGGTCGTGCAGAGCGCGGATTTCCTTGCGCATGTGAACGCGCAGCGCCGCGTCGAGATTGGACAACGGCTCGTCGAACAGGAAGGCCTTGGGATTGCGGATGATCGCCCGGCTCATGGCGACGCGCTGGCGCTGGCCGCCGCTGAGCTCGCGCGGATAGCGGTGAAGAAGGTCGGACAGACCGGTGGTCGCGGCCACCTCGGCTGCGGCCTTCTTGCGTTCGGCCTTGGAGACGCCATGCACCCGTAGCGAGTAGGTGAGGTTCTCCTCCACCGTCATGTGCGGGTAGAGGGCGTAAGATTGGAACACCATGGCGACATCGCGCTTGCGCGGCGGCAGCTTGGTCACCACCTCGCCGGCGATCGAGATGTCGCCGCCGGTGATCTTTTCCAGGCCGGCCAGCGAGCGCAGCAGCGTCGACTTGCCGCACCCGGACGGACCGACCAGCGCGACGAAGCTGCCCTTGTCGATGGACAGGGTGATGTCTTTCAGGGCGTGGTAGGCGCCGTAGTGCTTGTTGACGCCGGAAAATTCGATCTGCGTGGTCATTTCAGGGCTCCGGAGGTCAGGCCAGAGACGATGCGCCGCTGCAGCAGCACGAAGGTCGCCAGAATGGGCGTCACGTAGATCGAGGCGAAGGCCATGATCCGGTTCCATTCGTTGGTGTTCGGGCCCATGAATGCGTTGAGGCCGACCGAGCTCGGCTGCAGCTCGATTTCCTGGATCAGCGACTTCGAATAGACGAACTCGCCGAAGGCCTGCATGAAGATCAGGATGGCGGAAACGAGGATGCCGTTGCGGGCAAGCGGCAGCACGATCGACCAGAAGGCGCCGACGCGCGAGTTGCCGTCGACCAGAGCCGCCTCCTCGAGTTCCATCGGCACGCTCATGAAGGTGGCGCGCACCAGAACGATGAAGAAGGGCATGCTCTTGGCCGCGATCGCCAGGATCACCGCCGTGCGCGGGTAATCGAGAACGCCGGTGAGGGTGAACAGCACGAAGATCGGCGTGATCATCAGCGAGGCCGGCAGCACCTGAAGCATCAGGACGAGAAACAGCCCGACATCGATCCAGACGTTGCGATAGCGGGCGAGCACATAGGCGGCGCCGGTGCCAAGCACGGCGATCAGCGCCACCGAGCCGGACGCGATCACCACCGAGTTCCACAGGAACTGGCCCATGCCCTTCAGCTGGAACACGAAGGGAAAGATCGACCACTGCGGATCGTCCGGCCAGAAGGATGGTGGCGTCGCGAACATCTCCGAACCGGTCTTCAGCGCGGTGATGTACATCCAGTAGAGCGGGAAGAGATAAATGGCGGCGAGCAGCAGCGCGATGACGAGCAGCAGCCGGTTCCTATTGGTCTCGCTCATCCTCTCACCTCATGACGGGTCGACCGGACGTAGTAGACGGACGCAAGCATCACAACGACGATCATGATCACCGAAATGGCGGCGCCCTTGGCGAAGTCGTACTGCTTGAAGGAAAGGTCCCAGGCCCAGTATTGCGCGACGTTGGAGGCGTTGTTCGGACCGCCCGAGGTGATGGCGGCGAACAGATCGAACTGTTGCAGCGTGAAGATCAGACCGAGCGAGATCAGCGCGCCGATGGTCGACCGCATCATCGGCAGGGTGATCGTCCAGAAGCGGGTCAGCGCACCGGCACCGTCGAGTTCGGCCGCTTCATAGAGGTCGGCGGGGATCGACGACAGGCCGACCGACAGCAGGATCATGTTGAAGGACATGCCCAGCCAGATGTTGGCGATGATCACGCTCCAGAGCGCGAAGGCCGGATCGGAACGCCAGAAGACGTTGCCGGAGATGATGTGGAGCTCGCGCAGCACGAAGTTGAACACGCCGAAGTCGCCCGACAGCAGCCAGTTCCAGACAGCACCGACCACCAGGCCCGGCATCACCCACGACACCAGGAACAGGCCACGCAGCCAGGAGGCACCGGGGAAATTCGTCCAGAAAAACAGCGCCAGCGCGAAACCGAGCAGGAACTGACCGGCGATCGAGGCGACGAGAAACGTCGCCGTATGCCCCATGATCGGCCAGAATTCTGGCTGGGCGATCAGTTGGCGATAGTTGTCGAAGCCGACCCAGGGCCGGATGAAGCTGCCGAGACTGAACATGTCCACGGCCTGGAAGCTCATCACGACATTGTAGACGAGCGGAATGCCCGACAGCACGATGAGAAAGGCGAGCGGGACGCCGATCAGGCAGAGGTCGAACCCTCGGCCGTCGACGAGACTGGAATAGAGGCGTCGCATCGGTCCTCCCCGCATCCACGCCGCGGCCGGCCGCCGGCACGGAGCAACGCCCTTGCCGGGCGCTGCGGTCAACACGCTGGAATGGCGCTCCGGCCCATGCCGGAGCGCCTTGTCGAAAGGGTCAGCCGAGAATGCCCTTGATGGTGGTGGCAGCCTGATCGAGCGCGTCCTTGGGGCTCGCCTGACCGGTCAGCGCCGACTGGATGGCGTCCTGAATCGCCTTGGAAATCTTCATCCAGTCAGGATGCGGGCCACGAGGCTGGGCGTATTTCAGCTGTTCCATGAACACCTTGACGGCGGCGTCCTTCTTGGCGTCGCCAGTCGCAGGGATGTCGATATTGGCGCGCGCGGCGAGCTGGCCCCAGTCGGGGAAGACGCGCGGGTCCTGCGATACGAAATATTCCAGCGCCTTGAAGGCCTCGTCCGGGTGCTTGGAGCTCTTGAAGATGGCCCAGTTGAAATCGCCCATGGCCGACGAGCGCGGCGCACCGACTTCCGGTACCGGCATGAGCGCCACGCGCCAGTCGAACTTCGCCTCCTGCGACATGCGATTGAGTTCCCACGGCCCGGAAATGACCATGGCGGCGTTGCCGGAGTTGAAGGTGCCGGTGGAGTCCCACTGGCCGCGCGTCAGCGTATCCGGCGACGCGAGCTTTTCGTCGAGCAGCGTTTTCCAGATGGTGAGCGCGCGGACGGCACCGTCGGTGTTGATCTTGTCAAAGCCGCCGCCGGTCATCTGCGCCCACGGCAGGAACTGGAAAGTCCCCTCTTCCGAAGCCTTGGCCGAGAAGGCGATGCCGTAGACGTTCTTGGCGGGATCGTTGAGCTTGCGGGCGGCGTCGACGAGTTCATCCCAGGTCTGCGGCGGCTTGTCCGGGTCGAGGCCCTTCGCCTTGAACATGTCGACGTTGTAGTAGAGGGCGATGGTGTTGGTGGCCTTCGGCACGCCGAACAGCTTGCCGTCCCAGGTGACCGAGGCCAGCGGGCCGGGGAAATAGTCTTCCTTGTGAATGACGGCCGACTTGGCTATGCGGTCGGTGAGGTCGAGGAAGACGCCGTGCGAGGCGAACAGCGCATGTTCGGGATTGTCGATGGCGATGATGTCGGGCGCCTGACCGGTTGAATAGGCGCGCATCGCTTCCGAGGTCACATCGTCGAAATGGATCTGACGGTAGACGACCTTGATGTCGGGATTCTTCTCACCGAACTCCTTGGCGAGGTTGAGGCCCGGCTGCGTCTCGCTGTCCTGACACCAGATGGTGATGGTGACCGGGTCGGCAGCATGCGCCGCCATGCCGAGCGCCGCGGCGCCAGCATAGAGCACCGCCCCCAGAATTGCCGATGTCTTCATGCTCCCTACTCCTCCAGTTGGCCGGCCGGCCCCGGCTCGGGATGACCGGCGGGACCGAGAACGACGGGCAGCGGTTCGACAGGTTGTCCGGCCTCAAAAGAGCAAGATTCACCGTTCGCCATCCATGCTCGCCGGCACGGTCATGGCGCCCGAAGGCCTCAGTCCGGACAGGACTCTCCTCCCTGCCTGCTTGCCACCGTAAACGTTTACGACGTTATGCGGAAAGGCTCGCGGCTGTCAAGACCACCGGAGGTCGACCACCGGCGACACTGCGCGTCGGCGAGAGGAAACGGGCGAAGAGGTAGTGAGGCGAGTACAGGCTCAAAAAGCAACCACGCCGCCCCGATGGACCGGGGCGGCGCGGCAACACTGCGTCAATATGAAGCGGTCAGGCGGCGTCGTAGAGGCGGCGCTCGACCAGGAAGCTGCCCCGCAGACCGTGGAGGAGCTTGGCGCCGGCAAGGACCGCCAGATCGACAAGCGGCTCGACGAGGATCACCAGCATGTAGGCGCCGCCGAACGAGCCGATGGCCGCGAAATTGTCGACGGTGAAGCCCTGACCGTAAAAGGCCCAGAAGCCAACCCAGGCGACAATGCCCGCCTGATAGGCGGTGGAGAGCGCGAGCGCCTGCCTGTACTTCAAATCGACATAGGGCGTGGCGGGCGCGACGATGCCGCGCGCCAGCGCGCTGAGGCCGAACAGCGGCACCAGAAGCGTGGTGACGTTCATGCCATACTGGGGCAGGTCGAAGGGAGCGAAGAACAGCCCCTGGATCAAAAGACCGAGCGCAAGGCCGATAGCGGCAGGCGCCGCGCCGAACAGCAGGAACAACGTCGAGCCGAGGATCAGATGCACCTCGGACACGCCGACCGGATAGTGCGGCAGCACTTCAAAGAACGAAAAGACAAGCGCAGTGGTGGCAACGCTACGCAGCCCCAGCGACAGAACGCCGTTCTCGCGCGCCATGTTCCAGGCAAGCTTCACGCCGTAGCCGGCCGCGCCGGCCGCCGTCAGATAGCTGAGCCAAAGTTTACCGTCGGCCACCAGGCCGGGTTCGATATGCATGTCAGTCTCCTTTTCCGTCTCACCCGACGGAATCCGATATGTTGCGCGAGGCCGGTCTCCTGGCTCGTGGATCGCTGCCTGTCGTCCGCCTTCCCGGGAGATCCCAGTGGCTTTCCGGACGGAGACTCACCACGCACAGTCGCGGGGGCGGCCGGGGTTCGGATCGTGATCCTTCCCCGTTCCCGTTTCATCTCGGCGGCCGCATGCCGCCGAAACACCTTGCACACCCTCACCTGCTGGCAAGCCGTCATGGCTGTCAAGCCGATTCGGCTGCGCCAACCGCGCCTCGCGGACATCGGCTGCGCTGATTTTTCTGTGGATTACCAATGGGTTGAATTCTGACCATCTGGTCAAAATGTGCGTTTTCATGTTGAAAATCAGCGTCTCGCGCACCGAGCCCTCGGCCGGGGTCGTAGAAGGCTGCTCTTTCGCCTTCTTACGTCTTGGAGATAGTGACCATCTCGCCTTTCCCATGCGGCCGCCCACGGGGGGACGACCGGGGACAACAGACGAGACAATCATGACAACAAGCCCAACCGAAGGCTGGTTTCCGCGCTGGAAGCTGACCACCGCCGATCGCGTCGCGCCCGAGGAGCGCCTGCCCTGGCCGCAGACCCTGATCGCCGGCTTCCAGCACGTGGTCGCCATGTTCGGCTCGACGGTGCTCGCACCGATCATCATGGGCTTCGATCCCAACGTCGCCGTGCTGTTCTCCGGCATCGGCACGCTCATCTTCTTCATCGTGGTCGGCGGCCGCGTGCCGTCCTACCTAGGATCGAGCTTCGCCTTCATCGCCGTGGTGATGGCCGCCTCCGGCTATGCCGGGACCGGCGCCAACGTCAACATTTCGGTGGCGCTCGGCGGCATCATCGCAGCCGGCGCGCTCTATGCGCTGATCGGCCTCATCGTCATCAAGATCGGTTACGGCTGGGTCGAGAAGCTGATGCCGCCGGTCGTCACCGGTGCCATCGTCGCCGCCATCGGTCTCAATCTGGCGCCGATCGCCGTGAAGGGCATCTCCGCGACCGGCTTCGATCGCACGGTCGGCCTGATCACCATCGTCGCGGTCGGCGCCGCCGCCGTTTACTCGCCGGGCATGCTGCGCCGCATTCCGGTGCTGATCGGCGGCCTCGTCGGCTATGTCATCTACTGGCTGGGGGCCGCCTCGTTCGGCGACGTGCCGATCGACTTCTCCAAGCTTGACGCCGCCCCCTGGTTCGGCCTGCCGACCTTCACGGCACCGACATTCTCGACCAGCGCAATGGCGCTGATCGCGCCGGTGGCGATCATTCTGGTCGCCGAAAACCTCGGACACATCAAGGCGATCGGCGCAATGACCGGCCGCAGCCTCGATCGTTATGTCGGCCGGGCGTTCCTTGGCGACGGTCTTGCCACCATGCTGTCAGGCAGCTTCGGCGGCACCGGCGTCACAACCTATGCCGAGAACATGGGTGTGATGGCGGTGACCAAGATCTACTCGACGCTGATCTTCGTCATCGCGGCAGCGATCGCCATCCTGCTCGGCTTCTCGCCGAAGTTCGGTGCGCTGATCGGTACCATTCCCGGCCCGGTGATCGGCGGCCTTTCCATCGTCATCTTCGGCCTGATCACGGCGACTGCCGGCCGCATCTGGGTGGAGAACAAGGTCGACTTCTCCGAAACCAAGAACCTGATCACCACGGCAGCGGCGGTGATCGCCGGCGCTGGCGATCTCACGCTCAACATCGGCGGCTTCACGCTGGGCGGCATCGGCACCGCGACCTTCGGCGCCATCCTGCTCTACGCGCTGCTCGACCGCGGCCCGAAGCGGGCCTGACCGGACGGCCGATCGATCACTCGATCGGTTCGGGATCGTACCTTGCCCACTGGTGCCCACCGGCCGTCTGGCCGGTCGGTGCCGGTGGGTTTTGTTTTTCACCAACCGCCTTGGGCTTACCGAAGCGGCCGATGTTGGCATCGCCCCAAACCTTCAGCGCCATCAGTACGGGCTCCATGGAGCGGCCGAGCGGCGACAGCGAATACTCCACCTTGGGAGGCACTTGCGGATAGACGGTGCGCACGACAAGCCCATCTTCCTCCAGTTCGCGCAACTGGTTGGTCAGCATGCGTGGTGTCACCGACGCAAGAATGCGGCTCAACTCGCCGAAGCGCAGCGTCCGTTCCAGCAGATGGAAGAGGATCACCGACTTCCATTTTCCATCGATGAGGCCGATGGCCGCTTCCACCGCGCAGCCGGGCGCGCAGTCGAAGCGCGAATGCCGGACCTTGGCCATGACACTATCCTTTTATGCAGTATTGGCGTCTTTTGTGCGTATTGGCTAATGCAGATGGTAGGAGCAACTATGGCGCATATCAACCGCAAAGGAAGTTGCCCGATGAAAGCCATTGCCTACCGCCAACCCGGCACCATTGACCGGCCAGACGCACTCCTCGACGTCGACCTGCCGACACCGGTTGCCGAAGGACGCGACCTCCTCGTCGAGATCGCCGCCGTCGCGGTCAATCCGGTCGACACCAAGGTGCGCAAGAGCGCCGCGCCAGCTCCGGGAACGCTCAAGGTGCTCGGCTGGGACGCGGTGGGCCGCGTGGTTGCCGTGGGAGATGAGGTGACCGCCTTTCAGCCTGGCGACGAGGTCTGGTACGCCGGATCCATCGCCCGCCCGGGCGCCAACAGCCAGTTTCACCTCGTCGACGAGCGCCTCGTCGGCCAGAAGCCGAAATCGCTGACGAACGCTGAGGCGGCGGCGCTGCCGCTCACCGCCATCACCGCATGGGAGATGCTGTTCGACCGGCTCGACGTGCGGCGCGGCGTTCCCGGCGCGGCCAATGCCATTCTGATCGTCGGCGGCGCGGGCGGCGTCGGGTCGATCGCCATCCAGCTTGCCCGCGCGCTCACCGACCTCACCGTCATCGCCACGGCGTCGCGCCCCGAAACGGCGGCCTGGGCGCGCGAACTCGGCGCCCAGCATGTCGTCGATCACTCGCGCCCGCTCGCCGATGAAGTGGCCGCGCTGGGGATCGGCGCGCCGGCTTTCGTCTTCTCGACCACCGAAACGCATCGCCATCTCGGAGAGATCGCAAAGCTCATCGCGCCGCAGGGGCGCTTCGGGTTGATCGACGATCCCGACGGCCTCGATATCACCGGGTTCAAGCGCAAGGCGGTCTCTGTGCATTGGGAGCTGATGTTCACCCGCTCGCTGTTTGAGACGCCGGACATGACGGAGCAGGGAAGACTTCTCGGCGAAGTTGCCCGCCTCGTCGATGCCGGCCGATTGCGTACCACGCTGACCGAGGTGCTGCGGCCGATCAACGCCGACAACCTACGGCGCGCTCATGCGGTCATCGAAAGCGGACGGGCGCGCGGCAAGATCGTTCTCGAAGGATTTTCTCAGGAAAACTGAAGCATCCCCAAAGAAAATACGACTCGCGGCGGCGGCCTCGGCCCATTGGAGAGAAACGGCCGAGGCGCTATATTCAGGGTGCAAAGAAGAGAACGAAGACGGGTTCCGGGAACCGCCCGGAACGGAAAAGGACAAAGATCATGTTCGGCACCCTGAAGCACCTTGCCAAGACCTTCCGCGCTCCCGCCGCCGCCGAGCGCGAACTCATCTACATCACCGCGGCCGACCGTTATGATCTTGAGGCGCGCGCGCGCCATGCGGCGCGCGGCCTCTGCCGCCAGCCGGCCCTCGGCTGCTGACCGGCCACCGGACTCCGGCCGACCACCCCCGGCCGACGTCGAGCGCTCGATTTCCCTGACCGGATCGGGCGCTTTGTCGTATCCAGGCGATGGCGGTCAACGAATCCCGTTGGCAGCCACCCTCGCTTCCATGGTTTCCGAGACCGCGATCCGCGGCTCATCCAGGAAGTGGGTATCGGCGTCGGCGGTGCCCTCGATGCGGCCGACGATTGCCCGGGCGAGCCAGCGCCCGGCGGCGCGAAAATCCTCGTGCGCCGTCTCGATGGCGGGCCGGAACTTGCGGAACAGGTCGGACGATTCCTTGATCACCACGTCGAAGTCGCGACCGAGCACGAGACCGGCCGACTCGGCCCCGGCGGTTACCGACAGGGCGGCCACGGCGCCGCCGCTGACGAATCCATCCGGCCGGTCGGCGCGCTGCATCAAACGAAACACTTCGGCCTGAATGCATTCATGCGGGCTGTCGGTGTCGATGCCCACGACGGCAACCGTCTCGAGGCCCAAGGCCGTCACCCCGCGGCAAAAGCCCGAGGCCATGTGGCGCGCGTAGGCGAGATGCGGAGGCGGCCCGACGAGCGCCACACGACGGCGACCGAGACTGGCAAGGCGCTTGACGGCGCTTTCGGCGTAGGCCTCGTTGTCGAAGTCGAAATAGGGATGGACGATGCCCATGCTGGTCCGGCCATGGGTCGCAAACGGCACGCCTCGCTCGGTCAGAAAGCGAACGCGCGCATCGTCGGGCTCGATGCGGGCAAACAGGATGCCGTCGGCGGCGCCGGCCTCGACGATGTTGCGGACCGGCTCGAGAGGATTCGAGGCCGGATCGTGCATCATCACGACCAACTGGTAGGTCGACGACGACAGGGCCTCGGAAATGCCATAGATGAGCTGCGAATTGATACCCAGCTCTTCCGCTTCGGTGGCCAGGACCAGGGCAATGACGTGACTGCGCCCCGTACGGAGACGAACGCCGGCCCGGTTCGGCTGATAGCCGAGGCTGTCGGCCAGCTTACGGACGCGTGCCTTCGTCTCCTCTCCGATGTCCGGCGCATCGTGCAGGGCCCGCGATACCGTCGTCACGCCAAGGCCGGCCAGCCGGGCGATGGTCTTGAGCGTCGGCCGAGCGGGCGGCTGAGCGGGCGCGTCTTCCGAGCGCGTCTCGTCGTGCGATACCATATTGCCAATCAGCGCAATCCCCCGGTCGTTGCCGGCGGCGCTGCTCCTCCCAATCGTTCACCCTACATCCTTTGGGCGAGGAACAGAACAGAGGCTTGCGTATTGTTGCGCCTTTGAGTAAGGCTACTGTAACGTTACAGGAGAGAATGCCGCGGGCAACCGCGGAAGGCGCGCCGGCAAGTCGCCAACTGTGATATCGCGAATTCCAGAGGAGATTTCAGCGATATTTCAGCGAGTTGCCGATGGGGGAGCGAGAGGAGCCAACAGTCGCCGCTGTTCTGTCATCGGCCGTCCGGTCGGATCGTTTGGGTAATTCCATTTTCCTGACCGTCATTTGCCAATGACTCTCTCGAAAGATGCGCAACCCTGCGGCGTGGGCCGTCCGGGAAGCGTTTGGTCGCGGCGGGGAGCTTGTCGCCGCAGGAGGAAAGGGAGGATCGAGATGTCCTTTGGTATCAATCGTCGCACCTTCACGGTCGTGTCGGCCGCCGCCCTGATGGCGACAGTGGCCGGCTCGGCCCTTGCGCAGTCGGGTGAGTACCCGCGCAACGAAACGCTCTACATGAGCGGTGCCCAGTGGGGCAACATTGTCGGCTTCAACCCCTATTTCGGCAACTTTGCCAACGGTCTGGTTGGCCTCGTCAACGAGACCCTGTTCCGTTACGACCCGGTCGCCGACAAGTACATCGACTGGCTGGCTGAGAAGGGCGAGTGGGATAGCCCGACCGTGTTCAAGCTGACCATCCGCTCCGGCATCAAGTGGAGCGATGGCGGCGACTTCACCGCCGACGACGTGAAGTGGAACATCGATCTCGGCAAGCTGCCGACCATCTGGTGGAACGATCTTTACAAGAGCATCAAGAGTGTCGAGGCGGCCGGCAACACGGTGACGGTGACCTTCGAAGGTACGCCCAACTACCAGGCCTGGCAGAACGCCCTCTGGAACATTCCGATGATGAAGCCTTCCCAGTGGAAGGATCACGCCAACGAAACCGAGATCACGTCCTGGACGCCGGAAGAGCCGATCGGTACCGGCCCCTACGTGTTCGACAAGGCCGGCTATGATCCGACGACTCGCGTCGTCTGGACGAAGACGCCGGACGGCTGGTGGGCATCGAAGGCCGGCATTTCGCCCGATCCGAAGCCCAAATACATCATCGACCTCGTCAACTCGTCGAACAACGTGGCGCTCGGCCTGCTGCTCTCCGGCAAGCAGGACCTCAACAACAACTTCCTGCCGGGCGTGGCGACGCTGATCAGCGGCGGCTATGGCCTGCACACCTACTACGACAAGCCGCCCTACATGCTGCCGGCGGTCACCTCCTGGCTGCTGCCGAACACCAAGAAGGCACCGCTCGACGACGCGGCCTTCCGCCGTGCGCTGGCCTTTGCCATCAACACCGACCAGATCGCCAAGGTTGACTACGGCAACGTCGTGCTGCCCGCCAGCCCGACCGGTCTGCTGCCGGTGTGGGACAAGTACATCGACAAGGAAGCGGTGAAGAAGCACGGCTTCAGCTACAACCCGAAGAAGGCAGCCGAGATCCTCGACAAGGCCGGCTACAAGAAGGGCGCCGACGGCTTCTACCAGACGCCGAAGGGCGAGCCGATCGACCTCAAGATCGAGGTTCCCTCGGGCTGGTCGGACTGGATGCAGGCGGTGCAGATGATCTCGGCCGACGCCAAGGCGGTCGGCATCAAGATCACGCCGAAGTATCCGGACTTCAACACCTACCAGTCGCAGCGCAACACCGGCAATTTCGATCTGATGATCGAAAATTCCCAGCCGCTCAGCGACACGCCCTACACCTACTACCGCTACCTCTACCAGCTTCCCATCCTGAGCTCGCAGACCAACTACAACTTTGCGCGCTTCGAGGACAAGAAGGCCTGGGATCTCACTGTGGAGCTCGCCAAGACGCCGCGTACCGACATCGACAAGATGAAGGAAATCACGGCCAAGCTTCAGGTCAGCTTCATGGAAGAGCTGCCGATGATTCCGCTCTGGTACAACGGCGCCTGGGCTCAGATGAGCACCACCACCTGGAAGAACTGGCCGGCCGACGGCACCGACCGTCAGTTCATCCCGATCGCGTGGCGCGGCTGGCTGCAGATGACCGGCCTCGACACCATCACGCATCTCGAGCCGGCCGGCGAGTAAGTCGCCGTTTCCCCGTCCCGGTGGCCAACGCCGCCGGGACGCCTCCGCCCGACCGAACGAACGACTCGCTCGCGCAGAACCTGGACGACGGCAACCGTCGCCGTCCGGGTCCGGCCGGGGGATCTTTGTTCCTTTTCCGGAGCCCCGACCGTGCTGCGCTATCTCGCCCGGAAGCTATTCATCTATATCCTGACGTTCATCGTCGCGGTGACCATCGACTGGGCCATCCCCCGCTTCATGCCGGGCAATCCCGTCGACGCGCTCGTGTCGCGCATCGCCCTCATGCCGGACGCCAACGCGGCGCTGACATCCTATTTCATGGCGGCCTTCAATCTCGACCAGCCGCTATGGCAGCAGTATCTCAATTTCTGGTGGGCCTTGTTCAACGGCGATCTCGGCCGGTCGATCATGCTGTTCCCGACCCCGGTGACGACGCTGATCGGCCGCGCCCTGCCCTACACGCTGGGCCTGCTGCTGCCGTCGATCCTGCTCTCCTGGTATGTCGGCAACGTCGTCGGTGCGCTGGCGGCGCGGCGCAAGCTTCTGGACAACAGCGTACTGCCTCTCGGCTACCTGCTCACCGCAACGCCCTACATGTGGCTCGGCATCCTGCTCGCCTGGGTTCTCGGCTCGACGCTCGGCTGGTTCCCCCTGGCCTTCGGCTACGACCAGTCGCTCAAGGCCGAGTGGTCCTGGCAGTTCTTCGGCAGCTTGCTCTACCACTGGTTCCTGCCGTTTGCCTCGTTGTTCCTGGTAGCGCTCGGCGGCTGGGCGATCGGCATGCGCAACATGATCATCTACGAACTTGAAAGCGACTACGCCAACTATCTGATGGCGCTCGGCGCTCCGCAGCGGCTCGTGCGCAAATACGCCTTCCGCAACGCCATGCTGCCGCAAATCACCGGCCTCGCCCTGCAACTCGGCGCAGTGGTCGGCGGCGCGCTGGTAACCGAAATCGTCTTCTCCTATCCCGGTCTCGGCTGGCTGGTGCTCTCTGGCATCCAGAACCAGGACTATTTCGTGATCCAGGGCGTGTTCCTGTTCATCATCGTCGGCGTCCTGCTCGCCAACCTGATCGTTGATGTCGTCTACGTAATCGTCGATCCGCGCACCCGCGTCGGACTGCAAGGAGATGCAGCATGACGAGCACCACCAGTTCTTCTCCGGCAGCCCCCGCCGCCAAGAGCGGCCGCAACGAGATCCTCTATTTCGCCTTCCGCAACACCAAGCTGGTGATCGGCGCCATCGTCTTCGTGCTCTTCCTCCTGGGCGCGATCTTCGGTCCGATGTTCGCGACTCACGAGCCTCTGACCTTCGATGCTCCTCCGGGCATGCCGCCCTCGGCCGACTACTGGTTCGGCACCACGCTGTTTGGCCAGGACGTGTTCTCCCAGTTCGTCCACGGCCTGCGTTCCAGCTTCATCGTCGGAGCACTGGGCGGCGTCACGGCAGCGGTGATCGGCATGCTGGTCGGCTTCTTCGCCGGCTACCGTGGAGGCATCATCGACGAAGTACTGAACATGCTGACCAACGTCGTGCTGGTCATTCCCACCTTCGCCGTCCTTCTGGTGGTTGCCGCCTATCTCAGCGTGCGCGGCCTCGGCACGGAAGCCATGTTCATCGGCCTGACCTCCTGGCCCTGGGCGGCGCGCGCCATCCGCGCCCAGACCTTCTCGCTCACCTCGCGCGACTTCGTCGGCATGGCACGACTCAACGGCGAGAGCACCTTCCGCATCATCTTCGGCGAGATCGCGCCGAACATGAGCTCCTATCTGGTGATGACCTTCATCCTGCTGTTCGGCGGCGCCATCCTCACCGCCGCGACGCTGGACTTCATCGGGCTGGGACCGACCGACTCCATCTCGCTCGGCCTGATGATGAACTACTCGGTGATGAACGCCGCGCTGCAGCTCGGCATGTGGTGGTGGTTCGTGCCGCCGGGCCTTGCCATCACCGCCATCGTCGGCTCGCTCTACGTCATGAACGTCGGCCTCGACGAGGTGTTCAATCCCAAGCTGAGGACGCTCTGACATGCTGGCGGTATCCGACCTCAAGATCCACTATCGGACGCTCGCCGGCAGCGTCAAAGCCCTCGACGGCGTCAGCTTCTCCGTCGCCGACGGCGAAATCATGGGCCTGGCCGGCGAGTCCGGCTGCGGCAAGTCGACGCTGGGCAAGGCGCTGATCCGCCTCGAAGAACGCATGCAATATGTCGGCGGAGAGGTAAGGCTCGACGACAAGGTCCTGCCGATCGCCGACGACAAGGCGATGAACCCATACCGCTTCCGCGAGGTCTCCATCGTTCCTCAATATGCCATGAGCGCGCTCAATCCGACGCGCCGCATCGGCCGGATGATCGACGAGCTTCTGGAAACGCGCGGGCTCAAGGGGGCGGCGTTGCGCCCCGAGCTCGAACGGCGCCTCGCCATTCTCGGTCTCGCGCCCGACGTGCTCGGCATGTATCCGATCGAGCTGTCCGGCGGCATGAAGCAGCGCGTCGTCATGGTCCTCTCGACCCTGCTCGATCCGTCGCTGCTCATCGCCGACGAGGTGACGTCGGCCCTCGACGTGGCCTCGCAGAAGAAGGTGGCCGGTGCGCTGGTGGAGTTCCGCGATCGCGGTTACGTCAAATCGATGATCGTGGTCACCCACGATCTCGCCATCCTCGCCCAGATCGCCGACAGCATCATGATCATGTACGCCGGCAAACTGGCCGAGAAGGCGCCGACGCGCACCATCGTCGAGGCACCGGTGCATCCCTACACGCGCCTGTTGCTCGGTTCGCTGCCCGAGGTGGGCATCCGCTTCGAGGATAAGCGGTTGCCGGGCATCAAGGGGCGACCACCGTCTCTCCTCTCTCCGCCGGCAGGCTGCCGCTTCCGCGACCGTTGCCCGCTGGCCTTCGGCAAGTGCGTCGAAGAGCCCCCCTTCATCGAGATCGCTCCCGACCATCAGGTCGCTTGCTGGAAGGCGGACGCCCATGCTCAAGGTTGAGAACGTATCCAAGGTGTTCCGCTCTGGCGCCTTTGGCGGCAAGAAGAAGCGCGTGATCCAAGACATCGACTTCGAGGTGAAGCCCGGCGAGGTGGTCTCCCTGATCGGCGAAAGCGGCTCGGGCAAGACCACCGTCGGTCGCATGATCCTTCGTCTCACGTCGGTGAGCGAGGGACGCATCACCTTCGATGGCGAGGACGTCTCGACGCTGAAAGGCGCCAGCCTGAAGGCCTACTATCGCCGCGTCCAGGGCGTGTTTCAGGATCCCTTCAGTTCGTTCAACCCGATCTTCAAGGTCGGGCGCGTTTTCCGCACCATCCGCCGCGAGTTCCTGGCCGACCTTGATAACGCAGCTTGGGAGGAACGCCTGACGGGCGCGCTCAACGCCGTCGGCCTGGAGGACGCCGCCCTCGACAAGTTCCCCCACCAGATGAGCGGCGGTCAGTTGCAGCGCCTCTTGATCGCTCGCGCCCTCGTTCTCGACATCCGGCTGCTCGTCGCCGACGAGATCATTTCGATGCTCGACGCCTCGACCCGCATCGACGTGCTCAACCTGCTCGGCGATCTCAAGCGCAAGGGACTGTCGATCATCTTCGTCACCCACGACCTCGCGCTGGGCAACTACATCTCCGACCGGATCATCATCCTGCAGAAGGGCGTCATCGTCGAAATGGGGGCGACCGACAAGGTGTTCGGCGACCCGCAGCATCCCTACACCCGATCCCTGCTCGACGCCGTACCGCATCTCCACGAGCGCTGGAGCGAGGAAGAGCTGAAGGACCTGGGGCTCGTCGCCGATACCGCCCGGTTCGGAGGCCACCTCATCGAGCATCGGGAGAACCATCTCGTACGGGTTTATTCCTGAGCGACAGCACAGGAGGCCAATCGACCTGTCCTGCTCACCGGCCGGCATGCTATGCCGGTCGCAGATTTGCAGCGGGGCGGCGAGATGAACGGGCGCGGCGAGGCACAGGCTTTTTTGGAACTGCGGGCGGCGCTCGGGCCGTCCGGATATCTTGACGGCGACGATATCCCGCCCCGCAACCATGCCGATGCCTCCGTGCTGCCTCCGCAGGGGCCACTCGCCGTCCTGCGGCCCGCGTCGACCGACGAGGTGTCGGCCGCGCTTGCCATCGCCTCCCGTCACCATCTCGCCGTGACCGTACAGGGCGGACTGACCGGCCTCTGCGGCGGAGCGACGCCGGCTCCCGGATCGCTGGCGCTCTCACTCGAGCGGCTCACCGGCATCAAGGAGATCGACGGCCGCGCCATGACGCTGACGGCCAGGGCCGGCACACCGCTTGAGGCGATGCAGCGGGCGGCCGAGGCGGAAGGGTTCCTGTTCCCGGTCGATTTCGGCGCGCGCGGCACGGCGACGGCCGGCGGCATCGTGTCGACCAATGCCGGCGGCAATCGCGTGCTGCGCTACGGCATGACGCGCGCCTCGGTGATCGGCCTCGAGGCGGTGCTTGCCGACGGCACGGTGATCGGCTCGCTGAACAAGATGCTGAAGAACAACGCCGGGCCCGACCTGAAACAGATGTTCGTCGGATCCGAGGGCCTGCTCGGCGTGGTGACGCGGGTGGTGTTCGCGCTTCAACCGCTGCCCCGCTGGACCGGGCTGGCGTTGGTCGCCGTTCGCGACTTCGAAGCCGCCGCCGACATTCTCGCCAGCGCCCGCGCCGATCTCGGTCCGACGCTGTCCGCCTTCGAGGTGATGTGGCCCGACTACTGGACGATGGTGACGGCAAACGTACCCGGCCGCCGCGATCCATTCGACGGCGGACACGGTCTCTATCTGCTGGTCGAGGGGCACGGCCGCGACGCGACGCGTGACGGCGCCGCATTCGAGGCCTTCCTGGAGGGCATCTATGAGGCGGGCCTTGTCGAAGATGCGATGCTGGCGCAGTCACTGTCCGACATGGAGGCCTTCTGGGCGATCCGCGACGCCTCGGCGGAAATCGAGCCGGTGCTGGGCGATCATGAGAGCTTCGACGTCGGCTTGCCACCCAGTGAGGTCGGACGCTTCGTCGACGCTTGCCGCGTAGCGCTGGCGCGCGAGCTGCCGGCGAGCCGGGCCGTGTTCTTCGGCCACGCCGCTGACGGCAACATCCATGTCATGGCCTCGGTGCCCGAGCCAGGCCCGCACGGCCATCATGCGGTGGAAAGCGTCGTTTACGGCGTCACGCGCAGCTTCTCCGGCTCGGTGTCGGCCGAACACGGCATCGGCGCGCTGAAGCGCGGCTGGCTGGCCCACAGCCGGTCATCCGCCGAGATCGCCTTGATGAAGCGCCTCAAGGCGGCGGTCGACCCCAAAGGCCTCCTCAACCCCGGCAAGGTCATTTAGGGCAGGCCGCAGGTCAGTCCTTCGAGGACATGGCGCCCATCAGTCTGGGCAGGTCGCCGAAGCGGGCGATGAGGCCGAACACCGCTGCCGTCACGGCCACGAACAACACCGACACGGCCGCCATGGTCGGCGTGTAGCCGTAGCGGAGCGCGTTGAACACCTTGATCGGCAGCGTTTCGCGCACGAAGCCGATGGTCATGTAGGCGACGATGTATTCGTTGAGCGACAGCACGAAGGCGAAGGCGTAGCCGGAGACGACATAGGGCAGGATCAGCGGCAAGACGACGGTTCGGAACACCGTCCGGTCGTCGGCGCCCATGGTGGCGGCCGCCTCCGTCAGCGAACGATCGATCGACGAGAAGCCGAGCGTCAGCGTCACCAGCGGCAGCGTCACGAAGAAGATGGCGTGGGCGATCACGGCCGTCCACACCTGACCGTAGAAGCCGGACGTCGCCCAGAAGGTGAGAAAGCCCAGCGCGGTGATCACCGGCGGCAGCGTGAAGGGCGCGACGCCGAGCAGTTGGAATACCTGCGCCCACGGCGCGACGCGCCGCCACAGAAACCAGGCGAGCGGCAAGGCGATGGCGACGGCCAGCGCCGCCGAGGTGACGGCCAGCAGCACAGAGGCGACAAGCGCGCGAAGCCACTCGGGGTTGACGAAGATCTCGGCGAACCAGTGCAGGGAGAAGCCCTGCGGCGGAAATGCGAGATTCTGCTTCTCGTTGAACGAGACGCCGGTGACGACGACGATCGGCGCGGCGAGAAAGATGCCGACCAGCGCCAGATAGAGGCGGGAGAGCAGGCGTCCCATCTCAGGCCTCCAGCTTCTTGCCGGCGAGCATGGTCAGCGCGACCAGCGCCAGCGACACCAGCACCAGGAACACGGCCATGGCCGCCGCGAACGGCATGTTGGATTGGTAGAGCGCCTGGTCGGTGATTAGCACCGACAGCGTCCAGTGGCTGGGTCGGCCCAGGATCTGCGGCAGAAGATAGGAACCGAGCGCGAAGATGAAGGCCATGATCAGCGTGGCGATCAGCGTCGTCCTGAGCGCCGGCAGCACCACGGTGAAAAAGGCCTTGAGCGGCGAGGCGCCCAGCGTGCGCGCCGCTTCGGTCAGCGTCGGATCGAGCCGGACCATGGAGGGATAGAGCACCAGCACGGCATAGGGCATCGCCTGATAGACCATGCCGGTGAGCACGGCGCCGAAGCCTGGCACCAACGCCTGCGGAGCCTCCATCAGACCGAGCCGGACGAGCAGGTTGGTGATGCCGGCGGTGCGCGACAGCAGCGTCGACCAAGCAAAGCCGATGATCACTTCCGACAGCGACAGGATGGAGAGAAGCGCCACCAGCCAGATCACCTGCGTCATGCGGCGCGAGCGGGCGATCAGATAGGTGAAGGGCACGGCGACGATCAGCGACACCACCGCCACGGCAATGGCGAGATAGAGCGAGAAGACCAGGACGTTGCCGAAGAACGGCGTCAGGAAGCGGGCATAGTTGGCCAGCACGAAATCCGGCACGTAGAAGCCGCCCTGCTGACGGCGAAAGAAGCTGACCGCCACCATGGTGCCGAACGGCACGATGAAGAAGACGGTCAGCATCAGGCCGGGAAAGATCACCGGCAGGTGCTGGACGAGGCCCCGGGCCGGTTCGCGTCTCATCGGGTGAGCACCACGGAGCGAGTGGGGTCGAGGCGAATGCCGACGCGATCGCCGATGGCGACCTCGGGCCGCGCGCGCGGACTGGTGACGGCGACCACCTGCGTGCCGCCGGCATCGAGGAAGAACTCGATGGCGCCGCCAAGATCGCGCACGAAGGTGACCTTGGCCTCCGGCAGGTCCGAGGACGGCGCGGTCAGCTCGACATCCTCCGGCCGCACCGACAGCGTGGCCTTCGAGACGCCGTAAGGCAGAGCCACGGCGGCAGGACGGCCGAGCAGAACGGCACGGTCGCCGTCACGCGCGATGTCGATCAGGTTGGTGGAACCGATGAAGTCAGCGACAAAGGTATCGGCTGGCTTTCTGTAGATCTCGACCGGTGAGGCCGCCTGACGGATCTCGCCGCCCTGCATGACGATCACCGTGTCGGCCATGGTCATCGCCTCGCGCTGGTCATGGGTGACCACGATGGTGGTGATGCCGAGTTGCTGCTGCAGCTGACGCAGCTCGACCTGCATCGCTTCCCTGAGCTTGGCGTCGAGTGCCGACAACGGTTCGTCGAGCAGGAATAGGCGCGGACTGACGGCCAGCGCCCGGGCGATGGCAACGCGTTGGCGTTGGCCACCCGACAGCTTGGCCACCGGACGGTCGGCATAACCCGGCAGGTGAACGAGAGCCAGCAACTCCTCGACGCGTCGAGCCTGCTCCTCCTTGGAGAGGCCACGGATCCTGAGCGCGTAGGCGATGTTGCCGCCGACGGTGAGATGCGGAAACAGCGCCAGCGACTGGAACACCATGCCGAGATTGCGCTTGTGGGTCGGCTGACGGGTAATGTCCTCGTCGTCGATCGAGATGGTACCGGCCGACGGCACGTCGAGGCCGGCGATCATTCGGAGCAGCGTCGTCTTGCCGCAACCCGACGGCCCGAGCAGGCAGACGAAGCGCCCGTTCGGCACTTCGAGGTCGACATCGTTCACGGCCTTGACCGTGCCGAATTCCCGGCTGACGCCTTTGAGGACCAGACCCGACATGAGGATTCCCGTGGCAAGAAAAGAGGCGCCCCGCCGTGCGGGACGCCGGACGTGGCGGGATCGGTCAGCCGACGATCAGCTCGGTCCACTTTTCGTTCAGCCAGTCGGCCTTTTCGACCTGCATGTCGTAACGCGGGATGATCGGATCGATTTCCGACGAGGCCGCGGCGAACTCGGCGTCGGTGAGGTCGGTCAGCGAGCGCTTGACGGTCGGCGCGGTGCCGACCTTGCGCGTCACCAGTGCCTGGATCGACGGCTGGCTCATGAAGTCGATGAACAGATGGGCTTCCTCGACCTTCTTTGATGCCTTGGACAGCGCCCAGCAGCCGGAGTCGAGGATCCCACCCTCCTTGGGGAAGGTGGAGCGGACGTGGAAGCCATCGGCGATCGCGAGGCCCGTCACGTCATGGTAGTACTGGCCCATCGGGATCTCGCCCGACTTCAGCGCCTGCTCGAACTGCGCCTCGTCGCGATACCACAGGCGGACGTTGCCCTTCAGCTCCGCCAGCTTGTCGAAGGCCTTGAGGATACCTTCCTCGGTATCGAGCGCATTGGTGCCGCCGAAGAAGGTCTTGGCCGTCACTTCCAGCAAGAAGGAGTTGGAGACCAGCGCCATCAGGCCGAGCTTGTCGGCATTGGAAGCATCCCACAGGAAAGCCCAGGAGGTCGGCGCTTCCTTGTAGACGTCGGTGTTGGAGACGAGCGTCACATACCAGGCGACGGCGCCGATGCCGGCGATGCGGCCATCGGGATACTTGTTGACGAAGGCCGGGATCAGGCCGTCGATGTTCTTGATCTTGGCCGGGTCGAGCGGCGCCCACAGTTCGGTGGCCTGCCCCTTCAGCATAGAGGTCTGCGAGATCATCGACACGTCGGCCGGCGCCTCGCCGGCGGTGGCGGCCTGCTGGAGCTGGACGAGCCAGGCTTCGCCGGTCGGCTCGGCCACCGATTCCACGGCGATACCGGTCGCCTTGGTGAATTCGGGGAAGACGTTCTTGTCGAAGGAATCCTTGAAATAGCCGCCGTAGGCGCCGACCTTGAGCGTCCGATCCTGGGCGCGCAACACGCTGGGCATGGCGAGCACGGCGGCACCGGTGGCGCCAGCGGCAAGCAAGGCGCGACGGCTGATGGATAAGTCGGTGATCTTGGTCATCTCTTTGGTTCCCTTTTGTCTGGCCGTCGCCGTATTCGGCATGCGCGGCCGGTTCCCCTCGTTAATGCTTATTTACTCTTTTTCAGCGCCGGGCTGAACACCATCAGGCTCAGGATCTCGAACAGCATCTGGGCGCCGAGCTGAGCGGTGTTGGTGGTCGCGTCATATTGCGGGGCGACTTCGACGACGTCGCCGCCAACGAGAAGCAGGCCTTTGAGTCCCCTGACCAGGGCCAGCGCCTCGCGGCTGGAGAGGCCACCCACCTCCGGCGTGCCGGTACCCGGCGCGAAGGCCGGATCGATGCTGTCGATGTCGAAGGACAGATAGGTGGGACCGTCGCCGACCACTTGCCGCGCCATCTCGATGATGGCGGGAATGCCCAGGCCGGAGATGTCCTTGGCGTCGATCACCGTCATGCCGCTGTCGCGCGAGAATTCCCAAAGATACTCAGACGAGCCACGAATGCCGATCTGGATGGTGCGGGTGGGGTCGAGCACACCGTCGAGCACGGCATTGCGGAACGGGCCGCCGTGATGGAACTTGGTGTCGTCGAACGGCGCGCCGGTATCGCAATGCGCGTCGATGTGGATGAGACCGACCGGCGCTTCGGCGCCGACCGCGCGCAGGACGGGGTGGGTGATCGAATGGTCGCCCCCCACCGACAACGGCAGTACGCCGGCTGCGAGGATGGCGGCAACCGTCCGTTCGATATCTTCGTGGGATTGCTCCAGGCGAAAGCGGCCGCGAAACGGTACGTCGCCGATATCGGCGACCGAGATGTCGTGAACGGGGGCGGTATCGAGCGCCTCGTTGTAGGGACCGATGCGCTCAATGGCTCTGAGCGCTCGCGGTCCGAACCGCGAACCAGGGCGGTTGGTGACGCCGAGATCCATCGGCATGCCGAGAAGGGCAACGTCGAGATCCGACAGATCGGGTGCATTCCAGTCGACGGAGCGGGCCGGAGCCGATAGCAAAGTGGGCATGCCCGCAAAGGGGGCAGCACGCGTGCCACCCTTGAATATGCGGGCAGCGACCCGAGCGTAGCGAGGATCGTAGGTCTCGCCCGGCTTGCCGGTGTACTTCTCCCGCAGCGCCTTGAGCCGCTCGGCATCCCAGACCATGGCTGATGTCTCCCCGGCGCGTCACATGGCCACCTGCCGCGCCCGTGGACGACCGACATCACGGCGGCGACCGCTTTGGCGGACCTGTTGAACTGTTCCCCGGAGCTTGGATTGCCCCTTGTTTGCCCAATCAAAAGGCAAATCCATTTGAAATGCAATTCACATTGATTTATCCAGGTATGTGAATTTTTCTCACAGACGGATCCGATGGGCGACCAGGGAATTCCCAGCCGGCTGCCGCCGCTCAACTCGCTGCGCGCCTTCGAGGCAACGGCCCGCCGAGGCTCTGTGTCGGCGGCGGCGCGTGAGCTCGGCGTCACCCACGGCGCCGTCAGTCATCAGATCAGGGCTCTCGAAGAGACGCTGGGGTCTTCGCTGTTCGAACGCGGCAGCCGCCGCATGCGGCTGACGGCGCAAGGCGCCTTGCTGCTACCCGCCGTGGCCCAGGCCTTCGGCGACATCGCCACCGCGACGGCCCGCCTGCAACGGCCCGAGGCAAGCGGCACGCTGACCATCATGTGCGTCGCCGGCCTCCTGTCCTTCTGGCTGCTGCCACGCCTCCATGGCTTCACCGACGCCTACCCCGGCATCACGCTGAACCTTTCGGCCGGCAATGACCCGGCACGCGTCGGCGATCCGGAAGTCGATCTGGTCATTCTCTACGGCCGAGGCAGCGTCGACGGATGCTGGAGCCGGTTGTGGAGCTCGCTTCGCTTGTTTCCGGTGGTTTCGCCGAGTCTGATCGCCAGCCGGCCGCTGCGCTCGGTGCGCGACCTTCGCCATCACACCCTGCTGCACGGCGACCGTGGCGACGAGTGGGCGACCTGGCTCACCGCGGCCGACGCCGCCGAACTGCCACGCGGCCGCCAGCATTTCCTTGGCGACGCACGCCTTTCCACCGAGGCGGCCGTGCATGGACAGGGCGTCGCGGTGGGCGATACCATCACTGCCGCCCGTCTGATCGCCGACGGCGATCTCGTGGTGCCCTTCGACCTCTCGGTGGCGGCCAACGACAGTTTCTTCATCGCCTGCCGCAACGAGATGCGTTCGGCGCCGATCGTCAAGGCCTTCGTCGACTGGATGTTCGCGACGCTCGACGCCGACGCCCTGCCCGAACCCAAGCTGTCGCCGCGCTCGCCGCAGCGCCGGCCAGCCAACCTATCGCCCGATGCCTGAAACAGACCCGTCACAGGATCCCGGACATGCCGCGCCTCAATCCTCTCGTCGCCGACCTCGCTCCGCCGCCCATTCCCTCCGTTCAGGCCTGGGCCCGTGCCTATGACGGCAGCCTGGGGCCAACGGTCGACCTGTCGCAAGCCGTGCCGGGTTATCCGCCGCACCCCGAGCTGATAGCGCTCTTGCGGGCGGCGGCGGCCAATCCTTCGACGGCCGCCTATGGCCCGATCGAGGGTGAACGTGCCCTGCGCGACGCGCTCGCCGCCGACGAGAGCACCCTTTATGGGGCAGCCATCGCGGCCGACAACATCCACATCACCGCCGGCTGCAACCAGGCCTTCATCTGCGCGGCGCTGGCCGTCGCCGAGCCGGGCAGCCGCGTTCTGCTATCCAACCCGTTCTACTTCAATCACGAGACCTCGCTGCGCATGTTCGGCGTCGGCATCGGCCTCGTCGACTGTCCGGCGGAGGGCGGATTCCTGCCGAGCCTTGAAGCGCTCGACGAGGCGATCACGCCCGACGTCAGAGCCTTCGCCGTCGTCTCGCCCAACAATCCGACCGGCGCCGTCTATCCGCCAGCCCTTCTCGCCGACCTCCTGGAACTCTGCCGGCGGCGCGGCATCTGGCTGATCCTCGACGAAACCTATCGCGACTTCCTGCCGGCGGAGGCGAGACGGCCGCACGATCTCTTCCTGCGCTCCGGCTGGGGCGACGGGCTCATTTCGCTCTACTCCTTCTCGAAGAGCTTCTGCGTGCCCGGCTATCGTCTGGGCGCGGTAACGGCCAGCCCCGCCGTCGTGGCCGAGATCGCCAAGATCATGGATAACCTGCAGATCTGCGCGCCGCGCGTCGGCCAGATCGCCGTCGCCGAAGCCTTGCCCCGGCTTGGCGCCTGGCGAGAAACCAACCGGGCCGAGATCACCCTTCGCGCCAATGCGCTGAAAGCGGCCATCGCCCAGGCGGACGGTTGGGAGATCGGCGCCGTCGGGGCATACTTCGCCTTCGTCCGCCACCCCTTTGCCGGCGTACCATCGGCACGCGTCGCGGAAGAGCTGGCCCGGCGGCCCGGGATCGTCACCGTGCCCGGCAGCTATTTCGGGCCCGGACAGGACGGCTATCTGCGTTTTGCCTTCGCCAACGCGACGGCGCCGACCATCGGCCTTCTGCCGGCCCGGCTGGCTCAGCTCGGAACGGTCATCGGCGACTGATCACGCCGACGGCCGCCACCAGGAACCGCCCACCGGCAGAGCGACGAAGTCGTCGACGGCAAGACTGGCGGCGACACGCGCCCCGGCAAGCCTCATCGGCGGCTCGTCGAGCGCTTCGTCGGTGAGCTGGAAGCAGCCCCAGTGGATGGCGATGCTCCGCCGTGCCCCGATGTCCTGGTGCGCAAGCACCGCTTCTTCGGGGTTCATGTGGTGCTCCTTCATGATACGACGCGGCTCGTAGGCGCCGATCGGCATCAGCGCGAGATCGAACAGCACGCCATTCCGCTCGCGCGGCTCAAGACGCTGACGCGTCTCGCCAAAATGCGGGCCATAGCCGCTGTCGCCCGCGAAATAGCAGGAGAAGCCCTCGGCGAAGATGGCAAAGGCGCCCCACAGCATGCGGTTCCGGTCGTTGAAGCTGCGCGCCGACCAATGCCGGGCCGGCGTCAGCGTCATGTCGAGGCCGCGATAGCTGTGGCTCTCCCACCAATCGAGCTCGACGACGTTGCTGATGCCCCAGCGCCGCAGCAAAGCACCGACGCCGAGTGGAACGACGAACAGCGTCCGACCATCGAAGCGTCGGTTGATGTGGCGCACCGAGGCGCGGTCGAGATGATCATAATGGCCGTGGGAAATGAGCACGACATCGATCGGCGGCAACTCGTCGAGCGCGATGCCGGGCGGAACGAAGCGCTTGGGGCCAAGGAAGCTGAAGGGCGAGGCACGCTCGCTGAAGACGGGATCGGTCATCACCGTGAGACCGCCGATGCGGAGCAACACGGTTGAGTGGCCGATGAAGGTGGCTGAAGTTTCAGTGCCGGCGATACGGGCGAGATCCGGGGGCACCCTGGGCGTCGGGCTTCCCGGCGGATGCGGCTTACCCTCTCGCCGTGCCTCCCGTTTCCACTTCCAGATATCGCGCAGGGTGGCCCGGCCGGTTTCCACGTCCGGGTCGCGAAAGCCATCTGGCGTGTGGTGGGTCTTGGCAGGATCGTAGTAGGGATTCATGGGGGCAGGTCGCTCCGATGCACCGGCAGGTCAGGGAAATATGGCATCGCCGTGGAAAACCGCCATACGCGCCCGATGGTTGCACGTCACACAATGACGTGAGCATTACGCCGCCACCGGCTCCTCTGCCGGCAGGTAGGCCGCCCATGCGACGAGTGCCGCCTTGCCGCCATCGGTCAACCGGTAAATGCCGCGCTCGACCCGTTCGAACCAGCCATAGACGTCGGCCTGGAGGATTTTCGCCGCGTCGGGGGCAATCGGCTTGAGATCGCGCGGTCTGAGCGGGCCATCGCGCAAGGCGCTGGCAACGGCAAGGGCTTGCTGGCGATAGGCCGTCATCTGCGGCAACCGGGTAGAACCACCGGGTATCGGATCGCCCCTGCGCCGGCGGAACTCCTCGACGATGCGGGAACGGCGCCGGCCGTCGCGGCGCGGCTTCCAGGGTGCCGGCTCGACGATCACCTCGACAAGGCCGGTGGGTGTGACGGCGATCAGGCCGAAGCCTAGGAAGCGGCACAGCTTCCTGACGCGCGGATCGCCCTCGCGACCACGGCCACGCTTCGAGGCACCGATGGCAAGCCACACCTCGTCGGCCGCCGCGGTGCGGTCCACAGCTTGCAACACCAGTTCCAGGGTGAAGGCGCGCTTGAGTTCGCCAATCACGACCAGCTCGGGCTCGCCATCCGACAGACCAACGAGATCGCAGCCCTTCACCTCGCCCTTGACGGTGAGGCCAAGGCTTTCGAGGTGGCGCTTGACGGGCAGATACAGGTCGGTTTCCACGAGAAAGGGCTCCAATCGGCGACTCGCCATTGGTAAATCCTCGCCCGCCGCCGGTAAAGAAAGCGTGGGGAGAGCACGTCCGTCAAACCCTCGTTTGCCGGACATGTTCTAACTGCCGGCCTCCCGCGAGAAGCCCTTGCTCGCCACCATCAGCCGCCGCGTGTAGTCGGACACCATCCTGCCGCCGGCAAGGTCGGCCGCGGCGAGCGTTTCCACCACCTCGCCGCTTTTCATGACGGCGAGGCGGCTGCACATGTGGGTGACCACTCCCAGATCATGGCTGACCATGATGTAGGTAAGGCCATGGCGGCTGCGCACGTCTTCCAAGAGGTTCAGCACCTCGGCCTGCACCGAAGCGTCGAGTGCGGAGGTGGGCTCGTCGAGCAGCAGGATTTCCGGTTCGACGATCAGGGCGCGGGCAATGGCGACGCGCTGCCGCTGACCGCCCGATAGCTGATGGGGATAGCGGAAGCGGAAGGACGAGCCGAGTCCGACTTCGTCGAGCGCCTTCAGGATGCGTCGTTCGCCGTCGTCGATGCCATGAATGGCGAGCGGCTCCAGCAGTTGCCGATCGACGGTCTGGCGCGGATGCAGCGATGCGTAGGGATCCTGGAAGACCATCTGCACGGCGCGGCGAAAGGCACGGCTGCGCCAGTGGCCCGACAATGCCTCGCCGTTCACCTCGATGGTGCCGGCACCGACCGGCGCAAGGCCGGCCACGGCGCGCAGCAGCGTCGACTTGCCCGAGCCGCTCTCGCCGACGAGACCGAAGGATTCGCCCTTGTCGACGGAAATGCTCACGGACTTCAGTGCCTGAAAGCTGTCAAAAGTTACCGACAGGTGTTCGATGCGGATGGTCACGCCGCCCACTCCTTCCGCCGCTCGAGGACCGGCAGCGGGTGCCGGCTCTCGCCGATCTTCGGCGTGCAATCGAGCAGACCGCGCGTGTAGGGATGCGTGGCGCTGGCAAGATCGGCGGTCGCTAGTTCCTCGACGATGCGACCGGCATACATCACCAGCACGCGGTCGCAGAAGGAGGAGACCAGGCGGAGATCGTGGCTGATGAATATGAGCCCCATGCCCTTGTCTCGCACCAGCCGGTCGAGAATGCCGAGCACTTCGAGCTGGACGGTGACGTCGAGCGCCGAGGTCGGCTCGTCGGCGATCAGCAGTTCCGGCCCGCAGACCAGCATCATGGCGATCATCGCCCTCTGGCCCATGCCGCCCGACACCTCGTGCGGATAGAGGGCGAAAACCCGCTCCGGATCGGCGATCTGCACCGCTTCGAGCATTTCCAGGGCGCGGCGCCGCGCCTCGCGTTTCGAGATGGTCTCATGGTGGCGCAGCGTTTCGGTGATCTGGCGGCCGATGGTCATCACCGGATTGAGCGAGAACTTGGGATCCTGCAGGATCATCGCCATGCGGCTGCCGCGCATGTCGCGCCATGTGGCTGGCCCAGCCCTCAGGAGATCGACGCCCGAAAACGACAGCGCGTCGGCGCGAACGATGCCGGGAGGCGGCGTCAAGCCCATGATGGCGCGGCCGGTCTGCGACTTGCCCGAGCCACTCTCGCCGACGATGCCGAGCCTCTCGCGCCCGAGCTCGAAGGAGATGCCGCGCACCGCCTCGATGATGCCGGTGCGGGTGGGATAGGTGACCGACAGGTTGCGTACGGTGAGCAAAGGCGTCATCGGCCTGTCCCCCGCGGGTCGAGCGCATCGCGCAAACCGTCGCCAAGCAAATTGAAGCCGAGGCTGACGATCAGGATGGCGATGCCGGGCATGGTCGCCACCCACCACTGGTCGAGGATGAAACGGCGGCCAGACGCGATCATCGTGCCCCACTCCGGCAGCGGCGGCTGGGCGCCGAGGCCAAGGAAACCGAGGCCGGCCGCCGTCAGGATGATCCCGGCCATGTCGAGCGTGACGCGGACGATCAGCGAGGAAAGGCACATTGGCATGATGTGTCGGATGACGATGCGAGCCGGCGAAGCGCCCATCAGGCGAACGGCGGCAATGTAGTCGGAGTTTCTGACGCCCAGCGTTTCGGCGCGGGCCAGGCGGGCATAGGGCGGCCATGAGGTCAGCGCGATGGCGATGACGGCGTTCTCGATGCCCGGCCCCAACGCCGCGACGAAGGCCAGCGCCAGGATCAGTTTCGGGAAAGCCAGGAAAATGTCGGTGATGCGCATCAGCACCGCATCGACGTAGCCACCGGCAAAGCCGGACACCGTGCCGATCAGCAGGCCGACCGGCGCGGCGATGATGGCAACCAGCGCCACCACGGCGAGCGTGATCCGTGAGCCCACGAGAAGGCGGGACAAGATGTCGCGCCCCTGGTCGTCGGTGCCGAGCAGGAAGCCGGGCGATCCCGGTGGCAGCAGGCGGGCGCCGGCGAGGTTGCCGACGGTCGCCGAATGCGGCGCCAGAAGATCGGCAAAGATGGCGACCAGCACCAGGGCGACGATGATCAGCAGGCCGGCAACGGCGAGGCGATTTTCGGAAAAGCGCCGCCAGGTGACGTAGGCGCGGCCGAGCCTTGCCTGGTGACGGGAATGCGGCTCGGCGGTGAGCAGCCAGTCGCGCCAGCTTTCGGAGGCCGGAGACGAGGGATCGGTCATCTTGCGCGCGTCCTCGGGTCGAGCAGCCGATATAGGAGGTCGGACAGCATGTTGATGGTGATGAACACCGAACCGATGACGATGGTGCCGCCGAGCACGGCGTTCATGTCGGCATTCTGCAGGGAGTTGGTGATGTAGAGGCCGATGCCCGGCCACGAGAACACCGTCTCGGTCAGGACCGAGCCTTCGAGCAGGCCGGCATAGGACAGGGCGATGACGGTGACGAGCGGCACGGCGGCATTGCGGAGCGCATGAAACCAGACGATCCGGCGTTCGCTGAGGCCTTTGGCGCGCGCGGCGACGATGTACTCCTGGCCGAGCTCGTTCAACATGAAGGAGCGCGTCATGCGGCTGATGTAGGCGAGCGAGAAATAGCCAAGCAAAGCGCCGGGCAGGATGATGTGTCGGAAGGCGTCCCAAAGGACGTCCCACTGCCGCGTCCACGCGGCGTCGACGAGGTAAAGGCCGGTGATCGGGGTGAAGGTGTACTCGTAGGCCACATCGAGGCGGCCGGGATAGGCGACCCACTTCAGCTTGGCGTAGAACAGCAGCAGCGACAGCAGCCCCAGCCAGAAGATCGGGACGGAGTAGCCGACGAGCCCGACGATGCGGACGATCTGGTCGGCAATCGAGCCGCGCCGGACGGCGGCGACGACGCCAAGCGGCACGCCGAGCCCGGCGCCGATCAGCGTGCCGACCGTCGCAAGCTCCAGCGTCGCCGGAAACACCCGGAGGATGTCCTCCATCACCGGGTTGGTCGTCAGCACCGACGTGCCGAAATCGCCGGTCAGGGCCTGCTGGAGATACAGGATGAACTGGCGCCAGAGCGGCAGATTGAAGCCCATCTCCTCCCGGACGCGCTCAACGACCGCGGCGGGAGCGCGATCGCCGACGATCGCCAGCACCGGATCGATCGGGACGACGCGGCCGATGAAGAAGGTGACCGCGAGCAGGCCCAGATAGGTGGTCGCCAACATGACGGCGAACCGGCCAATGTTGGCCAGAACACCGCGAGCGCGCCGTAGCCCCACGGATCGCATGGTTTTCGGATGAGACACGTGCCCGGCCGCTCCTCACTTGCAGGGATGGGAGAAGCTCCGCCCCCGGAAAGAGGCGGAGCCCACCGTCATTCCTTGGAGACGGAGTAGACCAGATTGGTGTCGAAGGACGGACCGAGCCTGAAGCCCTTCAGCTTGGCCGAAAAGGCGGCCACTTCGACCTGCTGGTAGATCATAACGAACGGACCGCTCTCCATCACCTTGCGCTGGAGATCCTCGTACATGGCGGCTCGCTTGGCCGTGTCCTTCTCGAGAAGGGCAGCCTTGGTTTCGGCGTCGAGTTCCTTGGGATCCCAGGCATTGCGCCAGGCCAGCGTCTTCACCTTGCCCTCGTCGGAATTGTCCGGATTGGCCGTGAAGGTCTCGGCGTTGGAGTTGGGATCGAAATAGTCCGAGCCCCACTGGCCGATGTACATGTCGTGCTGGCGGGCGCGATACTTGGTCAGGGTCTGCTTGCCGTCGCCGGGGATGATCTCCAGCTTGACGCCGGCCTGCGCCAGCGTCTGTTGGAAGTTCTCCGCGATGCCGGTCACCGGCTGCGTGTTGCGGGTGTCCATGGAGAGGGTGAAGCCGTCGGCGAGGCCGGCCTTGGCGAGCAGTTCCTTGGCCTTGGCGACGTCGAACTTGAACGGCTTGTCGTCGATGGCGCCAAGCTGCCCCTTCGGCAGGAAGGACTGATGAATCTCGCCGATGCCCTTGATCATGGTGGCGCCGATGGCGTCGTAGTCGATCAGGTACTTGAAGGCCTGGATGACCTCGGGCTTGGCAAGGTTCGGGTTCTTCTGGTTCAGAGAGATGTAGTAGACGGTGCCCTTCGGCGCCGAGATCGTGCTGAGATCGGCATTGGCGCTGGCCGCCTCGAAGTCGCCCGGCTCAAGGTTGCGGGCAACGTCGATATCGCCGTTCTCAAGCGCCAGACGCTGGCCGGCACTCTCCTTCATGTGGCGATAGATGACCCGCTTGAGCTTGGCCGGTTCGCCGAAATACCCGTCGTTGCGCTCGAGAACGACGGCTTCGTTGGCCTTCCACGTGACGATCTTGAACGGCCCGGAGCCGGCAGAGTTGGTCTTCAGCCAATCGTTGCCGAAATCGGTGTCCCACTTGTACTCGTCGGACGGGGTCACCGCCTTGGCGTGCTCCATGACCAGCTTCTTGTCGAGCACCGCGCCGGCCGTCGACGTCAGAACGTTGAGCACGAAGGATGTCGCGTAGGGCTTGTCCACGGTGAGGCTGACGGTGAGCGGATCGATCGCCTTGACCTTTTCCGTCACGTTGTCGCCGGTAAGACCGAACTGCCCGAACAGGAAGGCGGGGCTCTTGTCCATCTTGATCAGCCGCTCGACCGAGAAGACGACATCATCGGCGGTCACCGGATTGCCGGAGGCAAACTTCAGGTCCGGCTTGAGCTTGAACGTGTAGGTGAGGCCGTCATCGGAAACCGTCCAGCTGTCGGCGAGATCGCTCTTCACCTTGGTGGTGTCGTCCAGATCGAGGCGGACGAGCAGCGAGTAGGTGTTGCCGGTGACCTCGGCGGTGGAAATCTCGAACGCCTCACCCGGATCGAGCGTGATGATGTCGTCGATGGCAAAGCCTTCGACCAGCGTATCCGCGGGCGTGACGGCAAAGGATGGCCCGCTCAAGGCAAAAAAGGCGGCCACAGCGGCGCCCGCCGACAGATATCTCAGGTGCTTTACCAGGACTGGCATGCTCATCTCAGTATTCCCCTTTTCGTATATATCGGTGGTTTCTCCACCTTTGATCGCTCGGCGTCGTCCGCAAGGAGCCGCAGCGCCGTCGCCTTCATACCATACGCGCACCACCGGCGGGAGCGCGAGCGCCCGCGCCATTCCGCGATCCGGTCGGCAGGCGAACCACGACCGGCAACGGGGGGCGTTGTTTCTGAACGGAAAGTGGTAATCACCCACCATAGGATGGTCAATAGGCGGGCATGCCCAAAGCCGGGGCAGCCGGTTTCAGGCGCGAAGAAGGCTCTCGATCCGGCAAGCTATGGCGTCGGTATCATTGGTGCCGATGACCTCGGCCGCCTTCGCCTTGACCGCGTCGGGTGCGTTGCCCATGGCGATGCCGAGACCGACACCGGTCAGCATGTCCACATCGTTGAAATTGTCGCCGAAGGCGACGATGTCACGCGAGTCGACGCCCCGCTCGGCGGCCCAGGAAACAAGGCGACTGCCCTTGCTGCGCCCTGCCGGCATGACGTCGATCCGGTCGTGCCAGGAATACTCGACAGCATAGGCCGGCATGGTCTCGGCCTCCGCGTACCAGCCCGCCAGGCGGCCGGCATCGGCATGCGTGACGACGAATTTCCAGACATTGGGAGCGGCATCGAGCACCGCCTCCACCGACGGGATCCGCCGCAGCTCCGGCTTCGGTCGGGTGGAAAGCCCATCGATCCAGGCGCCCAGCTTTTGAAGGTGCGGCGTCGGCACTTCGTAGAGCATGACATCGTCGAGATAGACCAGCATGTAGACGCCATGCTGGCGACAGGACGCGACGACGCGACGCGCATCGGCAAGCTCGAACGGCTCGCCGCTGACCACACGCTCGGTCGGAAAATCGTAGACATAGGTGCCGTTGCAGCAGATGGCAGGCCCCGAAAGCCCGAGCTCCTCGAAATAGGGACGGGTCACCGAATGGTGCCGGCCGGTGACCAGCACCACCTCAAGCCCCTGCCCCTTCGCAGCTCCAAGCGCGGCGATCGTGCTCGGGCGGATACGCCCTTCCGGGTCGAGGAGCGTGCCATCAAGATCGAGGGCGATCATCCGGTAGGGCATGTCTTTCTCCCGCAGCATCAGAGGACAGGCAGCCACCTGAAGGCGCCCTCCGCATGGCATTTCCAAGCCAACCTAGAGCATTCGCCGACCAGATTGAAACAACTGGCCGCCAAGCGAATGCTCCGGATTCACGAGCAGAAACAGCCACGCTCCGATCCGACTGGTCAGCTCAGTCCGGAGGTGCTCTAGCCGACACAGCCCCGGCTGTCGATCCGTAGTCGCGTCAGCCGGGGAAACCAGCCTTCACCCTCCGGACCTCTACCAACGGACCGAAGCAAACCATGATTTGCCATAGACTCTATCAGGATCGGTGATATGAAAGAATAGACCCTGCTTTCGAGTGATCCCCTTGAATAGAAACTTCCTGACGCTGCATGCCGCCGACAGCCATGCCACGCTCAAAGGCATCTCCTCGCCGACCCGGCTCGACATCCTGCGCCTCCTGCACGGCAAGGGACCTATGAATGTCAATGAAATCAGTGCCGAGTTGTCGCTGCCTCAGTCGACGGTCGCCATGTCGGTACAAGCGCTCGAGGAAGCGGAACTGATCGATACCAAGACGGTAAAGGCCAAGAAGGGGCACCAGAAAATCTGTTCGGCCCGCTACGACGAGATCGTTATCAGGTTTGATGATTCAGGCGCGCTGCCACGCGACGAGACGATCGAGGTGTCGATGCCGATCGGTCTCTACACCAGTTGCGACGTGCGTGCGCCTTGCGGTCTCTGTTCGAACGACGGTGTCATCGGCCTTCTCGACGTGCCGAATTTCTTTCTCGATCCCAACCGCATGCAGGCAGGGCTCCTGTGGTTCGGGCGCGGCTATGTCGAGTACAAATTTCCCAATAACGCCAAGGTATTGAATGAGGAGATCAGCGCCGTCGAGTTCTCCATGGAGCTCTCGTCGGAGGTACCGGGCACCAATGCCGACTGGCCGTCCGACATCACGCTCTGGGTCAACAACGTTCTGGCCGGCACCTGGACATCGCCCGGCGATTATGGCGACAAGCGGGGCGTCTATACGCCGCGCTGGTGGAAGCTCGAGGGCTCCCAATACGGCAAGCTGAAGACCTGGACGATTTCCGAGCGCGGGACGTTCATCGACGGTATCAGAATTTCCGATGTGAAACTGGCCGACCTCGATCTCGACAACCACCATTCCATCCGCATGAAGATCGGCATTTCCGACGAAGCAAAACATCCAGGCGGCATAAACATTTTCGGTCGCGGCTTTGGAAACTACGATCAAGACATCGTCATGCGCCTGTACAGATCCGAAAACTGATCCTTTATACGGCTTTCACTCTCATTTATTGTCCACATTGACGCGATAATTCATCATTATCTTCGCGAGTGCATTTTTCTATTTTCTATCTGTGTGGAAAAATACACCTTCTCGCTGTTCCACAGGATCGACGTCAGCCTTTGGTCGTGGGCGGACATCGGCCGATTGACAACCCTACAGGTGCGAAACATACTCTGCGTTATGTATCAAAAAAAATAATACAAACTACAGCGGGAGCGAGGGCCAACGTGAAAGCGAATGTGACCATCCACCGGGACTTCACGATTTCCCAGATCGACGACCGTGTCTACAGCTCCTTCCTGGAGCATTTGGGGCGCGCCATCTACACCGGCATCTACGAGCCAGGACATGCGACGGCTGACGCCGACGGCTTCCGCGGTGACGTGCTGGATCTGGTTCGCGCCCTCAACACGCCCTATGTCCGCTATCCCGGCGGCAACTTCGTTTCGGCCTACAACTGGGAAGACGGCGTCGGCCCGCGGGAGAGCCGCCCCACCCGGCTCGATCTTGCCTGGCGCACCCGTGACAACAACCACATCGGCGTCAATGAGTTCGTCGACTGGTGCAAGAAGGCCGGTACCAAGCCGATGCTGGCGGTCAATCTCGGTTCGCGCGGCCTCGATGCGGCGCGCAACTTCATCGAGTACTGCAACCATCCGGGTGGCTCCTACTGGAGCGACCTGCGCCGGCAGCATGGCTGGAAGGAGCCGCACAACGTCAAGCTCTGGTGTATCGGCAACGAGATGGACGGTCCCTGGCAGGTCGGCCACAAGTCGGCCGACGAGTATGGCAAGCTCGCCAACGAGACGGCCAAGGCGATGCGCCTGTTCGACAAGTCGGTGGAGCTGGTGGTCTGCGGTTCGTCCAGTTCCAACATGCCGACCTTCCCCGACTGGGAGGCGACCGTTCTCGATCACACCTATGACGTGGTCGACCACCTGTCGCTGCACATGTATTTCGCCAACAAGGAACACAACACGCTCAACTATCTCGCCCAGGCCGAGACGCTCGATCGGTATATCCAGTCGGTTTCCGGCGTCATCGACTACATCAAGGCGAAAAAGCGTTCCAAGAAAAACGTCACGATCTCTTTCGACGAATGGAACGTCTGGTACCACAGCAACGAGCAGGACAAGAAGATCCTCGAAGGCGACGATTGGCCGGACGCTCCGCACCTTCTGGAGGACATCTACAATTTCGAGGACGTGTTGCAGGTCGGCAGCGTACTCAACACCTTCATTCGCCGCGCCGACCGGGTGAAGATCGCCTGCATCGCGCAGCTGGTCAACGTCATCGCCCCGATCATGACCGAAGAGGGCGGTCCGGCCTGGAAGCAGACCATCTACTATCCGTTCCTGTTCGCATCCCTCTACGGTCGCGGCACCTCGTTGCTTGCCGTCGTCGACGGACCGACCTACAAGGCCGATGTCGCCAGCGACGTGCCCTATCTCGACCTTTCGGTGGTGCGCTCGACCGGCGGCGACGCCCTGACCTTCTTCGTGGTGAACCGCCATCTCACCGAGTCGCTGGACTTCGCCTCGGCGCTCAACGGCTTCCCGGCCGCGCGCGTCGTCGAGCACATCCAGATGACCCACCCGGATCTGAAGGCGGTCAACTCGGCCGCTAACCCGGACAATGTGGTGCCGAAAACGGTCGGCGGAACGCTGGTCGATGATGGCGCGCTCCGCTGCAAGCTGCCGCCGCTGTCCTACAACGTCATACGCCTGTCGGTTTGAACCAACCGGCCGCCTTCGGAGGAATGGCGGCTGGTTCCAATTTCACGTCGGCGCGCCCACGTGCGCCGGCCAGCAGAAGGAGGACCTGAGCATCCCGTCGGTCTGGAGGACATGGCTCGACGCCCGTTCGGGGCGCGCCGTGCAACGTGGACATTTTAGAGGGAGGATTACCGCATGAGACTATGGAGAAAGTTTCTCGCCGGAGCCGCGCTCGTGGTTCTGGCCAATACGGCCCAGGCGCAGGACATTTCCAATCTGCCGCGCAAGGAAACCGTGATCATCGAAAACCCGGAGGGTACCGTCAAGAATCCGGGTTGGTTCAACATCTGGGTGAACGGCGGCGGCGGTCTCTCGACCGGCCTGCAGCAGCTGACGATGGATACCCTCTGGTACATCGACCCGGATCAGGGCATCAACGGCCCGTGGTACAACTCGTTGGCCGCCGAAAAGCCGATCTACAACGCCGACTTCACCGAGATGACGGTGAAGCTGCGCAAGGGGATGTACTGGAGCGACGGCGTCGAGTTCACCGCCGACGATGTCGTCTACACCGTGCAGACTCAGATCGACCATCCGGGCATGGTGTGGAGTCCGCTTCTCACCGTCAGCGTCGACAGCATCAAGGCGACCGATCCCTATACCGTCGTCTTCAAGCTGAAGAAGCCGAATTCGCGCTTCCACGCCCTGTTCACGGTGCGCTGGAACGCCATCTGGATCATGCCCAAGCATGTGTTCGAGAAGGTCGAGGATCCGCTGAAGTACGACTTCGCCAACCCGATCTCGATCAGCGCTTACAAGCTCAAGAACTACGACCCGCAGGGCAAGTGGTACATCTGGGAGAAGCGCGAGGACTGGCAGCGGACGCCGCTCGGCCTGATTGGCGAGCCCGGTCCGAAATACGCCGCCTATGTGGACGGCGGCCCGCCGGACAAGAAGACCATCGCCCAATTGAAGCACGAGCTCGACATCATCCACGACAACACGCCGGAAGGCATGTTCACGCTGGTCGAGCAGTCGAAGTCGCTGGCCACTTGGTTCAAGGGCTTCCCCTACGCGCATCCCGATCCGACCCTTCCGGCCGTGATCTTCAATACGCAGAAGGCGCCCTTCGACAATGCCGACGTGCGCTGGGCGCTCGCTCTCCTGATCGACATCAAGGCCGTCGACCTTGCGAGCTATCGCGGAGCGGCGACCCTGTCGGCCATCGGCGTGCCGCCGACCGGCGTGGCGATGCCGACCTACCAGGCGCCGATGCACGAGTGGTTGAAGTCCTTCGAACTCGACACGGGCAAGAGCAAGATCAAGCCCTATGACCCGACGATCCCGACACAGATCGCCGACATGCTACGCAAGCAGCCGAAGTTCAAGGACCAGATCCCGACCGACCCGGCGGCCATTTCCAGCCAGTTCGGCTACGGCTGGTGGAAGCCCGATCCGAAGGCGGCCGGCGAACTGCTCGAGAAGGCCGGCTTCAAGAAGTCCGGGAGCCAGTGGCTGCAACCGGACGGCCAGCCCTTCCGGATCCGCCTGACCGTCGAGGGCGACTCGCGCTCGGTGTTCACCCGCGCGGGCACGCTGATCACCCAGCAGTGGAAGCAGTTCGGCATCGACGCGAAGGCGCAGCCGACGACCAACCCCTGGCAGCCGATGCAGGCCGGCGACTTCGATGCCGCCATCGCCTGGAGCGTCGAGACCTGGGGTGGCGACGCCGACATGTCGTTCTTCCTGGACAGCTGGCATTCCAGCTTCGTGGCCAAGCCTGGCGATGTCCAGCCGGCCCGCAACTGGCAACGCTGGTCGAGCCCGGAACTCGACAAGATCATCGAGGGTATCCGCGGGATCAGCTTCGACGATCCCAAGGGCGTGGACTACGGCATGGACTATCTGAAGCTGGTGGTGAAGGAAATGCCAACCATTCCGATGATGTCCTACAACGTGTTCGCCTCGATGGACACCACCTACTGGACCGGTTACCCGACGTTCCCGGATGATCCCTACACCGATCCGGTTCCGAACTGGGGCAACTCGCGCCTCATGATGGTCAAGCTCCGGCCGGCGCAGCCCTGACGGCGGCGGGCACGCCCCTCTCCTCCTCGGCGTGCCCTCCTTCTTGACGACCCGCGCGGACCTCGGCCCGCGCGGGCCATTTTGGACGGATCGCCGGCGATGCCGGCAGTGCAAGCGGAGCTAGGGATCCCGTGGCAGCCTACATGATCTTCGTCGCGCGCCGGTTCGGCCAACTGTTGCTGGTCGTCTTCCTGGGCATTTCCGCGACCTTCTTCATCAGTCACATGACGCCGGTCGATCCGGTCGCCGAGTCGATCACGGCGATCACCAATTTCGGCAAATCGGATCCGGAAGCGATCGCCCTCATGCGGAAGACGCTGACCGAGCTCTATGGGCTCCAAGGCAACCTCTTCGAGCAGTATGTCACCTTCTGGTCCCGCCTCATCCGTGGCGACTTCGGCCCGTCGCTGTCGGCCTTCCCGACGCCGGTGTCGCAGATCATCTTCCGTGCCCTGCCCTGGACCGTCGGGCTGATGATTTCAGCAACGCTGATCTCGTTCCTGCTCGGCAACACGCTTGGCGCGCTTGCCGGCTACTATCGCAAGAGCCGGATCCTGAAGATCATCAGCCTGGGTCTGATCGGCCTGCAACCGATCCCCTACTACGTGCTGGCCTTCATCCTGCTGATCCTGTTCGGGTTCGTCTGGCCCGTGCTGCCGATCACCGGCGGCTACGAGATGAACGCCGATCTGACGCTATCCTTCACGCTCATCCTCGACATCATCCGCCATTCGATCCTCCCGGCGATGGCGCTGGTGCTGGTGGGCGCCGGCTCCTGGCTGACGGGCATGCGGGCGCTGACCTCCAACATCGTCACCGAGGACTACGTGACCTTCGCCGAACTCGGCGGCGTCGGCTCGACGCGCATCCTGCGCTCCTATGTGGTGCGCAACGCCATCGTCCCGCAACTCACCGGTCTCGCCATGTCGCTCGGCGCCATCTTCAACGGCACGGTGATCACTGAGATCGTGTTCGGTTACCCCGGCATCGGCACGCTGCTGATCAACGCGGTGCACGCGGGCGACTACAGCCTCGTGCTCGGTCTCGCCTCGCTCTCGATCATCGGCGTCGCAATCGCGGTGTTTCTGATCGACATCCTCAGTCCGCTGCTCGACCCGCGCATCAAGGCGGAGTGATGGCCATGTTCACAATCATCCGCGACCTCATCCGCTACAACATCGAGTTTGCCATCGGCCTCGCGATCCTGCTGCTGCTGATCGGAGCCGTCATCCTCTCCTTCTTTTCACCCTACCCGGCCGCCGACATCTACGTGGTGCCTCCGGACATGCCGCCGGACGCCGAGTTCTGGTTCGGCACCACCTCGCGCGGCCAGGACAACTTCTGGCAATTGGTGATCGCCCTCAGGAACACCTTCGCCTTCGGTCTGGCCGTCGCCTTCCTGTCGCGCATCCTGTCGCTGGTGGTCGGGCTTACCGCCGGCTATGCGGGCGGTCGCGTCGATCGCGTGCTGATGGCGATAAACGACTCGGTCATGGTGATCCCGCATTTCCCCATTCTGGTGCTGTTCTACTTCGTGCTGAAGGACGAGATGAACTGGCTGATGCTGGTGCTGATCCTGTCGGCGCTCGGATGGTCCTACGACGCCCGCCTGATCCGATCGATCGCCATGAGCCTGAGGACGCGCCCCTTCACGACGCAGAGCGTCTATTCGGGCATGAGCATGCGCAAGATCCTCGTCGAGGAGCACCTGCCCTACGTGATGCCGATCGTCTTCGCGACCACCATGAACAACATGATCTGGTCAATCGGCATGGAGATCACGCTGTCCGTGCTCGGCTTCACCGACGTCGATACGCCAACCATGGGCCAGATCATCTATTGGGCGAACTCCCATTCGGCCCTGATTTCCGGCATCTGGTGGTGGGTGGCGGCGCCGGTGGTGGCCATCATCGTCCTGTTCATCGGGCTATTCCTGCTCTCCATGTCGATGAACGAGTACATCGATCCACGCAGTCGCCTGAACCGGATGGGGAGCTGAGCCGATGCAAACCGAAGCGCTTCTCCACGCTCCCGAAGCGGCGACCCAGCCGACGCTGGTGGTCGAAAGGCTGAAGGCCTACTACACCACCAAGGCCTTCGGCATCGATCGCGACATTCGCGCCGTGGACGACATCAGCCTGACCGTGGCCAAGGGAGAGATCTATGGCGTCGCCGGCGAATCCTCCTCCGGCAAGACATCGCTGATCAAGACCATCGTCGGCGCCATCCGGCCACCGTTGCACGTGGTCGGCGGAACCGTTCGCTTCAACTTCGGCGGACAGAGCTACGACATCTACGACATGAAGCCGGACAAACTGCAGGCCATCCGCTGGCGGCACCTGTCCTACATCATGCAAGGATCGATGAACGTGCTGAACCCGGTGCGCCGGATCAAGCATTCCTTCTACGACTTTGCCTTTGCCCACATGGGCCTCGATCGCGCCACCTTCTGGGACAAGGTACGGGATCATCTCAGGCGATTGGACCTCGACCCCGACGTGCTCGACAGCTACCCGCATCAGCTGTCCGGAGGCATGCGTCAGCGAACCACCATCGCGCTCGCCACCGTCTGCACGCCGGAGTTCATCGTCGCCGACGAGCCGACGACAGCGCTCGACGTCATCGTCCAGCGCGACGTCCTCGCCATGCTGCGCGACATCCAGCGCGATCTCGGATCGTCCTTCCTGTTCGTGACGCACGACATGAGCGTGCATGCGACGGTGTCGGATCGCGTCGGCATCGTCTACGCCGGTCGTCTCGTCGAGGAGGCCGACACGCCGACGCTGTTTCGCGGCGCCCGTCACCCCTACACCCAGCATCTGGTCGCTTCTCTGCCGAAGATCGGCGACACCACGCGCCGCGCGTCGCTGCCGGGCCGGCCGCCGAGCCTCGCCGAGCCGCCAAGCGGCTGCCGCTTTCACCCCCGCTGCCCGCTGGCCATGGACATCTGCTCCAGGGAGGTGCCGCCGATGACCAACCTGACGCCGCGCCACCGCGTCGCCTGCTTCGCCGTCTCGGGAGCGACGCCATGAGCCTCATCCTCGACATCGACCACGTCGGCAAAACGTTCCTTCAAGGCGGACTCCTGTCGCGCCGCTCCGTCGAGGCGGTGAAGGACATCTCGTTGCAGATCGAAGCCGGGAAGCCGGAAATCCTGTCCGTGGTCGGCGAGTCAGGCTCCGGCAAATCGACTCTGGCAGCCATGGTGCTCGGCCAGCAACTGCCGACCCGCGGCCGGGTGCTGTTCGATGGCGTCGACGTCGCCAGCATCCGCAGCAGCGCCGCTCGCCGGGCATTCATGGCCAAGGTGCAGCCGGTGCTGCAAAACCCGTTCGAAGCCTTCAATCCGTTGAAGCGGGTCGATCGCTACCTGTTCGCCACCGCCGCCAACTTCATGAGGGCAAAGGGCAAGCCGAGCCGCCAGGAGATCGAAGAGCGCGTCGACCGGGCCCTGGTCGAGGTGGGACTGACGCTGGCCGAGGTTCGAGGGCGTTTTCCGCACGAACTCTCCGGTGGACAGTTGCAGCGCACCGCCATCGCCAGGGCGCTGATTCCCGATCCACGCCTGCTGGTGGCCGACGAGCCGGTGTCTATGGTCGACGCCTCGCTCAGGATGTCGATCGTCAACCTGTTCGGCGCGCTGCGCGACCGGCTGGGCCTGTCGATCATCTACATCACCCACGATCTCGCCACCGCCTACTACATTTCCGACCGCATCATCATCATGAAGAAGGGCGAGGTGGTGGAGCGAGGCAATGCCAGGGCGGTTCTCGACAACCCCCAGCATCCCTACTCGATCGCGCTCAAGAACGCGGTACTGACGCCCGATTTCGCTTGAGCCCGGTCTCGCCGTCCATCCTTGCCGGACGGCCAATGCAAAACAGGCAGGCGCTGCTCGGCGCCTGCCTGTTTCGTTCGTGCCTTCAGGAGGCCCCGGCGGACGTGCCGCCGAGGCTCCATTTGCTCGGAGATCAGTCCTTGAGCGCGAAGTTGTCGAGCTTGGCGGCGTTCTCCTTGGTGATCAGCACGCAGTCCATGGAGATCTTCTCAGGCTGGCCGGTGGAGCCTTCCTTGAGGTACTTGTCGGCCAGTTCGACGGCATACTGAGCCTGACGGAAGGCCGGCTGCAGGCCGGTCGCATGGATCTTGCCGGCGATGATGGCATCGCGGACGTCGTTGGAGCCGTCGAAGCCGGCGACCAGAACGTCCTTGCGGCCAGCGGCCTCGAGAGCGGCCATGGCGCCCATGGCCATGGTGTCGTTGCCGGAGATCACGCCCTTGATGTCCGGATTGGCCTGGAGGATCGATTCCATCTTGGAGAAGGCTTCGGTCTGGCTCCAGTTGGCGCTCTGCTGGGCGACCATCTTCATGTCGGGATACTGATCAATCACGTCATGGAAGCCCTTGGAGCGCACGCCGGCGTTGGTGTCGGATTCCTTGCCGACCAGCTCGACGAAGTTGCCCTTCTCACCCATGGCTTCGACGAAGCTCTCGGCGACCAGGGTGGCGCCCTGATAGTTGTTGGAGACGATCTGGGCGACGGCGATGCCGTTGGCATTGATCTCGCGGTCGATCAGGAACGACGGCACACCGGCATCCTTGGCCTTCTGCACGGCGGCGACGGTGGCGTCGGCACCGGCGTTGTCCAGGATGATCGCGGCGGCCTTCTGGGCGATGGCCGAGTCGATCAGATCGTTCTGCTTGTTGGCGTCGTCGTCATGGCTGTAGATCGCCGCCTCGTAGCCGAGCTCCTTGGCCTTGGCCTGGGCGCCAACCGCTTCCTGCTTGAAGAAGGGGTTGTCGTGGCTCGGGGTGATGATGACGATCAGCTTGCCGTCGGCGGCCAGCGCCGAGGCGGTCAGGGCGATACCGGCCAACAGGCCGAGGGAAACCGTCTTCAGAGTTTTGCGAAGCGACATGTCATTCTCCTCCACTAAAGTCCGCTGCACACCTCTCAGCGGGGCGCGGTTCACGTCGGGTGTCGACGGCCGCAGTCGTTGACGCCGGCCGGGGCTTCGGCCGGCGCCAGAATTTCAGCCCAGATATCAGCCAAGCCGGGCATTACGGGCGATGCGGCGCTGCATCTGGTCGAGGATGACCGCGCCGACGATGACGACGCCCTTGATGACCATCTGCCAGAACTCCGAGACGCCCATCATGACCAGGCCGTCGGAGAGCACGCCGATGACGAAGGCGCCGACAATGGTGCCACCGATGGTGCCGCGACCACCCGACAGCGAGGTGCCGCCGAGCACGGCCGCCGCGATGGCGTTCATTTCGAAGGTCTCGCCGGAGGCCGGATGCGAGGCAACCAGCTGGGAGGCGACCACAAGGCCGGCGATGGCGGCACAGAAACCCGAGATCATGTAGACGGTGAGCTTGACCCGGTTGACGTTGACGCCACTCAGCGTGGCGGCGCGCTCATTGCCGCCGACGGCGTAGATCTGCCGGCCGAACGGCGTCTTGGTGGCAACGTAGGCGGCGATGCAGGCGACGACCAGCAGCAGCCAGATCGACAGGGGAATGCCAAGAATGGTGCCGGAGCCGAGCGTGGGGAAACCCTGGTTGCCGAACTCCGGCTTGCCAATCAGGTTCGGGAAGGTGGAGCCGCCCGACATCAGAAGCGCCGTACCACGGGCGACGTAGAGCATGCCGAGCGTGGCGATGAACGGGGCCACCTGCATGCGTGTGATCAGGAGGCCGTTGATCAGGCCGACGAAGGTGCCAACCAGAAGCGCGATGCCGATCACCTCCCAGACGTTGGGATAGATCACCACGCCGAACATCTCGAGCGGGATGCCGTAGAGGACCAGTGCGCCGGCGACCATGCCGACCAGACCGACGATTGCGCCGACGGAGAGGTCGATACCGCCGGTCAGGATGACGAAGGTCATGCCGATGGCGAGGAAAGCATTGATGGCCACATGCTTGGACACGATCACCGCGTTGGCGACGGTGACGAAGTTCGGCGCCATCAGACTGAAGAAGACGACGACGGCGATCAGCGCGATGAAGGTCCTGAGCTTCAGGAGCAAGAGGAGCAGTGTCGACTGTCCTTTGGGCGCATCGGCCGCCGGGGTTGCAACTGTGTTGGTCATGGTCACTGATCCTGAGCCGGGTGGTCTTGGGCGGACATTGGGGCGGGGGCGGCGTGTCCCTTGGTGGAGGCGAGGACGATGGCCTCGTCCGTCGCCTCATGATCGGGCAGGTCGGCGGTGATCCGCCCCTGCGACATCACCAGCACGCGGTCGGACACCGCGTGGACTTCCTTGAGATCCGAGGTGGCGAAGACCACCGCGAGGCCCTGATCGGCCAGTTCGCGCATGGTGCGGAACACCTCTTCCTTGGCGCCGATGTCGATGCCTCGGGTGGGTTCGTCGAGCAGAAGCACCCTGGGTTCGGTCATCAGGCTCTTGCCGATGACCACCTTCTGCTGGTTGCCGCCGGACAGGGATGTGATGGGCGTGTCCGGCGACGGCGCCTTGATGCGCAACGAGCGGAACAGCACGTCGATCGCCTTGCGTTCGGCACCGCTCTGCACGGTGAAGAGCTTGGTGACTTTGGCAAGGCTGGCGAGCGACAGGTTCCTGCCGACGGAGAGATTCTGCACGAGACCGTCGCGCTGCCGATCCTCCGGCACCAGGAAGAGACCGGCGGCGATGCGCCGGGATACCGGCAACTGGTCGATCGCCTTGCCGTTGATGGTGACCGTGCCGCGCGCGTCGGCGCGCAGGCCGAACAGGCTTTCGAACAGTTCCGAGCGTCCGGCGCCCAGGAGACCGTAGATGCCGACGATCTCGCCAGCCCGGAAATCGACGCTGACATCGTCGACGAGGTAACCGCCGCCCACGCGCGGAAGCTTGAGATCCCGCACCGACAGGACGGCCTCGCCCACCTTCACCTCGCGCTGCTGGCGCTTGGCGAATTCCGACGTGCCGAGCATCTGGCGGATGATCCAGGGAATGGTTGCCTCGCCCTTGGGGGCGCTCGCCTGGAAATGGCCGTCGCGCAGCACCGTGAAGTAGTCGCCGATGCGGACGAGTTCCTCAAGGCGGTGCGAGATGTAGATGATGGCGACGCCGGATTTCTTCAGCTCGGCGATGACGCGGAACAGCACTTCCACCTCGGAGGCCGACAGCGCCGAGGTCGGCTCGTCCATGATCAGGACCTTGACGTCGTCGGCCAGCGCCTTGGCGATCTCGACGATCTGCTGCTCGCCGATCCTGAGATCGTCGACCAGCGTGTCGGGGTCGATGTCGTGCTCGAGGCGGGCGAGCAGTTCCTTCGCCCGCTCGCGCTGGCGCGCCATGTCGATATGGATGCCCGCCTTGGTCATGTCGCGACCGAGGAAGATGTTCTCGGTGACCGTGAGATTGGGGCAGAGATTGAGTTCCTGGAAGACGATACCGATGCCCTTTTGCGCCGCGTCGAGCACCGATGAGAACTCCACCTCCTCGCCACCCATCAGGATGCGGCCGGACGTCGCCCGATCGACGCCGGCGAGGATGCGCATCAGCGTCGACTTGCCGGCGCCATTCTCGCCGATCAGCACGTTCACGGAGCGCTCGTAGACATCGAAGTCGACGTCTTCCAAGGCGATGGTGCCGGGGAAGACGCGGGTCATCTTCTCGGCACGAAGAATGACCGCCGGCGCGTCGGTCCGTTCCAGCGCGCTCATTGGGATCCTCCCGCCGGACCGATCAGAACCGGGGTCAGCAGGATCTTGTCGGTGGCCGTGTTGAGCGAGAAGGTGCCGGAGTAGGCTATCGTCTGGCCGGTGGCCAGCCCTTCGACGACCGTCTTGAGTTCCTCGGCAACGCGACCATTGAAGGCGCGGCCGACCTCGGCGAACTCGAGCTGGTTGGTGAAATTCTGGAAGTTGATGAAGGGCATGGCGTCGCGCAGCGAGTTGCCCTTGATGACCGGACCGATCTGGATCGTGACTGGCACCGGCCCCTTCGGGGTCGCGACATCGATCAGCACGGTACCGGCACGGGAGGCCGTGTTCTTCTCCTTGATCACCGCCGTGCCCTTGACGACGAAGCTCCAGGGGCTCCCTTCCTCGGCGGGGCGATGACCGAACTCCGGTCCGGCCTTGTCGAGGCCGCCTTCGATGGCCGCGATGACCGTCTCGATCGGAAATGCCTTGTCGCGAACCACCGGAATGACCTCGCCATCCCAAAGCTTGGTCACGTAGTCCACGCCATTGAATTTCTGCTGGGCCGCATCGGACTCGCTCTGGATCGGCAGGATCTTGCAACCGGCCAATGCCACTGCCAGCACACCGGCAACGATGAGACGCCTTGAAAGCTTTGCGCCGCCCTGGCCGCGAAAAGCGGCGAACGACTGATTGTCGGCCGTGCCGGCGAAAGGCCGACGCGACGCAGCATGGTCTGGCATGCTCATCCTCCCTAGGGTCGCGGGGATCTCCGTCCCGAACCTTATGTTTCGATTATTTTCGTTTTCTATCGTTTGTCAACGGATCATTCGCATCTATTGACCGCCACCGGATTGTGCGGCGTGAACGGGATGACATTTTCAGCCGTTTTCCGCAGGCCCGTTTCAGGATGGGGCTGACCTTCGATCCCCGACCACCCAAACAAACGCCAACGAACGCCAAATCGCGCGCTATTAGACAAAAGTCGATAATATTCGAAAGGTAGCAAGCCGCCTCAACCCTCGCCACAAGCGAGCAAAATGCCGCCTGCAAGCATCGATCGGCCGAGCATTGGGACAACGAGTCGCCCCGACGCCATCGCGACGGCGCACCACAAGACACTGGTGAAGATGACGCAGTCCGTCGATCGTCGAACTAACGGGAGTTCGCCATCAGGTGGCGACGATCAGCTCGATGCCCCGACGTTCGAACTCCTTGGCATCACCGTCGGCGATGCCGTCGTCGGTCACGAACGAATGGATCACATCGAGATTGCCGAGGCGGGTGAAGGACGTGCGATTGATCTTGGACGAATCGGCCACAAGATAAACGTGGGCGGCCGCCTTGATCATCGCCTCCTTGAGCTGCAAGTCGGCAAAGCTGGGATAGGTAAGCCCGGCATCGACCGACACGCCGGCCGTCGCGAGAAACAGCTTCGACGCGAAGATATTGCGAAAATACTCGACGGACTTGTCGCCCGAGAGCGACAGCGTCGGCGCCTTGAACTGGCCGCCGGGCATATGCACGGCATAGCCGGGAACAGCGCCGAGGATGATGGCGATATTGAGCGCGTTGGTGATGACCGTCAGGTTTTCGCGGGTGGTCAGGCGCTGGGCGATCTCGGTGGTCGTCGAGCCGGCATCGAGAATGATGGTCTCGTTGTTCTTGACCAGCGACGCCGCCTTGGCGCCGATCTTGCGCTTGCGATCCATGTTCTCGATGTGCTGCAGCGACATGGTGCCGACCTGCTGCTGCACCGTCTTGAGATAGGCGCCGCCATGCTCGCGCAGGATATGACCGTCCTGCTCGAGCCGCTCAAGATCCTGGCGGATGGTGGCTTCGGACACCTTGAAGGCCTGCGACAGTTCGCGCACGCGGGCGCTGCCTTCTTCCTGAAGCCATTCGAGAATCTTCATGCGCCGGGGCTCGGCGAGAAGTCCGGTGAAAGCGGGCGCATCAGCCGCGGCAGCGCCGCGCTTGCCGGACGACCCCACGTCCGCCCCGCTACCATTCGATGCTTCTGTCACCATGGGAACCTTCGCTTTCTTGCGATCCTTATAGCTCCGATTTCCCTTCAGCCGCCAAGTCTTTTTGGCAAATCGAGCCAACGAATGCCGTACCTGCGCCCTGTCGACAAGGGAACGGGCAAAAACCCTATTGACAAAACGCCCCCTAAAAAACATCATCAAACGAAAGAAAGCGATAAAAATCGAAAATTGAATTCGTGTCGACGCAAGCCTCGTCGACGGGAGGATGGAATGACGGACAAGTTCAAGCGCGAAGTGACCCTCGGCCTGGTGATCGGCAGCAGGCAGTTCTTCAACGGCGCACCCTGCATCAAGGCGCGCAACGATCTGGAGGCCCAGGCCGCCCGCCTCGGCATCCGCACGCTGATGCCGCCGGTGGATGCCACGGTGAACGGGGCCGTGCAGACGCGCGACGACGCCAAGCTCTATGGCCGCTTCTTCGCCGCCCACAAGGGCGAGATCGATGGTCTCGTCATCTCGCTGGCCAACTTCGGCGACGAGATCGCCATCATCGAGATGGTGATGGCCGCCAGCCTCGGTGTGCCGATCCTGCTTCAGGCCTGCAACGACGAGTTCGACAAGGTCGACGTCAAGAGCCGCCGCGACGCCTTCTGCGGCAAGATCTCGGTCGCCAACAATTTCTACAACTACGGCATTCCCTTCACCGAGACGACCAACCACACCTCCGACCTCGACGGCGAGGAATTCGGTCGCGACCTCGACGCCTTCTCCCGCGTCTGCCGCACGGTACGTGGCCTCAGCCACGCCCGCATCGGCGCCATCGGCGCCCGCACGGCGCCGTTCCAGACCATGCGCTACTCCGAAAAGCTGCTCCAGGCGATGGGCGTCACCGTGGTGCCGGTCGACCTCTCGGAAATCATCGGGCGTGCGAAGGCGATCGACGACAACGCCGCCAGTGTGAAGGACAAGCTTGTGGCCATCGGCGGCTACGGCAAGATCGACGCCCATATCCGTCCCGAACAGGTTCTGAAGCAGGCCAAGTGGGGTATCGCCATCGACGAGTGGATGGGCGAGAACGACTGCGACGCCTCGGCGATCCAGTGCTGGCGGTCGCTGCAGGACAACTATGGCTGCGCCACCTGCCTCTCCATGAGCATGATGGGCGAGAAGCTGATGCCCAGCGCCTGCGAAGTGGACGTGCTCGGCACGCTGTCGATGTATGCGCTTACGCTCGCCGCCGGCCAGCCGGCCGCCATCCTCGACTGGAACAACAACTACGGCTACGACCCCGACAAGTGCGTCGGCACCCACTGCGGCAACTATCCGAAGAGCTTCTTCGGCGACACGCCCAATATCGGCGAGCTCGACGTGCTCGGCGAGACCATCGGCCGTGACAAGTGCTTCGGCGCCGTCAAGGGCAAGGTGAAGGCCGGGCCGATGAGCTTCCTGCGCTTCTCCTCCGACGATCTCAACGCCACCATCAAAGCCTATGTCGGCGACGGCCGGTTCACCGATGATCCCTACGGCATGGACGGCGGCATCGCCGTGATTCAGGTCGAGAAACTGCGTCAGCTTCTCAAGGTGGTGACGCAGAACGGCTTCGAGCATCACGTCGCCATGGTGCGCGGCCAGGTGGCCGGCATCGTCGAAGAGGCAGTCAGCCGGTACATGAAGCTGCCCATCTACCATCACAACGGCGAGGCCGTGCCGACGCTCGGCCTCAAGGCCTTCTGTTGACGGCCTGCCGGTCGCAACCCGGAGAATAGGAAATGCCTCTTTCAACCGCCTCGGCGCCGGTTTCCGGCGCCGACAGGATCGACATGGTCTGCGCCCGGGCTCTGAGCATTCGCCGCAGCGCCTTCACGATGGTGCACGAGGCCCGGCTCGGCCATCCCGGCGGCGACTTCTCGGCAGCCGACATCCTGGCGACGCTGTACTTCGGCGTCATGCGCTACGATCCCAACGAGCCGCGCCATCCGGACCGCGACCGGTTCATCATGAGCAAGGGGCATTGCACCGGCGCCTTCTACTCGGTGCTGGCCCAGGCCGGCTACTTCCCCGAGGCCCAGCTCAAGACCTACATGCAGCCGCTGTCCATGCTGAACGGCCACCCCAACCGCAACTACCTGCCGGGCATCGAGACCAACACCGGACCGCTCGGACACGGACTGCCGGTCGCCGTCGGCGTCGCCATTGCCGGCAAGCTTGCCGCCAAGGACTATCGAACCTTCGTGCTGACCGGCGACGGCGAACTGCAGGAAGGCTCCAACTGGGAAGCGGCCATGGCGGCGGGCCACCGCAAGCTCAACCGCCTCACCGTCATCGTCGACCGCAACCGCCTGCAGCAGGGCGACCGCACCGAGGCCACCAACGGTCTCGATCCGCTCGACGACAAGTGGCGGGCCTTCGGCTTCCATGTCGAGATGATCGACGGCCACGACCATGCGACCCTGCTCGACGTGCTCGGCGCCGATCCGGCGAGCCGCGACAAGCCGCTCTGCGTCATCGCCAACACCATCAAGGGCAAGGGCGTGTCCTTCATGGAGGACAACGTCTCCTGGCACCACGGCGTTCCCACCGACGAACAGTTCGCCCAGGCGATGAAGGAGCTCATCTGATGTCGGCCGCCATCAAGACCAACGAGGGCCTGTACGACTGCCGCGACGCCTTCTCCAAGACGCTGGAAGCGCTGGCCGAGGCCGACGAGCGCGTGGTCGCCGTCGTCAACGACAGCGTCGGCTCCTCCAAGCTCGGCGGTTTCAAGAAGCGCTGGCCCGACCGGCTCGTCAACGTCGGCATCGCCGAGCAGAACATGGTCGGCGTCGGCGCCGGCCTTGCCAACGGCGGGCGCATTCCCTTCGTCTCCTGCGCCTCCTGCTTCCTGACCGGGCGGGCGCTCGAGCAGGTGAAGGCCGACGTCGCCTACTCCAACACCAACGTCAAGCTGTGCGGCCAGTCGCCCGGCATCGGCTACGGCGAACTCGGCCCCACCCACCATTCGATCGAGGACCTCGCCTGGCTGAGGCCGCTCGCCAACCTTCTCACCATCGTGCCGTCTGACCCTTGGGAAACCGAGCAGGCCATTCGCTTTGCCGCCGCCCATGAGGGGCCGGTGTTCATCCGCGTCAGCCGCTATCCGGTACCGGCGCTCGATCATCGCCTCGATCGCATCGAGCCGGGCAAGGCGGAGGTGATGCGCGAAGGCGCCGACGTCGCCATCCTCGCCAACGGCGTCATGCTGCACAAGGCGCTTCAGGCGGCCCAGGTGCTGGCCGAGAGCGGCGTGTCGGCCCGTGTCGTCAACATGGCCTGGATGAACCCGCTCGACGTCGAGGCGATCGTCGATGCCGCGTCGACCGGCGCGGTGGTCACCGTGGAAGAGGCCAGCGTGCGCGGCGGCCTCGGCGGCGCCGTGGCCGAGACCCTCGCCCTCCACCGGCCCGTTCCGATGGAGATGCTGGGCTTCCCGGGCTTCGTGCCCACAGGATCCGTCGACTTCCTGTTCGATCATTTTGGACTGACCGAAAACGGTATCGCAGACGCCGCGCGAAAGGCGATCAGCCGCAAGGGGTGACGATGGACAATGCGCTCGTCCTGGCCATCGACCAGGGAACCACCAACACCAAGGCGCTGCTCGTCGACAGGTCGGGAGCGGTGATCGCCTCCGCCTCCCGCCCGATGACGGTCGACTATCCCCAGTCCGGCTGGGCCGAGCAGTCGGCCGATGCCATCTGGACCGCCGTCAAGGCGGTCGTCGATGAACTGGCCGGCCATCCACGGGCGGCGGATGTCGTCGCGCTCGCGGTCTCCAACCAGCGCGAGTCGATCGTCGTCTGGGATGCCGCCACCGGCAAGCCGCTTGCGCCTTGCATCATCTGGCAGTGCCGCCGCACCGCTTCGGCCTGCGAGGCGCTGATTGCCGCCGGCCACGGCGACTTCGTCGAGGCCCGCACCGGCCTCGGCATCAATCCGCTGTTTCCGGCCAGCAAGATTGCCTGGGTTCTCGATCGCATCCCCGACGGTCGCGCACGGGCTGCGACGGGAGCCATCCGCGCCGGCACCATCGACAGCTGGTTGCTGTGGAACTTCACCGGTGGCGCGATCCACGCCACCGACCACTCCAATGCCAGCCGCACCCAGCTCTTCGACACCGAGGCGCTTGCGTGGAGCGACGAGCTCTGCGCGCTGTTCGGCGTGCCGAAGGCCATGCTGGCCGACGTGAGATCCTCCGACAGCCGCTTCGGCGAGACGTCGGCCAACGTGACCGCCTTGCCGGCCGGCATTCCGGTCCACGGCATGATGGGCGACTCGCACGCCGCCCTGTTCGGCCATGGCGTGCGCGAACCGGGCACCGTCAAGGCAACCTACGGCACCGGCACGTCGCTGATGTCGCTGGTACCGAAACGCGTCCGCTCGCGTCACGGTCTTTCGGGCACGATCGCCTGGAGTCTCGGCGGCCGCGTGTGGCACGCCCTTGAGGGCAACATCTCGGTTTCCGGCCAGACGGTCGCCTTCATGGCATCGCTTCTCGGCGTGAAGGACGCCGCAGAGCTTGCCGAGCTCGCCATGACTGTGCCGTCGAGCAACGGCGTCACCTTCATTCCGGCGCTGGTCGGGCTCGGGGCGCCGCATTGGCGCAACGATGTGCGCGGGGAAATTTCCGGTCTGGCGCTCGGTACCCAGCCCGCGCATCTGGCCCGCGCCGCCGTCGAGGCCGTGGCCTTTCAGGTGGCGGACGTGTTCTCGGCCATGGAGGCCGACATCGGCGCTCCGCTCTCGGGTCTGTCGGTCGATGGCGGCGCTTCGCGCAATGACTTCCTGATGCAGTTCCAAGCCGACATTCTCGACCGGCCGCTTCGCCGCGGCAAGTTCCCCGAGGTGAGCGCCCTTGGTGCCGCCTCGGTGGCTTTCCATGGCCTGGGTCTCGGCATGACGACCAGCGGCGAGGGACAGACTCTGTTCGCGCCGGCGATGCCAGCAGACACGCGCCAGGCACACCTTGCCGGTTGGCGCAAAGCGATCGACCATCTCCTCGCCTGACGAACGGCGCGGGCAGGGCTTCAACCGGACGGCGGGACGATTCCACGGAATCGTCCCGCCGTTTTCTGTCGTCCACCGGCCCCGTCCGTGATGACCGAAGCAGACGCTGACCGTCAGCTTTTAGTCTAGCCATCGGCGCTGCAACCGTCGTCCATTTCTTGTCTCTGGTTCAAAAAGAGTGAGTAAAAACCTGTACCGCCAATGACATGGGCCACATGACGGCTTAGCAAGCACCAAAACTCAAAGCGACATGAGAAAATGTTTTCTCATATTGACTTCACCTAAGAGAAAAGGTTTTTTCATCTCCAACAAGCGAGGGAGGAAAAACTGAGCGTCACCAGTGGCAAGCGCGGGCGGGTCACGATCCACACCGTGGCGGCGCTGGCGGGCGTATCGATCTCGACGGCCTCTAAGGCGCTCAACGACAGCGGCCGGATGAGCGCCGAGACGCGGGAGCGGGTGAAGAAGGTGGCGCAGGAGGTCGGCTTCCGGCCAAATGCGTTGGCGCGTGGCCTGATCACCAAGCGCAGCTTCACCATCGGCCTTCTGACCAACGACACCTATGGCCGTTTCACCCTGCCGGTGATGGCCGGCGTATCGGAGGAACTGGTTGGGCACGGCGTATCGGTCTTTCTGTGCGCCATCGAGGACGACCCGGAGCGGGCGCGCGTCCACGTCGATGCCATGCTCGACAAGAGCGTCGACGGCATCATCGCCTCCGGCAAGCGCCTCGACCGGCAACTGCCGGTGGATCTGACCGGCCTCGCCGTGCCGGTGGTCTACGCCTTCACCAAGGGGCCGGCGGACGGAGTGACGCTCCGCTCCGATGACGAACAGGGCGCCCGGTTGGCCGCCAGGTGTCTGATCGACGCCGGCTGTCGGCGGATCGTCCACGTCACCGGCCCAAAGACCTTCCAGTCGGTGCGCGAACGTGCCGACGCCTATCGTACCGCGATCGACGGACCGCCCGAGGTCCTTCATGGCGTCTGGGCGGAAGCTTGGGGACACGAAGCCGTGGAGCAGCTCTGGGAGCGCGGCGGGGAGAGGCCGGACGGCATCTTCTGCGGCAACGACCAGATCGCCCGGGGTGTGGTCGACGCCCTGCGCGAGCGCGGCATCCGGGTGCCGGATGACGTGGCCGTGGTCGGCTTCGATAATTGGGACATCGTGGCGGCGCAGACGCGACCGCCCCTGACGACCGTGGACATGAACCTCAGGACGCTCGGCCGGGAAGCCGGCCGGCTGGTGCTGGCGATGTCCGAGGGCCGCGAAGTGCAGTCCGGCATTCGCAAGCTGCCGTGCTCGCTGGTGGTCCGCCAGTCTTGCCGAGGCGCGGAAGCCCCGGCCTGAAGCGGTGATTTTCGCGGGGGAGAGGAACCCGCTTAGGAGGAGAGAGCAATGAGAATCAACAAGCTGCTGGCCGCGGCCAGCCTCGTCACGTTCTGTTTCGCCGCCGGCGCGGCGCAGGCCGAAACGCTGCAGATGTGGGTGCGCAGCGGCATCGGCGCCTCGTTCACCAAGCTGGTCGAGGCCTTCAACGCCAACCACGAAGACAAGATCCAGATGACGGAGGTCCCCTTCTCCGAGCTGGTGCAGAAGTATGCCACCGCCATCGCCGGTGGCCAGGCGCCCGACGCCCTGTCGCTCGACCTGATCTACAACCCCGCTTTCGCGGCGGCCGGACAGCTCGAAGACCTGACCGACTGGGCCAAGGCCCTTCCCTACTTCTCGGCGCTGTCGCCGAGCCACGTCAAGCTCGGCACCTATGAGGACAAGATCTACGGCCTGCCGCTGTCGGTCGAGACCTCGGTGTTCGCCTGGAACAAGGACCTCTACAAGAAGGCCGGCCTCGACCCGGACAAGGCGCCGACCACCTGGGAAGAGATTTCCGAGAATGCCAAGAAGATCCGGGCCCTCGGCGACGACACCTACGGCTTCTACTTCTCCGGCGGCGGCTGCGGCGGCTGCATGATCTTCACCTTCACCCCGCTCACCTGGGGCGCCGGTGCCGACATCCTGTCGGAAGACGGCAAGAAGGCGACGCTTGATACGCCGGAGATGCGCAAGGCGGTGGGCTACTATCGCGACATGGTCAAGGCGGGTGTCGTTCCGCCGGGCGCCGCTTCGGATACGGGCACCAACTTCCTGTCGATCACCAACGGCAAGATCGGCCAACAGAACCTTGGCGCCTTCGCCATCGGAACGCTGGTCACGGAGCATCCGGACATCCACTTCGGCGTGACGCTGATCCCGAGCGTCGACGGCAAGACGTCGTCGTTCGCCGGCGGTGACAACTTCGTCATCACCAAGGGCTCGCCGCGCGCCGGCATCGCCAAGACCTTCCTCGAGTATGCCTATTCTCTCGAAGGGCAGAAGGTGATGGCCAAGTACGGCAGCCTGCCGACCCGTTCGGACATCGCCGCCGAGGTGCTGAAGGATCTCGATCCGCGCATGCAGGTCGGCGTCGATGCCATCGCCGTCGCCAAGACCCCCTACACGCTGCAGTTCAACGACCTGATCAACAGCGCCAACGGTCCGTGGGCCTCCTTCACCAACGCCGCCATCTTCGGTGACGACGTCGACGGTGCCTTCGCCACCGCTCAGGAAGAGATGCAGAGCATCATCGACAACGCCCAGTAGGGGCCTCTTGCGACCGACCGGCCGGACACCTCCGGCCGGTCCCTCCCTCGGAGCGACGCCGGTCCGCTCGCGACCCGTCCGTGCCCGACCTCCCTGGTTTTGCCCATCCGCCACGTCGCGACCTCCGCGACCTCACAGGCGAATGACAAGAAGAGCGGCAGCGATGACCCTCGCCGAAAGCCTATCCCCGCCCTCCAACCGGCGTCGACCCAAGCGACGGTCGCAATGGAAGGGGCTTCTCTACATCGCGCCGGCCATGGCGCTGGTGATCGTCTTCTTCATCCTGCCGGTGCTGTTCACCTTCTGGATGAGCCTGCACAAATGGCCGTTGCTCGGCGAGCCCAAGTTCATCGGACTCGGCAACTACATCCGGATGGTCTCCGACAGCCGGTTCTATTCGGCGCTGGGCTTTACCGCCTACTATACGGTGATCATCACCATCGCCATCTTTGCGCTGGCCTTCCCGCTCGCCATCTTCGTCGAGCGTCAGCGGCGAATGGTCGGCGTCTACCGGACGGCGATCTTCATGCCGGTGGTGGTGGGCCTCGCCTCGGCGTCGCTGCTCTGGGTGTGGTTCGCCAACGTCGACAGCGGCTTTCTCAATCCGCTGCTCGCCTGGCTCGGAATCGTCGACCTCAAGACCAACTTCTTCGCCAGCTTCGACAGCGCCTTCTTCATCATCTGCCTGATGGTGGTCTGGAAGGTCGCCGGCTTCACGATGATCATCCTGCTCACCGGCCTGCAGGCCATCCCGACGGAACTCGGAGAAGCGGCGCGCATCGACGGCGCCAACCGCTGGAAGCGCTTCTTCTACGTGACGCTGCCCCTGATGCGGAAGACCATGGCGTTGTCGCTGATCCTGTCGGTGACCGGCTCGATCCTCGCCTTCGACCAGTTCTACATCATGACGGCCGGCGGACCGCAGAACAAGATGATCTCGGTGGTCTACTACATCTTCAACCAGTCCTTCGTCTCCTTCAACCTCGGCTACGGCGCGGCCATGTCGCTGGCGCTCCTGGTCATCCTGGTGCTGATCAGCATCTTCCAGCTCTGGCTGCTGCGCGTCGGGGAGGACCGGGCATGACCACCAAGAAAGAAGCTCGCGCCCGTCGGGCACTCATCGGGGCCAGCGGCTACCACGGCACCGGCATCCTGCTTGCCGTGTTCTTCCTGGCGCCGTTCGCCATCACCATTCTGTCGTCCTTCCGTCACGGCACGGAAGCGCGGCTGCCGCCGATACCGCCATGGCCGACCAACGGCTTCAGCCTCGACGCCTACCGCAGTCTCGACAGCTTCGGCGCCGGCGTCTGGCAGCACACGCTCAACTCGGCGGCGGTGGCGATCGGCACCGCCCTGTTGACGGTGATCGTCAGCCTGCTCGCCGGCTACGGTTTCTCGCGCTATCGTTTCATGTTCAAGAACGCGCTGTTCGTGCTGATCATCGCCACGCTGATGATCCCGTTCCAGTCGATCCTGACGCCGCTGTTCATCATCCTCGCCAAGCTGGGCCTCAACAACTCGCTGATCGGGCTGACGCTGGTCTACGTGACGCTGCAGCTGCCGTTCTCGGTGTTCATGATGCGCAACGCCTTCGACGCGGTGCCGAAGGAAATAGAGGAGGCCGCTCGCATCGACGGCGCCCGCGATCTGAAGCTGCTCGTCCGCGTTCTGCTGCCGCTGGTGCTGCCGGGCATCGTCACCGTCGCCATCTTCGCCTTCCTCAACTCCTGGAACGAGTTCCTGGCCGCCCTGGTGCTGCTGTCCGACAACTCGAAGTTCACGCTGCCGATCCTGATCTCGGCCGTGCGCGCGGGCCGGCTCGGCGCCATCGATTGGGGCGCCGTGCAGGCGGGCGTGACGGTGATGAGCGTGCCCTGCCTGTTCGTCTTCCTGCTCCTGCAACGCTACTACATGCGCGGCCTGATGGCCGGCGCCGTGAAGTGACATCTTCCCGCACTGGAATACCGATCATGACCAAGACCAAGAGAGACCGTCAGTTCCGCCCCGTCCCCGTTCCGTCCGTCGTGCTCGGCGGTCTGTTCGGCACCCGTCAGGATGCCGTCTGCGAGACGACGGCCGAAACCCTGCTGGACCGCTGCGTCCAGGCGGGCATGTTGAAGGCGATCGACGTCGACCAGCCGAGCCCCGGCGTCGTCATTCCCTACCACTCGATGAGCCCGACTGTGCCGGCCACCGAGCATAAGGCCATGGTCTCGACCCAGATGTTCTGGGACAGCGACCTGGGAAAATCGATCGAGACGGTGGCCTATTCGCTCTACCGCAAGCCCAACCCCAAGCTCGAGGCGCGCGTCGACGCCATCATCGATCTCTATGGCAAGCTGCAGCGCGAGGACGGCTATCTCAATTCCTGGTACCTGCGCGTGGTGCCAGGCCGCGAGTGGACCAACCTTCGCGACACGCATGAGCTTTATTGCGCCGGGCACCTGATCGAAGGCGCGGTCGCCTACTATCAGGCCACCGGCAAGCGCAAGCTGATGGACATCATGTGCCGTTATGTCGACCACATCATCGACAAGTTCGGCCACGGTCCGAACCAGATCGCCGGCTATTGCGGACATGAGGAAATCGAGCTGGCATTGGTCAAGCTCGCCCGCGCCACCGGCCAGCAGAGATACATGGACCTGTCCAAGTATTTCATCGACGAGCGCGGCACCGAACCCCACTATTTCGACATCGAGGCCCAGCGCGACGGCCGCGATCCGAAGAACTTCGTCTTCGGATCCTACCACTACAACCAGTCGCACCAGCCGGTCCGCGACCAGAAGAAGGTCGTCGGACATGCGGTGCGCGCCATGTATCTCTATTCGGGAATGGCGGACATCGCCACCGAGTACAGCGACGACACGCTGACCAAGGCCCTCGAAACGCTTTGGGACGACCTCGTCACCAAGCAGATGTACGTCACCGGCGGCATCGGACCCTCGGCGGCCAACGAGGGCTTCACCGACTACTACGATCTGCCCAACGAGAGCGCCTATGCGGAGACCTGCGCATCGGTCGGCCTGGTGTTCTGGGCGAACCGCATGCTCGGCCGCGGTCCCAACCGGCGCTTCGCCGACATCATGGAAGTCGCGCTCTACAATGGGTCGCTGTCCGGACTGTCGCTCGACGGCAAGACCTTCTTCTATGAGAACCCGCTCGAAAGCGCCGGCAAGCATCACCGCTGGATCTGGCATCGCTGCCCGTGCTGCCCGCCCAACATCGGCCGTCTCGTCGCCTCCATTGGCTCCTACATGTACGCCGTCGCCGACGACGAGATCGCCGTGCATCTCTATGGCGAGAGCTCGGTGAAGGCCGAGGTGGCCGGCACGAAGATCGAGCTCAGCCAGGCCACGCGCTATCCGTGGCACGGGACCGTGCGGCTGACGCTGAAGGTGGAGAAGCCGACGCGCTTTGCCATCTCCCTGCGCATTCCCGGTTGGGCGAAAGGCGCCAAGCTTTCGATCGATGGAGGGGCTGTGGACCTCGCCTCGATCATGGTGGACGGGTACGCTCGCATCGAACACGAATGGACCGGCAGCGAAGTCATCGATCTCCACCTGCCGCTGATCCCGCGCGCGCTCTGGGCCGATCCGCGCGTGCGCCAGGATACCGGCCGCCTCGCGCTGATGCGCGGACCGCTCGTCTATTGCGCCGAAGGCGTGGACAACGGCGAAGGCCTCAATGCTTTCACCGTCACGGGCGACCCGGCCAAGGCGGGCGAGAGCGAGCTGGCCGAGCTCGGCGGCGCGGTCGCGCTCGACGTCGAGGCGACGCGTGACGTCAGCACCGGGTTCGAGGGCTCGCTCTACCGCGAAACCCCGCCGGCGACGCAGCCCGCCAAGATTCGCTTCGTGCCCTACCACCTCTGGGACAACCGTGCTCCCGGCGAGATGCTCGTCTGGATGCGGGGCGGCCCGAAGAAGACCGGAGCGTGACGACCATGTCGGAGAACGGGGTTCAGCTGACCGAGGTGCGCAAGAGCTACGGCTCGATGGAGGTCATCCACGGCGTCAACCTTTCGATCCCCGATGGCGCCTTCGTGGTGTTCGTCGGTCCGTCGGGTTGCGGCAAGTCGACGCTCTTGCGCATGATCGCCGGCCTTGAAGAGGTGACCGACGGCGAGATTGCCATCAAGGGTCGCGACGTCACCGACGTCGATCCGTCGCAGCGCGGCATTGCCATGGTGTTCCAGAGCTACGCGCTCTATCCGCACATGACGGTCCGCGACAATCTGGCCTTCGGGCTGAAGATGCAGCGCACCGACAAGGCGGTGATCGACGAGCGGGTGGCGGCGGCGGCCGCCATCCTGAAGATCGAGCAACTTCTCGACCGCCGCCCTGGCCAGCTTTCCGGCGGGCAGCGGCAGCGTGTCGCCATCGGTCGGGCGATCGTGCGCCAGCCGGAGGTGTTCCTGTTCGACGAGCCGCTGAGCAACCTCGATGCCGAGCTGCGCGTCTCCATGCGCGTCGAGATCGCCCGGCTGCATCGCGAACTCGGCAACACGATGGTCTACGTGACGCACGACCAGACCGAGGCGATGACACTCGCCGACGTGATCGTCGTGCTGCGCGATGGCCGGGTGGAACAGTCGGGATCGCCCCGCACGGTCTACGAGGATCCCGACAACGCCTTCGTGGCCGGCTTCATCGGCTCGCCGCGCATGAACCTTCTCGACGCCGTCTGGCGGGGCAATGGCAAGGTGGAGCTTGCCGGGCGGAGCGAGGATGCGGCAATCGTCGGTGCCGGTTTGACACCGGGCGACAAGGTGACCTTCGGCCTGCGGCCGGAACACCTGATCGTCGGTGCCGCCGGCGGCATCGAGGCACGCGTCGACGTGCTCGAATATCTCGGCGGCACGCGCTACCTCTATTGCCAGCTCACCGACGGCCAACCGCTGATCGTCGAGTATCGGGACGGACCGGACGTCCGCTCCGGCGACACCATCACGCTCGGCTGTCCACCGGACCGGCGCTACATATTCAACGAAGGCGGCTCACGAATCCGCTGACCTCTCCTCCAAACTCCAAGAGGCAACTCGGCCCGCGCTCCCCCTCGCGGGCCTTTTCTCGTCGTTTCGACCAGCAGGACGAATTGCGATGATTGGCATCTTTCCTGTTCGGTAACCTCAATTTATTCTAATCCCCTCGAACGAGGTGCCGGCACCAAGCCGGTCGTCGTGCGTCGTGTGAGTTGGAAGGGGCGTTTTCATGCGGGCCAAAGGGAAGAGATTACCCCCGACCATCGCCCGCCTCGTCGCCGTGGCGGCGTCTCTGCTCTCCGCCCCCCTGCTGTCGGGCGAAGCCACCGCCTTCGAGCTTTTCGGCCATCGCTTCTTCGAGGCGGAGCCCGACCCCGACATTTCGCCCGACGCCCAGCGCTACACCGTGGCGATCGATACGGTCGGCGCCGACGACGACCTGCACGCGGCGGTGCTCGCCGCCTCGGCTCTCTGGTCCGGCCGCGACCAGACGCCGCCACCCTCGACGGCCGCCTTCCTCAGCCGTGTCAACGCCGAGTATGCCCGCGTCACCGCCGCCCTCTACAGGGCCGGGCACTATGGCGGCACCGTCGACATCACGATCGACGGTCGCGATCCCGATTCGGTCGCGCCTGATTCGACCTTGCCGCAACCGGTGAAGGTCGCGATGCGCGTGACACCGGGGCCGCTCTTCCGCTTCGGCAAGGTGGAGATCACCGGCGCACCGCCGCTTGGGCAGGAAGACGCCGACTTCGTAAAGTCGACGCCGGCCGAGATCGGGCTTGCCGCCAGCGAGCCGGCACGGGCCGGCGCCGTGACCGGGTCGGAGAAGCTGTTGATCGACGCTTGGCGACGGCGCGGCCATCCGCTGGCCAGCATCGTCAAGCGCGACACAGTCGCCCAGCACGATACCTCCACGCTCGACGTGGCGATCACCGTCGATCCTGGTCCGGCGGCGACCTTCGGGCCGCTCGCGGTCACCGGCACCAGCCGCATGAACCCCGAGTATACCGCATGGATGGCCGGCATCGAGCCCGGCACGCCATACGACCCCGCCGCCATCGAGCGCGGGCAGAAAAACCTCCGGCGACTTCAGGTGTTCTCCAGCCAGCGCATCGAGGAAGTGAAGACACTCGGCCCCAACGGCGAGCTGCCGCTGACCCTCAACGTCGCCGAACGGCCGCTCCGCGTGTTCGGCGGCGGCGTCAGCTACGCCACCGAGGACGGTGCCGGTCTCGAAGCCTACTGGCAGCATCGCAATTTGTGGGGACATGCCGAATCTCTCAGGCTGTCCGGTGCGGTGAACGGCATTGCCGGCGTCGACCCCAAGGATTTCAACTACAATCTCTCGGCCACCTTCACCCGCCCGGGCGTCATCACCCCGTTCACCGATTTCAACGCCGCGCTGGGGGCGACGCGGGAAACGCCCGACACCTACACCGAGACCGCGGTCACCGCGAAGGTGGGGTTGACCCACGCTATCACCGAGCAGCTTTCCGCCTCGTTGGGCCTCGGCGTCACCGCCTCGCGCGACGAGGACTCCCAGGGCACCGACAAGTTCCTGTTCACCGGTCTTCCGCTCGGCCTCACCTACGACAGTCGAGACGACAAGACGGATCCGCACGAGGGGTTCAACGCCAAGGCAAGCCTCGAACCGTTCTACGAGGCCAACTTCGGCAATGCCGGCGTCATCGTCGACGCATCCGTCGCGTCCTACTGGCCGGTCGATCGCGACGGTCGCTTCGTGATCGCCGGGCGCCTCGCCGCCGGCTCGATCCTCGGGGCGCCGATCGACGAGATGCCCAATGGCCGCCTCTACTACGCAGGCGGCGGGTCGTCGGTACGTGGCTATGCCTATCGCAGCCTTGGGCCGGAGAAGAACGGCGCCGTGACGGGCGGCCTGTCGCATCTCGAAGGATCGCTCGAAATGCGCGCCAAGGTGACCGACAGCTTCGGCGTGGTCGGGTTCGTCGATGCCGGCAACGCCTTCGCATCGAGCTACCCCGATTTCTCCGAGAGCCTGCGGCTCGCAGCCGGTGGTGGCCTTCGCTACTATACGGGGCTCGGACCGGTGAGGCTCGACGTGGCGGTGCCACTCGATCCCAAGCCGGGCGACTCCGCTTTCGGCCTCTACATCGGCCTCGGCCAGAGCTTCTGAGGAGGCCCACATGAAACTCAAAGCCGCCCTCCTCGTCCTTTCCGTCCTGGCCATCGGTCCGCTGGCCCTGACGTTCGCCGGCGCGCAAGAGGACGACAGCGCCGAAAAAGGCTCCTTCGTCCGCTTCGTCGAAGACAAGATCTCGACGCCCGATCGCAAGATCGAACTCGGCGCCATCGATGGCGCCCTGTCGTCGGACGTTCGCCTTGCGTCGATCACCGTATCCGACCGCGAAGGCGCATGGCTCCGGATCGAAGGCGTTCACCTCGTCTGGAGCCGACTGGCGCTGCTGCGCGGCAACCTTGATGTCGACAGCCTGGAAGCCGAGAAGATCGAGGTCGTCCGCAAGCCGCTGCCCGCCGAGACCGTCGATCCGGCGGCGAGCGAAGGCTTCGCCATGCCGGATCTGCCTGTGGCGGTAAAGGTCGGACGTCTTGCCGCCCCCAACGTCGTCCTCGACGCGTCGGTGCTCGGCGAGGAAGCCCGGCTCGCGGTCAACGCATCCGCCAACCTTGCCGATGGCTCGCTCGACGCCAACCTCGCTGTCAGCCGAACAGACAGCAAGCCCGGCGAACTGTCGCTCAAGGCGGCCTATTCCGCCGAGACCAAGGCGCTCGACTTCGACCTCAAGGCCGACGAGCCGGCGGACGGCATCATGGCCACCCTCCTGAACCTGCCGGGCAAGCCGTCGGTCGGCCTGACGCTGAAAGGCGCCGGCCCGCTTGACGATTTTGCCGCCGACTTGACGCTGGCCACCGATGGGGTCAACCGACTGGCCGGGCGCACCACCATCGCCCGCGACGGCAATGGGTACCGCTTCGGCTCGGCACTGGCCGGCGATCTCGCGGCCCTGGCGCAACCCGATTACGCGCTCTACCTGGCCGGCCGCTCGACGTTGGACCTGTCGGGCCGCGTCGACGATGCCGGTCCGATCACCATCGACAAGCTGGCGCTCGCCGCGCCGGTGCTGACGCTGCAAGGCTCGGCGGCGCTCGCCGCCGACCACTTCCCGACGGCCATCGACATCGACGGCCGCCTCGCGGGCAAGGACGGAGCCCTGCCGCTTGGCGGCGCGGGCGCCACAACTCGGCTCGGCGAGGGACGACTGCGCTTTTCCTTCGGGCATGATGGCGCCTGGAGCCTGGAACTTGCCGCGGAGGGCCTGTCGACACCCACCTTCGGTGCCGGGGCGCTGGCGATCAACGGCCGTGGCGCCGCCACCGATCTGGCCGACGCCGAGAAGCGCCGCATCGACTTCACACTCAGCGGCGGCTCGAATGGCCTCAGCTTCACCGATGCCGCCGTCGGCGCGGCCGTGGGGGGCGAGCTGTCCTTCTCCGGCTCCGGCCGCTGGGCGGCCGGTGTCCCGCTGACCATCGACGCCTTGAAGCTGGCGACGCCCACCGCCGAGGCATCGTTCGCAGGCAAGGTGGAGGATGGCCGCATCGAAGGGCAGCAAACGCTTCTGGCTCCCTCGCTTGCGCCCTTCTCGGCGCTGGCCGGACGATCGCTTGACGGCCGCGTCGAACTGGCCGCCAGCGGAACCCTCGCTCCCACGACTGGAGCGTTCGACCTGACTCTCGACGGCGAGGCCGGTGCGCTTTCGGCCGACATCGCCCGACTGGACAGCCTTCTCTCCGGTGCGACCAAGCTGAGCGGCCGCGTTGCCCGCGACACCTCGGGGCTCAAGCTTCAGAATGTCAGGATCGCCAATCCGGCGCTGACGCTGACCGCCGACGGCAACCATGCCCTCGAGAGCACCGATGTCACGGCGACGCTGACGTTGCCGGACGTCGGCCGCGTCGAGCCGAAAGCCAAGGGGGCGGCCGGGTTGATGCTGTCGGTCCGCGGCAGCGGCGGGCCACTCGATCTGACGGCGCGGCTTTCCTCCGACCGTCTCACGCTGGCCGGCAACGCGCTCGACAATCTGGGCGTTGATCTGACCGGTCGCCTGGATGGTGGCGACTTCAACGGCAAGATTGATGGCACGGGGCGCCTGAAGGGGAAGCCCCTGGCGCTGTCCGCCGGGCTCAAGAGTGCCGACGACGGTAGCCGGCGCATCGAGGGGCTTGCCCTTTCTGTGGCCGATAGCCGAATAACAGGCGATGCGACGATCAACTCCGATGGGCTGACCACCGGCCGGCTGGCCATCGACTCGCCAGATCTCTCCGCGCTGGCTCCGCTTGTCCTCGTCGATCTCGCCGGCCGGCTTTCCGCCGATGTGAGCCTGACGCCGGAGAATGGACGGCAAGCGGCGCAAACCAAGATCAAGGCGGCCAATCTCGCCGTTGCCGGGACCAGGATTGCGTCGGCCGACGTCGAAGCGACCATTGCCGATCTTCTCGGCGCGCCGAAAATCGACGGTCGCTTCGCGGCGAAGGGCCTTGCGACCGAAGCCGCGAGCGTGACCAGCCTCGACGGCACCGCGAAAAGCGAGGGCAACGCAACGGCCTTCACCGTCCGGGCCGACGGAATAGCGGCACCGCAGCTCACCGCGGCAGGGCTCTCCGGTTTTGCGGCGACGGCATCCGGCCGGCTTGACGGCAACAAGGTGATGCTCGCCAGCGCGAAGCTGACCGGTCCCGCCGGGTTTGGCGCCGACGCCAATGGCATCGTTCCGTTTTCCGGCGGCGGTCTCGGCGTCGACGTCAGGGCGAATCTGCCGCTCGCCCTCGCGCAGTCCTTCGTCGCCACGCGTGGCACGCGTCTGACCGGGACAGCCAATGCAACCGTGAAAGTGTCCGGCAGCCTTGCTTCGCCCGACTTTTCCGGGCGCGTGACGGTCAGTGGCGCTTCGGTTGCCGATCCGCTGACCACCATGCGCCTCGACGCCATCGACGTGGCGCTCCAGCTCACCGGCGACAGGGTCCGCATCGAGAGGGCGACCGGCACCGTCAAGGGCGGCGGGCGTCTTTCGGCCGAAGGCAGCATCGGGCTTTCGACCGGCCTGCCGGTCGATGTCCGCGTCACGGCGGCCAGGGCGCGCGTCACCGACGGCCGAATCGTGACGGCCGATCTCGATGCATCTCTCGCGGTGGGCGGCTCGATGGTCGACGGCCTCAAGGTCACCGGCAAGGTCGACATCGCGCGGGCCGAAATCACCGTTCCCGAAGGTGGAAGCGGAGCGGCGACCCTGATCGAGGTCCGTCACAAGAACACGCCTGATGACGTGAATGCCACGCTGAAGCGCATCAGCAAGGCGGCCGGCGACGGCCGGACAAAATCGGGAGGCGGCCTCTCCGTCGGTCTCGACGTTGCCGTCAACGCACCGCGCCAGCTGTTCGTGCGCGGCCGAGGCATCGATGCCGAACTCGGCGGTCACCTGACCGTGCGGGGCACGCTGGGCGACGTGCAGCCCGTGGGCAGTTTCTCGCTGATCCGTGGCCGTGTGCTGGTGATCGGCCAGCGCATCAGCCTCACCGAGGGCACCGTGACCCTCCAGGGCGACCTCAATCCCTACCTGTCCCTGTCGGCGACCACCACGTCGGAGTCGATCTCCGTGACCGCCACCGTCGAGGGCTATGCGGACAATCCCAGCATCGTCCTCTCCTCGACGCCCGAGCTGCCGCAGGACGAAATCCTTGCCCGCTTCCTGTTCAAGCGCTCGGTCTCGGATCTTTCGGCCTTGCAGATCGCCCAGTTGGCCGAGGCGGTGACCCAGCTCGCCGGCGGAGGCAACGGCAATGGCATCGTCGACCGCCTGCGCGCCAGCGTCGGCCTCGACGATCTCGACGTGAACACCGATGCCCAGGGCAACGCGGCCGTGACGGCCGGCCGCTACGTCACCGAACGCGTCTATCTCGGCGTCACGGCTGGCGAAGGCGGGCGGAGCGGCGTGTCGGTCAATCTCGACATCACCGACGACGTCAAGGCCCGGGCCGAGGCGACACAGGAACAATCGAAGGTCGGCGTCTATTTCGAAAAGGAATACTGACCGCTCCCCGATCGAGACCGGGTGCCTGGCTTGTCTGGGCACCCGCATCATCCTTGCCAGAGATCAATAGCATCTCCGTAATCTGTTGGACGGATGGCCGATGGTGGCGCATCGTCCGCAGCATTCCTTTCTTCCGCTCGTTCGGTCGCCGGCAGAGGCGCGACGACGTGGGCACCAAGGCGAAGGCAAACCATGCAGACCTACCAGATTCCCAAAAGCGACCTTTCGGTCTCCTCCGTCATCCTCGGCCTGATGCGCATTGCCAAAATGAGCGATGCCGAGATCCGGACCCTGGTCAACACCGCCATCGAGGCGGGCATCAACATGATCGACCATGCCGACATCTATGGCGGCGAGCTGCATCTTTGCGAAAAGCGGTTCGGCGAGGCGATGAACCTGACGCCGGCCCAGCGCGAGAAGATCGTCATCCAGAGCAAGGCCGGCATCCGCAAGGGCTTCTTCGACTTTTCCGAAGCGCACCTCCTTGAAGCCGTCGACGGATCGCTGAAGGCGCTCAAGACCGATTATCTCGACGTACTGCTCCTGCATCGCCCCGATGCGCTGGTCGAGCCGGAAGAGGTCGCCTCGGCCTTCGACAAGCTGCAGGCATCCGGCAAGGTGCGGAACTTCGGCGTTTCCAACCAGACGCCCGGCCAGATCGAACTGCTGAAGACGGCGGTGAAGCAGCCGCTTCTCGTCAACCAGGTACAGCTGTCGATCACCCACGCGCCGCTGATCGCCCAGGGCGTCGCCATCAACATGGCCGGCCTCGAGCAGTCGGTCGACCGCAACCTCGGCCTCCTCGACTATTCGCGCAAGGAAGGCATGACGCTGCAGGCGTGGTCGCCGTTCCAGCGGGGCTTCTTCGACGGGCCGTTCATCGGCGACCGCGAGAACTGCGCCGCCCTCAACGACGCGCTCGATGAGATCGCCGCCGCCCACGGCGTGACGCCGACCGGCATCGCGGTGGCCTGGATCATCCGCCATCCGGCGAAGATGCAGGTGGTGCTGGGCACGACCCGCACCGACCGCGTCAAGGAGTGCGTTGCCGGCGCCGGCGTGACGCTGTCGCGTGAGGAATGGTACCGGCTGTTCACCGCCGCCGGCTACATCGTTCCCTGATCGCCTTTGGCCGGCGGCGGGGGGCCCGCCGCCGCGCCTCCACATTGCGAAAGGACAAGAGGATGAGCACCATCGATGCCGGCCTGTCCGGGCAATTCAAGATCGGCGACCTCACGGTCAATCGCCTTGGCTTCGGCGCCATGCGCATCACCGGAAAGGGCATCTGGGGCCCGCCCGCCAATCGCGATGCGGCGCTCGCCACGTTGAAACGGCTGCCGGAGATCGGCGTCGACTTCATCGACACCGCCGACAGCTACGGGCCTGATGTTTCCGAGCAGTTGATCCGCGAGGCCCTGTACCCCTACAAGGGCATGCTGATCGCCACCAAGGGCGGCCTCACCCGTGGCGGCCCGGACCAATGGACGCCGAACGGTCGGCCGGACTACCTGATCGAGCAGGCCAAGAAGAGCCTTGCCAAGCTTGGCGTCGACCGGATCGACCTCTGGCAGTTGCATCGCATCGACCCGAAGGTGCCGCGCGACGAACAGTTCGGCGCGGTGCGCCGGCTCCTCGACGAGGGCATCATCGCCCACGCCGGCCTTTCGGAAGTCTCGGTGGCCGAGATCGAGTCGGCGCGGAAAGTGTTCCCCGTCGCCACCGTGCAGAACCGCTACAACCTCACCGATCGCGCCAGTGAGGACGTCCTTGCCCACTGTGAGGCGAACGGCATCGGGTTCATTCCCTGGTTCCCGCTGGCGTCCGGCAAGCTCGCCCAACCGGGCGGCCTCGTCGACCGCATCGCCAAGGCGCACGGCGCAACGGCCGGTCAGGTGGCGCTCGCATGGTTGCTCGCTCGCAGCCCGGTGATGCTGCCCATCCCCGGCACATCGAGCGTCGCCCATCTAGATGAGAACGTGGTCGCCGCCAGCCTGAAGCTCACCTCGGCGGAGATGGCCGAGCTCGACGCCGCGTGAGGGCAGCATAGGTTCCAACCGATGCGGCAGCGACACGGATCGCTGCCGCTCTTGGCCCGTGGTGCCGTCGGGCCTTTCGCGCAAGGTTAGGATGGGGCATTGTCCGCCCCATGCTCAAAACCTTCTTTTCCTATTACCGCCCTTATCGCGCGTTGTTCCTGCTCGACTTTGGCTGCGCCGTCGTCGCAGGCCTGCTCGAGCTCGGCTTTCCTCTCGCGGTCAAGGTCTACATTGACCGCCTGCTGCCATCGGCCGACTGGGCCCTGATCGTCGCCGCCGCTCTGGCCCTTCTGGCCGTCTACCTTCTCAGCGCCGGTCTCAACGCCATCGTCGTCTATTTCGGCCACATGCTCGGCATCAACATCGAAACCGAACTCCGGCGCCGCAGTTTCGATCATTTGCAGAAGCTCTCCTTCCGCTATTTCGACAACCAGAAGTCCGGACATCTGGTCGCCCGGCTGACCAAGGACCTCGAAGAGATCGGCGAGATCGCCCATCACGGCCCGGAAGACCTGTTCATCGCCGTCATGACCTTCATCGGCGCCTTCCTCCTGATGCTGTCGGTCAACACCGAGCTGGCGCTGATCACCACCGCCATCGTGCCGGCGGTCGCCTTCATCACCGCCCGCTACGGCGGCCGCATGACCGAGAACTGGCACCAGCTCTACGGGCGCGTCGCAGGCTTCAACGTGCGGATCGAAGAGAACGTCGGCGGCATGCGCGTGGTGCAGGCCTTCGCCAACGAGGACCACGAGCGCCGGCTGTTCGCCGTCGACAACTCCGCCTACCGGACCACCAAGCTCGCCGCCTACCGGCTGATGGCCGCCACCAACGCGCTGTCCTTCCTGTCGATGCGCCTCGTTCAGCTCGTCGTGCTGATCGCCGGCAGCCGGCTGGTGTTGACGGGCGATCTCACGGCTGGCGGCTTCGTCGGCTTCCTGCTGCTGGTCGGCGTGTTCTTCCGCCCGGTCGAAAAGATCAACGCGGTGATCGAAACCTATCCCAAGGGCATCGCCGGCTTCCGCCGCTATCTTGAGTTCCTGGGCACCGAGCCGGACATCGCCGACAGGCCCAACGCCATCGTCGCCCCGCCGTTCAAGGGGCATGTGCGCTTTTCGGATGTCGGCTTCAGCTATGGCGGCGACCGGCCGCTGCTTTCCGGCATCAACCTCGACATAGCCTCCGGCGAGACGATTGCCTTCGTCGGACCGTCGGGTGTCGGCAAGACGACCCTCTGCTCGCTGCTGCCACGCTTCTACGAGGTGACGGAGGGCGCCATCTCCATTGACGGCATCGACATCAGGAACATGACCGTCGCCTCGCTGAGGCGGCAGATCGGAATCGTGCAACAGGACGTGTTCCTGTTCGGAGGCACCATTCGCGAGAACATCGCCTACGGCCGGCTGGATGCCACGGAAAGCGAAATCGCGGCTGCCGCCGAGCGCGCTCAACTCGGCAGTCTCCTGTCCGACCTGCCCGATGGGCTCGACACCATCGTCGGCGAGCGCGGCGTCAAGCTGTCCGGTGGCCAGAAGCAGCGCATCGCCATCGCCCGCATGTTCCTGAAGGATCCGCCGATCCTGATCCTCGACGAGGCCACCTCGGCGCTGGATACCGCGACGGAACGTGAAATCCAGGCCTCGCTGGCCGAACTTGCCAAGGGGCGCACCTCGCTGGTCATCGCCCACCGGCTCAGCACCATCCGCAATGCGCACCGCATCGTCGTGGTGGATGCCGACGGCATCGCCGAGCAGGGCAGCCACGACGACCTTCTGAAGCGCGGCGGCGGCTATGCCCGTCTCTACGCGGCGGGTGGCTGAGAAGCGGACGCCCTGGCCTCCACCGTCAGGTGGACGATCTCGTGAACCGGTCGGAGGCGGCGACGCACATTGTCCGCGTCGTCGCCGACCACCGACACGATGGCGGCATGGCCGGCCGGACCGACGCGCCAAAGATGAAGATCGACGATGCGGGCCTCGGTCTCGTCTTCAACCAGTTCGCGGATCTCGCCCTCGACATGTGGATCGGCCATGTCGAGAAGCACCGAGGATGCCGCGCGCATCAGTGACCAGGACCAGACCGCGATCACGGCTGCCCCGACGAGTCCCATGGCCGGATCCAACCATACCCAGCCCAAGAACCGCCCGCCGAGAAGCGCGGCAATCGCAAGGACCGACGTCAAGGCATCCGCCAGCACGTGGACGTAGGCAGAGCGCAGGTTGTTGTCATGGCCATGTTCGGCGTGGTCGTGGGGTTCGTGATGGTGATCGTGGTGATGATCGGGACCCAGCAGAACGGCGCTCAGGAGATTGACCAGGAGTCCCAGCACGGCAATGGCCGTCGCTTCCGAGAAAGCCACCGGTTGCGGATTGAGGAAGCGGAGAGCCGACTCGACGGCGATGCCCAGCGCCACAAGACCGAGAACCAGGGACGACGCGAAGCCGGCGAGATCGCCGACCTTGCCTGTGCCGAAAGTGAACCGCCGCTCGGCGGCGTATCGGCGCGCCAGGAGATAGGCGAAGGCTGCCACCGTCAGAGCACCGGCGTGCGTGGCCATATGGAAACCGTCGGCGAGCAGCGCCATGGAGTTGAACACAACACCGGCGACGATTTCGCCGACCATCATGGTCAGCGTCAGGAGCACGACCCAGAGCACACGGCGGGTGTTGCGGTCGTGGTCACGGCCAAGAAAGACGTGATCGTGAGCCATCCCGCCAACGTCAGACTGCTCCATTGCCCTGCCTCATTTTCCGTAGCGACGAATGGCTTCCATCAGTTCGTCCGCTGCCGCCGACCGCGTGGCATCGTCGATGCCAGGGCGGGCGACATGCTCGTGGAGGTGTCCCTCGATCAGCTCGTCCATCAGCCCCAGCACCGCGCCGCGCACACCGGCCACCTGATGCAAGACGACGGCGCACTCCGCCTCGTCCTCCAGCGCTTTTTCAATGGCGGTCAACTGTCCGGCGATGCGCCGGACACGGGCGAGCAAGGGTTTTTTGTTCGTTTTGGTATGCATGATAGGATACCCCCCTATCCTATAGAACTGGGAACCGTTGGCAAGACCTGAGTTCGCACTCGCGCCGTCGCCTCGGCGAAGACTCTTCCGCCCTAAAACAACCGAAACATCGGGCAGCGCAAGGCGTTCACGGAGCGATCCCAACAATCGCAGTCGTTCTCCTCGCACCGTCGAGGTGTCGACGAGACCGGCACGATGCCATTGCCAGCCGACCTGAGGCACGATGCAGAGCGAGCGGGTGAGTCCGGATCGCCTGAGCGTCGCCAAGCGGGCTGTATCCATCCCGGCGGCCTTATGGCGACCCCGCGCGGGCGCTTTCCGAAATATAGGCGTATCCGTTGAGCGATGCCCCGCATCCGGAAAATCACGAACCTCCGCCAGAGGCGGAGGTTTGGGACGCTGCGCTTGGGCCACTAGAAGTGGCTTTGTTACATCAGGGGTTCAGCTTGAACAGATCGTTGTGATCTGATGCCTTGTCGGCTTTCTCCTGGTCCCTGATGTAACGTCTAACGACCTGTTCATTGTAGCCGGTGGTGGATACGAAGTAACCGCGCGCCCAAAAGTGATAGCCGCGGAACTTGCGTTTGCGGGCATATTTGTTGGCGACATAAAGAGCCGTCTTGCCCTTCAGAAACCCGACGATGTGCGAAACGGAATACTTCGGCGGGATCGATATCAGCATATGCACATGGTCAGTCATCATGTGCCCTTCGACGATCTGGCAGCCCTTCTGGAGACAGAGTTTCCGGAATTTCTCAACCAGTTCCCGACGCAACTCTCCATAAAGCCTTTTCATTCTGTATTTACTTGCAAAAACCAAGTGGTATTTGCAGTCCCACGTTGAGTGGGCTAGATGGTTATCGTCCACTATAACCTCCGTTCTTGACCCACTTCGTGGCCCAAGCACGGAGGTTTCTTTTATACTGTGTAGAACCCATCCAATCCTCCACCATAGGTGGAGGTTTTCTTTCGATAAGCAAAAAGCCGACACCCCGAAGGATGCCGGCTTTCTGGAGCGGGGTTACCTGGATCGGCACCCCGACGGAGGAGCGGTCCGTTTTCTCACGTTCAAAGATCGATCAGCGCTTCGGCTCGGGAATCCAGGGCGCCATCGACACGTCGGCCTTGGAGAACTGCGGCAGCTTGGCCGCGAGGTCGTCCATGTTCTTGATGCCCTTCTCAAGGAGAATCTGCCGGGTGATCAGCGTCGGCGGCACCACCACCTGCGCCCCGGTGTCGACGCCGGCAAGCTGCAGGGCCAGCGTGCGCACGCAGACTTCGCCAACAACCGCCGAGGATGTGGCTGCCGTGGCCGCCCAGGCGCTCTTGTCCTCGACCATCGCCGAGATGTCCGGCGTCGAGATGTCGGCCGAGTAGATCTTGATCTTCTCGCTGAGGCCGGCCTCGTCGACTGCGGTCTTGGCACCCTTGGCGAACTCGTCGTAGGGCGCGAAGATGACGGTGATGTCGGGATTGGCGCGCAGCACCGCCGCCGTCTGGTCGGCGACCGAGTTGGCGATCGGGTTGTTCATGGTGCCCCAGTGCGCCACTTCCTGGATGCCGGGATACTTCTTCTTGAACGCCTGCCAGGTCTCGTCGCGACGGTCGAGCGGTGCGATGCCCGGCACGTAGACATAGCCGGCCTTGAAACTCTCACCATTGTCGGCGATGGCCTGCTCAAGAGCGAGACGGGCGAGTTCGCGGTCGTTCTGCTCGATCTGCGGGATGGCCGGGTTCTCGCAGTTGACGTCGAAGGCGACGACCTTGAAGCCCTCCTCAACCGCCTGGGCAGCCGGATCCTTCAGCGTCTCGGTCAGGCCGTGCTGCAGGATGATGCCGTCGACGCCGAGGTTCATCGCCTGCTGCAGCATCTCTGCCTGCAGCGCCGCATCCTGGCGGGAGTCGAGCACATGCAGGTCGAAGCCGAGCGCCTCTGCCTGACGGGTCACGCCGGCCAGATAGAACTGGAAGAAGTCGCCGGTGGAAAGATAGCGCACCAGCGCGATCTTCACCTTGCGCTCGCCGACAATGCCGGGGGCGCCGGAAATGCCTTCGGCGAAGGCGGAACGAAGCGGCAGGCCGCCGGCCACCGTGGCGGTGGCAAGACCGGCAAGAAATGTCCTTCTGTCGATAGTCATTTTCTCACTCCTCAAATGACGGTTCCGTTGACCTTGCCGGGGTGCGCCTCCTCCGCGCGCCGCGGCATACCTCGCGTTTTCCTATTGGGCCGAAGCCGGCTCAGCGACGCTGCGAGGAGGCGAAGCCGAAGGTGAAGAGCAGGGCGAAGACAAGGACGAGGCCCTTGACGAAGTCCTGCGCGTAGTAGGGAGCGTTGAGCATGGTGAGGCCGTTGAGCAGCGTGCCGACGAACAGCGCGCCGACAGCGGTGCCGAACACGTTGGGCTTCTTGGCGCCCAGCACGGCGTAGCCGATCAGCGCGGCGGCGACCGAGTCGAGCAGCAGCGACGAGCCGGACGTCACGTCGCCACGGCCGACGCGGGCGGCGAGCAGGATGCCGCCGATCGAGGCGAACAGGCCGGAGATCATGTAGGCGGCGATCTTGTAGCGCTCGACCGGCGCACCGGCGAGGCGGGTGGCCTTCTCGTTGCCGCCGATGGCGTAGAGCACGCGGCCATAGCGCGAGCGCTCCATGAACACCCACAGGATGATAGCGGCCACGACCATGATGATGACCGGCAGCGGGATCAGATCGAACACGCGATAGCGACCGAGTGCCAGAAAGGTGTCGGTGAAGGTGCCGGTCGCCGCCGAACCGTCCGACAGCGTCATGCCCTTGGCGATCGAACGACCGCCGGTCGGAATGAGCTGCAAACCGAGTAGCAGGAACATCATGCCGAGCGTCGCCAGAAGATCCGGGATGCGGCCCTTGACGATCAGGACACCGTTGAGAAAGCCGATGAACACGCCGAGCAGCAGGCAGATCACAACGGCGAGGAAGGTGCCCTGGTTGAGGATCACCATCACGTAGCTCGACGCCATCAGCGACATGGCCGCCGTCGAGCCGATGGACAGGTCGAAGCCGGCGATGGCCAGCGTGACGGTGACGCCGAGCGCCAGGAGCGCCGTGACCGACACCGCCTGCAGGATGGAAAACATGTTGCGGGCGTTGGCGAAGGCCGGCTCGAGACGCCAGAAGACGATGATCATCACGGCCAGGATGATCAGGAGGCCGAACTTGATGATGAAGTCCTTGACGGTGAGGGCGGACTTCGTGGCGCCGGCTTGCGCGGCGCCCGCCGGCGCTGCCGGATGGGGAGACTGGGTGCTCATGGTGAAAAGCCTTTTGTCTTGCGAAGCGTCAGGCGAAGGTTGCGTGGGTGCCGGCACCGCTGATCTCGGCGACCAGGGCATCGAGCGACAGCCCGTCGATGGAGTGCCCACCGACCACCGAAAAGTCGCGCATCACGATGATCCGGTCGGCGATTTCGGTTGCCTCCTCCAGATCGGCGCAGATGACCAGCGTCGCCCGTCCGGCGGCCGTCTCGCGCAATCGTCGGCCGATATCCTGCCGGGCACCGATGTCCACGCCCTGGAAGGGCTCGTCGAGAATGAGCAGGCGACAGGGCTGGATCAGCCAGCGGCCGAGCACGACCTTCTGCTGGTTGCCGCCCGACAGAGAACCGATCGGCACGTCGATGGAGGCGCACTTGATGGAAAGATCGCTGACCTGGCCGACCGCCGCCCGCCGTTCCTGGTCCGGGACGACAAGCGACAGTTTGGAGAAGTGCCGGAGGAAGGGCAGCGTCATGTTGTGCAGCACCGAAAACTCGGACACCAACGACGAGTTGCCGCGATCCTCATGCGCCATGAACACGCCCTTGGCGATGGCGTGTTGCGGCGAGGCGGCGCGCAGCGGCTTGCCGTCGATGGTCACCGAACCGGCGTGAGCGGCGGCCGTCCCGAACAGGCATTCGGCAAGCTCGGTCTTGCCGGCGCCGATCAGCCCCGTCAGCACCACCACTTCGCCCTCGCGAAGATCGAGGTCGAAGGGGGCGGACGTCGGCGTGATGGCAAAGTCGCGGATCTCGACCACGGTTCGTCCGCCGGCCACGGCAGCGCGGGCGCCCTCGCTGACGCGGTGGCCGACCATGGCATGGACGATGCCGTCGAAATCGAGCGGTCGCGCGAACTCGGCGCGGACGCGGCCGTCGCGCATGACGACGGCCCGATCGGCGAGGCGACGGATGTCGGACATGCGGTGACTGATGTAGACGATGGCGACGCCGCGTGCCCGAAGATCCTCGATCAGCACGAACAGCCGGGCCGCCTCCGCTTCCGATAGCGACGACGTCGGCTCGTCCAGGATCAGCACCTTGGGATCGTGCGACAGGGCGCGGGCGATAGCGACGAGCTGCCGTTCGGCCTGGCCGAGCTCGCTCATGGCCCTGCCGAGCGGCAGATCGAGGCCGAGGATCGCCTGAATCTCGCGTGCCCTTGCCGTGATGGCCGCCCGGCTGAGGAGCATCGGCCCCTCGGGCCGGCAGATCTCGTCGAGCGCGAGATTCTCGGCGACCGTGAGCTGCTGGACGACGCCGTCGTTGATGATCTGGTGAACGGTATGGATGCCGGCGGCGCAAGCCTCGAGCGGCGAACGGAAATCGACCGTCGCGCCATCGATCTCCATCGTGCCGGAATCGGCCGGATGCACGCCGCAGAGAATCTTGATCAGCGTCGACTTGCCGGCGCCGTTGGCGCCCATCAACGCCAGCACCTCGCCACGCCGAATGTCGAGATCGACGTCGATGACCGCATGCGTGCTGCCGAAACGCTTGTTCAGCCCGCGGATGCGGATCACCTCCCTCCCTGGTTCTGTCATGCCGAAAACCGCCTCCACGGATGTTTGGCAGGGGGCCTCCTCCAGACCCGATGGCGGCAACCTAGCCACTGGAATGTCAATTGTCAATCGATCTTGACAAATGACTAAAACAGCGACAATTTCTACCTCCAGCAATCTCTGCCAGCGTGAGGAGCGACGGACTGTCGCGGCAGAGGCTGAGGTAGCGAGGGATGGAGAAGACCCCATGACAGACGTTCGGAGCGCCCGCACCGGCGGCGCCGATTATCGGCCGATGACTGAAAGCACGCTGGCGCCCTATCTCGCCGGCTTCAACGACGTCGCGGTCATCCTGGGCGGCACGGCGCGGGACTGGAAGGTCTCTGAGGTTGGCGACGGCAATCTCAACCTGGTGTTCATCGTGCGCGGGCTGGAAGGAGCGCTGATCGTCAAACAGGCTCTGCCCTACGTGCGCCTCGTCGGCGATTCCTGGCCACTGCCGCTCGACCGTTCGTTCTTCGAGAGTCAGGCTTTGATCACGGAGGATGCCGCCGCGCCGGGGCTGGTGCCCAAGGTCATCCTGTTCGACGCGATGCAGGCGCTGGTGGTGATGGAGTTCCTCACGCCGCATATCATCATGCGCAAGGGACTGATCGATGGCGTCGAGTTCCCGCGTTTCGCGGCGGCGCTGTCGGAGTTCATGGCGCAGTCGCTGTTCAAGACGTCCGACCTCTACCTGCCGGCGGCCGAGAAGAAGAAGCAGATGGCGGTATTCTGCGCCAACACCGAGCTCTGCAGGATCACCGAGGATCTGGTGTTCACCGATCCCTATCGGGCTGCCAAGCTCAACCACTGGACATCGCCTCAACTCGACGACATCGCGCTGGAGTTCCGCGCCGACGGTCCGCTCAAGGCGGCGGCGCAGGCGATGAAGCTCAAGTTCCTGAGCCACGCCGAAGCGCTGGTGCACGGCGACCTGCATTCCGGCTCGATCATGGCGACCAGCACCGACGTTCGCATCATCGACCCGGAGTTCGCCTTCTTCGGACCGATGGGTTTCGACGTCGGCGCGCTGATCGGCAACATGATCCTCGCCTACCTCAGCCAGATCGGCCACGAGGATGAAAAGGGCGGACGCGACGCCTATCGCGCCTGGATCCTGAAGCAGACCGTCGACGTCTGGAACATGTTCTCGGCCCGCTTCCTCGAACTGTGGTCGACCGAAAGCAAGGGCGATGCGTTTACCGCCGAATTGTTCGCCGATGCGGAAAGCCGGGCGGCCCTTGCCGAGGAACAGGCGCGCTACATGCGTGCGCTGTTCGAAGACACGCTTGGATTTGCCGGCTGCAAGATGATCCGCCGCATCCTCGGCCTCGCCCACGTTGCCGATTTTGAGAGCATCGCCGACAAGGACCTCAGAGCGAGCGGCGAACGGCGCGCTCTGCGGCTCGGTCGCGAGCTTGTTGTCAACCGGGCCCGCTTTGCCAATATCGACGCCGTGGCAGCCGCCGTGGTTGCCGCCGATACCACCCGCTGACGGCCATCCGGCCCGACTCGAACAAACTCCCAGGGGCGGCCTTGTGCCGCCCGCCACCCACAAACTGCCAGCGCATCATGGCGCTCGGCGGCGACCGGAGGCCTTTCATGAAAATCTACGGCAAATCCATGCGGACGATCTGGGTCGCGGACGACAGCTGGGGCGTCGAGATCATCGACCAGACCAAGCTGCCGTTCGAGGTCAAGACTCGGACGCTGCGCTCCTGGCAGGAAGCGGCGACCGCCATCCGCGACATGATCGTGCGCGGCGCACCGCTGATCGGCGCCACCGGCGCCTACGGTCTGGCGCTGGCCATGCGCGAGGACTCCTCGGACGAGAACCTCGAGCGCGCCTACACCGCCCTGCTCGCGACGCGGCCGACGGCGGTCAATCTCCGCTGGGGGCTCGACGACCTCAAGGGCCGCCTCATCAAGGTTGCTCCGTCCGAGCGCATGGGCCTTGCCTATCGTCGCGCTGCGGAAATCTGCGACGAGGACGTCGAGACCTGCAAGTCGATCGGCCGGCATGGCCTTTCCATCATTCGCGAGCTCTGGGAGAAGAAGGGCAAGCCGGCGCGCTTCAACGTGCTGACCCATTGCAACGCCGGCTGGCTGGCCTGCATCGACTGGGGTACCGCCCTCGCCCCCATCTACATGGCCTTCGAGGCAGGCATTCCCATCCATGTCTGGGTCGATGAGACGCGGCCGCGCAACCAGGGCGCCAGCCTCACCGCCTTCGAACTCGGCCAGCATGGCGTCGACCATACGGTGATCGCCGACAACCAGGGGGGCCACCTGATGCAGCACGGCCTCGTCGACATGGCGATCGTCGGCACCGACCGCACAACGGCGACCGGCGACGTCTGCAACAAGATCGGCACCTACCTGAAGGCGCTCGCCGCCCACGACAACGGCGTCCCCTTCTACGTCGGCCTGCCGTTCACGACCATCGACTGGACGCTCGAAGACGGCGTCCGTGAGATCCCGATCGAGGAGCGCGACGCCCGCGAGCTCAGCCATATCACCGGCCGCACCGCCGATGGCCGGCTGGAGACGGTGGACATCCTGCCCAAGGGAAGCACAGCGCTCAACTACGGCTTCGATGTGACGCCAGCCCGTCTCGTCACGGGGCTCATCACCGAGCGCGGCGTCGCCGACGCCAGCCGCGAAGGTCTTCTCAAGCTCTACCCGGAGCAGAAGGCCAAATGACAACCCGCCCCTGCCCAGCATCGGACACCCGAGCCGGCGCAGGGGCGCGCGCCGGCTCCCCCCGGCCGGCGCACTTCCGGTTCGCCTTCGACCAGAGACCGTTCGCCCGTCTGGCCGGCCTAGAGCCGTCCGAGAATATTGCGGGCCGTCGGTTCGTCGGTGATCAGGGCGGTGACGTAGCCACCGCGCAACGCGCCGAGAATAGCGTCGGTCTTGTCGGGACCGCCGGCGGCGGCGATGCGGGTCGGCACGCTGCGGACGTCCTCGAGGGTGATGCCGATCATCCGGTCGTCCATGGTGCCGCGCAGCCAGTTGCCGTCGATGTCGTAGAAGCGGCCGGCAATGACGCCGACGGCGCCGTTGGAGATGTAGTACTTGCTTTCATCGACCGAGATCAGGCCGGAGGCGAACACCAGGCTGTTGGCCTTCACCGTGCAGACGCCGAACAGCAGCTTGTTGCAGGAGCGGATGCGGGCGAACTGCTCCTGGATGGTCGGCTCGCGCATCAGCGCATCGCGCAGCGCCGCGTTGGACAAGGCCGCCGGAGCGTGCAGGTTGATCGACCGGGCATGCAGCCGACGGGCAATGAAGGCGACGCACTCTTCCGCCGTGAAGCCGTCGTAGGCGGACCGCTGACTGCCGATCACCTGCACGACGCAACTGTCGGGCATGGCCTTTTCCGGCAGGTTTTCGGCCAGCGACAGCACGGTACGACCCCAGGCGACGCCGAGAACGTCGCCGTTCACCAGGATCTGGTCGAGATACTGGGCGCCGGCCCGGCCGATGCGCTCGCTCGGCGGGCGCACGCCACCGTCGAAGGGAATGACCATGCACTCGGTGAGGCCGAAAGCCTGCTTGAGCTGTTGGGCGAGGTCGATGGAATTCAGGAGTTCCGGCCGCACCACCACCTTGACGTAATGCAGATCCCGCGCCTGCTGCAGATAGTTCACCACCGTCGCCCGCGACACGCCCATCAGGTCGGCGATCTGGCTCTGCGTCATCTCATCGTGATGGTAGAGCCAGGACGCCCACAGGAGCGGATCGACGAGGTATTCCCCCGGCCTCGGCAGCGGCGTCCGATTGTCCCCATCGGCCGCCGACCGGTCGGCCTTATCCTTCGTCCTTGAGCGTGGCGCCATGATCTTTCCAATCCCATCGCCCGAAGCGCATCGCCCCGGATCGACAATTGACAATCTGAGTTAACATAAGCACCTACCCGCGCCAAGTGCCATTGCTCGTCTTACGTGTCCAACACGCCCTTCGCCCCTCACGAGGACCCCAGAATGCCCGCCAGCCTTTCCGCCCTCTCCCATCTCGCCCTCCGGACGGAGATTATCGCCACCTGCCGCGAAATGAACGCCTCGGGCGTCAACCAGGGCACCTCGGGCAATGTCAGCGTCCGCGTCGGCAAGGATCGCTTTCTGGTGACGCCCACCGGCATCCCCTATGCCGGCATGACCGAAGACCAGATCGTCGAGATGACGTTCGACGGGACCTACTACGGTCCCTGCCGGCCGACCAGCGAGTGGCGCTTCCACCGGGATATTCTGCTCCATCGGCAGGACATCGACACGGTGATCCACACGCATTCCATGTTTTCGACGGTCATGTCCTGCCTGCGGCGCGACATTCCGGCCGTCCACTACATGGTGGCCGCAGCCGGTGGCGAGAACATCCGCTGCGCCGACTATGCCACCTTCGGCTCGCAGGCGCTCTCCAACCACGCCCTGAAGGCGCTGGAGGGCCGCCTCGCCTGTCTGCTCGCCAACCACGGATTGATCGTGCTCGGCGCCAATCTCAAGAAGGCCTATTCGCTGCTGGTCGAGGTGGAGACCATCGCCGCCCAATACTGGCGGACGCTCGCCGTCGGCACGCCGATGATCCTCGACAGCGCCGAAATGCAGAACGTATTCGCGATGTTCAAGGTCTACGGCCGGCAGGACGTGGCAGACACCGACCTCCGCTGCGGCGGTCCGGTGGCGCCTGCCGCCTGAATCCGTAGACGGATCAGACCGGCGTCGCGTGGATCTCGACGCCGGGAAGGGTGAACCGCGACAGTTCGTCCGCCGTCATCAGCACGGCCGCCGTCGACAGGGCGTCGGCGAGCGCGGCATCCGATGCCACGACGCTGACGGCCGAGAAGGCGGACACAACCGCGCCCTTCCGGGGGTGCAGGATATGACCGATGCGGCCGCCGGCATCGAGAACGGTGCCGGCCATCATCGAGGTGGCAACGGCTCGATCCCGGACGCGAAGCGTTGCCGCCAGCGCATCGCTATCCGGACGGGCAGCGAGACCGACTTTCCAACCGGCACCGTCGCGGCCGCCGCCAAGCGCCCTGATCTCGCCGATGTCGAGCAGCACGTTGTCGAAGCCGCGCGCCTTCAGAAGATCGGCGACGCGGTCGGTGACGTAACCCTGGGCGATGCCGTTGAGCGTCATCGCCATGCCCGGACGGGAAAAGCGCACAGCATCCTCATCGAAGGCCACCTGATCGAAGCCGACCAGCACCAGCCGATCGGCAAGCTCCGGCGCAGGCAGCCCATCGCTCCTCCCACCGGCGTAATGGGCAGCGTAGGCGGCAAACAGCGGCTGAACCGTAGGATCGAACAATCCCTCGGTTTGCCGATGTGTGCTCCGCGCCAATGCCAGCAGACGAAGAAAATCGGCTTCCGGGGCATCGAGGCGGCCGCTGGCGTTCAGGCGGGACAAGGCACTGTCGGCGCGATAGAGGCTGAAGAGTCCCTCAAGGCGAGATATCTCCTGCTCCACCGCCGCGAAGGTGGCTTCGGCGAGCGCCGTATCCGCACCGATGAGCTCGATCGTGGCATGGGCACCAAGTGCCGAGCCGGACCAGCGGCGAACAGGCGCCGCGGCGAAAGCCACCGGAACGAAAGCCGTCGCCGCAAGCGTGGCTCCGATGCGGATGAAGCGGCGCCGGCCAATCGGGCGGGCGAGGAGATCTGCCATGACGAGCCTCACATCTGCATGTCGGAGTGATCGGGAGCGGCATTCGCCGGGCCGAGGTACTTGTCCGGGATGTCCGCCAGCTTGACGACCGCGCCCCCCTCGCGTGCCACGAAATCGTCGGCCGCTTTCTGACTGCCAAAGGGGATTGCCTCGGGCATGCCCATGGCGCCGGCCTGCCGGCTGCCGATGACGAACATCGCCGCGTCGGCGTCGATCCAGTTGTCACGGCCGGGTTCGGCCCAGCTCGGCGCCTTCTCCATGTCGGAGACGTAGACGGCGGTCACGTCGCCACGCTTCTCGCCGCCGCGCAAATAGGTGACGGCGTCGCTCACCTGCGAGAACCACAGGGGCTGCTCCTGTCCCTTCTCGTGGATCTGCGCCTTGGGGCCACCGTGGTCGGCAAGATACATCTGGCAGTAGTAGCCGAGCGCCTCGTCGGTCATGGATATGGCGGCAGGCTTGACCGCCGCGTCCTCTTTGCAGGCGGCGAGCGGCAGAGCCAGAGCGGCGGAGAGAACCAGAGCGGAAAGAAGACGGTTGGTCATGGGCGGATTCTCCGGGTGAGGGCCCAGGCGACGGCAAGGCTCGCGACAAGCCAAAGGACGAGCACGACAAGCGCGCTGGAAACCGGGAAGGGAAGCGTGTGGGCGAGACCGTCGAGGCCGGCGATCGGCGCGTTCGATTCGATCAACGCCAGATTGTAGAGACGGAAGGCGTCGCCCGGATTGGCGAGCACGAGCGCCGGGAACACCGTCTTGGTGAAGGCACCCCCCTGATCGACGATGACGGCGCCGAGGAGCGCCAGATCGTAGAGCACCACCAGGACCAGCCAGGCACCGATGGCGAGCGCGGCGGCGGTTCCGGTCTGGCGCGGCAGGCCGGACAGGGCCATGCCCAGGGCGATGAAGACGGCGCCCAGCAGGATGGCGGTGGAGAGAAGCCGTGCCCAAGCGATGAGGCCGGCGTCATCGGCGCCATGAACGCCGGCAATCACCGCGCCGGCGATGCCGTAGCCGATGGCGATGGCCAGCGCCAGCACGGCAAGATGGCCGCAGAACTTTGCCACCACCAGTTCGCCCCGCTTCAGCGGCGTCGCCAGCACCAGCGCCAGCGTGCCGCGCTCGATCTCGCCGGCGATGCTGTCATAGGAGACGAGCAACGCCATCAGCGGCACAAGGTAGACGGTGAGCGTCGACAGGCTCGCCGCCGTCAACGTCAGCGCGCCAGCCTTGAGGGCACCGCTCGGCCCCGAGCCGAGAAAGGCGAGTGCCAGCGCGAACAGCGTGAAGGCCAGCGTTGCCAGCAGGACCCAACGGTTGCGGAAGGCGAGGCGGAACTCGGTCGCGGCCACCGCCGCCATGCGGTCGAGACCGGTCATTGGACGGCTCCCTGAACGGTTAGGCCGGAGTAGTGACGATAGACGTCGTCGAGATCCGGCAGGGCGATGTCGATGTCGGCGACGTCGGAGCCAAGCTCGGCGAGGCGGGCCAGCGCGCCCACCTTGTCCTCGGCGCGGCAGGTGACGATCACCGACCGGCCGTTGACGCGCTCGCCGCCGAGACGGGCATGTACGGCCTCTACCCGGCCTTCCGCCGCTTCGACGCGAATGCGGATCGGCAAGCCGGCCCGGCGCGACAGGTCGGCAAGCGCCCCCTCGGCACGCAACCGTCCCTTGGCCAGGATGGCGATGCGGTCGATGCGGTTTTCGATCTCCGACAGCGAGTGAGAAGATAGCAGCACCGCCGTGCCGGCGCGGGCCGAGGCCTCCAGCACGTCATAGAACTCGCGCCGCGAAACCGGGTCGAGACCGGAGGTCGGCTCGTCCAGCAGCAAAAGACGGGGCGTCCCGATCAGCGCCTGGGCGAGGCCGAGCCGCTGGCGCATCCCCTTGGAATAGGTGCCGACCGCCCGACCGGCGGCATCGGCTATGCCGACGGTTTCCAGGAGCGGCATTGCCGCCTTCGGTGCGACGCCCTTCAGACGCGCGAAATGGGTGAGGACCTCGGCGCCGGTCAAAGCCTTCGGGAACACCACCTGCTCGGGCAGGTAGCTGACCGCGCGCCGTGCCGTGTCCGAACCGGGAGCGGCGCCGCCAATGGACAGGCGGCCGGCGGCCGGCTTCAGGAAGCCAAGAACGGTCTTGAACAAGGTCGACTTGCCGGCGCCGTTGTGGCCGAGCAGCGCCACCCGTTCGCCCGGCGCAACGCCGAGGCTGACGCCGTCGACCGCCGTCACGGCGCCGAAGCGGATCGTCAGCTCTTCGACAGAGAGAATGGTGGCATTCGTCATGTCAATTCTCCCCGACGGGAATGAAGCCGACCGCAAAAGGGGTGGCCAGCGGACGCGGCCCAGTTCCTTCGGGCGACATCAGCGGATGGCTGTCGATGACGCCGCCCGGCAGCAGGCCCGGAAAGCGCGATTGCGCCCAGCGGATCAGTTGCACCGCAGGCGCGCCGAGAAGCAGCCGGGTCATCGGCTGGCTCCAGGTCAGAATGTCCACCGTATCGTTGGGCCGGTAGGGGCTGTCGGCCATGCCGTCGCCGTCGATGTCGAAGGCCACGTGATCGGACCAGTAATTGCCGCGCTGAGCTTTTGTCTTTCCGTCCGTCTCGGGTAATCCGCTCCACTCGAGCCAGCGGGTGCCGACGTACTTCACCTGCGTGCGGTTGCCAATGACGGCATTGCCGGTCAGCACGTTCTCGGAGGCGCCGCCGGTCAGATGAACACCGATGTCGCAGCCTTCCAGCCGATTGCCTTCGAAGCGGTTGCGCGTCGCCCCGTAGACGAACAGGCATTTCTCGCCACCGTCGCGGACTTCGTTGTGTATGAGCTTCGAATCCCTGACGGAGTTGAGGAACAGACCGTGGGTGGCGTCACCCACGGAAAGGTTGTCGGTCGCCGTCACGTTGCGCGAGAACATGAAGGCGAAGCCCAGAGTGTTGCCGCGTGACAGGTTGTTCTCCAGCACGATGTCGTTGGCGTACATCGAATGGAAGGCGAAGCGCAGTTCCTGCATGCGGTTGAAACGATAGCGCGCCTTCATCGAGGTCGAGACGAAGATGCCGTCGCGGCCGCGACGGATATCGTTGTGCTCGACCAGAAGCCCCGGTGCATTCCAGACGTAGATGCCGGAGCCCATCTCGGCGCGATGGAGATCGGTGCGCCCGACGATGGTGTTGCCGCGCACCGTGGCATCGATGGCACCCTGCACGTCGACGCCGATCAGGTTCATGACGACACGGTTACCCTCGATCAGGCCGCGGCGCGTCCCTTTGGCAAGGGCGATGCCGCTGTCGAGCTGGTCGAGCCGGCGACCGGAACCGGTGATGTAGAGGCCTTTCAGGGTGACATCGTCGGCTTCTACCGCAACGACGGTGCCCTCGCCGTTGCCGACGATGCGGCTGTCCCGATCTCCGATCAGCGTCAGCGGCCGATCGATGACGACGGGGCCGTCGTACTGGTGATTGCCGAGCCGGAGGGTATCCCCCGGCGCGGCGGCTTCAATGGCCTCGCGGAGCGCGCCCGCTCCAGCGCCGACAACGATCTCGGCGGCGCCGGCGGAACCGGTGCAACTGAGAAGGACGGCAAGGAGACGGAGCGCGCGCTGCATGGCTTACCTCAGACGGCCTTCGGCTTCACCAGCATGCGGCCACGCATCTCCATGTGGAGGGCGTGACAGAACCACTGGCAGTAGTACCAATGCACGCCGGGGCGGTCGGCGGTGAAGGTCACCGATGCCGTGGCCTGCGGCGCAACTTCCATGGCGACACCGTAGTTGGAGACGGTGAAGCCGTGGGTGAGGTCGTCAACGTCGTCAAGGTTGGTGACGTAGACGGTCACCTCGTCGCCCTCGTTGACTTCGAAGCTTTCGAGACCGAAGGCCGGCGCCACCGACGTCATGTAGACGCGCACCTTGTTACCGTCGCGGATGACCGTGCTGTCGGCCTCGATGTCGACGCCATCGGCCTTGGCCTGCGCCACGGCATCGGCGAAGAACGGGTCGTCGCGCTTCCAGACCGACAGCGGGTTGACGATGTCGGCGCGCACGAGAATGCTGTCGTGCGGCTCGGCAAAGGTCGGGCTGTCATGCACCAGCTTCATCTCGTCGCCGGAGATATCGATCAGCTGCTCGTTCTCCGGCTTGAGCGGACCGACGTTGAGGTAACGGTCCTTGGAGAACTTATTCATCGACACCAGCCACTTGCCGTCGGCTTCCTTGGTTTCGCCCATGGAGGTCGAGTTGTGGCCGGGCTGATAGGCAACGTCGATCTTCTGCACGATCGGATCCACCTTCTCGCCGCCGTAGGCGCGGATGGCCTTCTCGATGTCCCACTTGACGATCTGGCTGTCGAGGAACAGCGTCGTATAGGCATTGCCGCGATTGTCGAAGGCCGTATGGAGAGGGCCGAGGCCCAGTTCCGGCTCGGCGACGACGCAGGAGCGCGGGTCGGCGTTTTCCTTGAACAGCGCGTCTACCTTGGCGACGTCGATGACCGATACCGTCGGCGACAGCTTGCCGTTGATCATGATGTACTTGCCGTCCGGCGACGCGTTGACGCCGTGCGGGCTGTTCGGAATCGGGATGTAGCGGGTGTACTTGGACTTCTTGTCCTTGCGGCCGTCGAGCACCTTGACGCCGTTCAGCTCCTGATAGTCGCCGGCAGCGACGCCCGCCTCGATCGCCTTGATGTCGAAGACGACGACATGGTCGGTCTCGTTGGCGGTCATCTCGGCGAGATTGACGCCCATTTCGGAGTTGTAGGACGTCGAGAAGACGTAGTTGCCATGATAGTCGGGGCTGGTGTTGTCGAGGTTGCCCGAGACGATGACCTGCCAGGAGACTTCCATCTTGTCGCCGTCGACGGCTGTGAAGATGTTCACGTACTGCTTGGGATCGTCGAGGATCTTGCCGTCGTTGACCAGCGGCGCCTCATGTTCGCCGTTGGCGAAGATGTAGCCGGTGCGCGGATACTTCTGCGGGCGCAGGCCGTGAATGTCGGACGCGTTGGGGATCTCGATGATCTTGTCGCAACGCATCACGTCGCAGCGCACGCGGGCGATGCGCGTGTTGGCCTTGTCGTTCATGAAAAGGTAGCGACCATCGTAGGTGCCGTCGGTGAACGACATGTGCGGATGGTGCAGGTCGCCGTTCTGGTAGGTCTTGAGGCCGCGCTTGGCCAGAAGCTCCTTGGTATCCGGCAACAGGCCTTCGGTCAGCACCTTCAGGCTTTCGTTGGTCATGCCCCAACCGGTGGCCGAGCAGCGGTTGAACACCGGCACGCGCATCATCTCGCGCATCGACGGCACGCCGAGAATGCGCAGCTCGCCGGTCTGTCCCGACGACCAGAAGCCATAGTATTCGTCGAGTTCGCCGGGCTTCACCTCGGCCTTGTTGGCGGGCTCGGCTGCCTTGCTGCCGTTGGTTGCCATCAGGCCGCCGACGGCGGTGGCCGCGACGCCCGCGAACACCGCGGTCTTGGCCGTGCCGCCCAAAAGCGACCGGCGGGACAGATTGTTCGTCTCTTCAGTCATCGTGCTCTCCTCGGTTTTCTTTCTCACGCTTGTGCCGAACCGCCCACTTCGCTCCGGATGGCAGAACTGCCGCCGGTTGCCGCTGCCCCCGTCTGGGCGAGACCGTTCTGGCGTTCGAAGCGCTCCCGCTTGCGCAGTTTGCCGATCACCACCGGGCAGCGGGTCGTGCTGCGGTAGAGCACCTGGCAGTGCAGACAGGAGACGCATTCGTTGGGGTTGATCTCACCCGTCGGGTGGATCGCCTGCACCGGACATTCATGGGCGCAGGTCTGGCAGGGATTGCCGCATTCCCGATAGCGCTTGAGCCAGCGGAACATGTGCAGCCGGGCCGGGATGGCGAGGCCGCCGCCGAGCGGACAGACGTAGCGGCAATAGAAGCGCTCGATGAACAGGCCCGGTGCGAGCATGGCGAGCGCAAACAGCACGTAGGGCCAGGGACGATCGAACTTCAGGATGATCGCCGTCTTGAAAGGCTCGACCTCGGCATAATGCTCGGCCATGTCGAGCGAATAGAAGGAGATGCCGAGAAGACCGAGGAAGATCACGTACTTGATCGGCCAGAGGCGCTCGTGCAGGCCCCAGGGCAGGCGGATCTGCGGTATGCGCATCCAGCGGGCGATCTGGTTCGACCACTCCTGCAAGGCGCCGAACGGGCAGAGCCAGCCGCAATAGGCGCCGCGTGCCCAGAACAGCAGGGCCGCCGCCACCGCGAACCACAGGATGAAGATCAGTGGATCCATCAGGAAGGTTTCCCAGCGGAAATCGCTGACCACGGCCGACAGGACGGCGAGCAGGTTGACCACCGAGAGCTGGGCGTTGGCGTACCAGCCGATGAAGACAAGCGTGAAGGCGAGGTAGCTGAGCCGGATGACCCGGAACACCCGCTCGTTCTTCGTCGCGAAGGTCTGGAAGAAGAAGATGCCGGTCAGCGCCGCCAATGCGGCGACGAGAATGGCGACCTCGGTGCGCTTGGCCTCCCAGATGCGGAGCCAGAGACGGTCACGGGCCGGTACGTCGTCGGCGGAAGCAACCTCCGCCGCGGGCGTCACGACCGGCGTGACGGTCGCCGGTTTCGGCGCCGCGACGAGGTAGCCGGATGGCAGCGCGTAGTCGACGTCATAGGTCAGGAACAGCTTGTCGATGGCGCCGACGGCGCGCGAGGCCAACAGCTGCAACCGCCAGGGCGCCGTAGCATCAAAGCCGGATGCCTTGGGAATGACGAAAAGATCCATCTCGTTGAAGGTGGGAGCATCGGCGGGCGCCATGCGGACGACACGCAAATGGTCCTTGTCGCGGAAACGGATCGTCGTCTCCCCCTGCAGCACCGTGATGCGGTCGAAGATGCCGCCGCGCACATAGCCCGAGCCCTTGAAGGACCAGTGCCCGGTACTGGCCACGAAGATCGCCTCGTCGCCTTCGCCAAGCCGGCGCATCAGGTTGGCATAGGCGGCGTCTCCAAGCAGAGTCCGGCCGATCGACGGCTGGCTGGCCAGTCCGACATAGATGTCGATGTAAGGGTCGGCATCGGCGCCAGCCTCGCGATGGGAGGCGGCACGGGGATCACCCTGCTTTTCGAAGGCGGCGTTGATCTCGGCCACCGACATGTTGAACCGGCGCACCGAGCCATCGCCGGTGAGCGTCGTCCAGTCGCTGACCGCGTCCTTGCTGCGATCCACCATCTTCAGGTCGGCAGCGGGGCCGGCGCCCGCCGCTGCAAACCCTTCGAGCCCGAGAGTGCGAGCGGCCTTCAGGCCGGACCGGCGGACCGAATCGTCGATCACCATGATGGTGACGGTGGCACCGGAGACAATGTCGAGATCATGAGCGGGGCCGTCCGCCTCGCGCTTCAGGTCGAGACCGGTGTATTTCGCGATCACCGCCGTGATCTTGGCCTCGGGAATGCCGACGAGGACGATCGGCTCGGAGTGCTTGACGAGACGGGCGCCGGTGATCACCGCGTGATCATCGACACCGACGAGAATATGAATCGGCTTGCCGGAATAGCCTGTCGCCGGCACGAAGTCGGTGTTGAGAAACACCCATCCGATGCGCTCGCCTGCCCTGAGGGCAGGAACGACAGGCATGTCGTCGCGCACGGGGCCATAGGCATCCGCCCCGGGGACCAAGTCGGAAGGGGTCGCCTTGCCAAGGAAATCGGCGAGGCCGGCTGCCTGAGACGGCATGGCGACGAGCGCCAGAACAAGTGCCAGGCAAAGGGACGTCACAAACCTGACAAGCCAGGGCGTCGCTGTATCCGTCGGTCTCATCTCGCCCCTCCCCGGAATCGCACGAATATGAACTATGCCATCATGTTTTCACGAGACGGCTTGGACCTTCGTTGCGCTGGCACAAATTCGATTGGTGTAGATCACAAGGGCCGATCGGCCCGCGGCCCGGCGAGTACGCGGGCATAACCGATGGCGAAAGCCAGAAAGGCAGCCGCCCACAACGCCCCGGCGCAACCGATAAGGTGGTAATAGGCCGCGTCCGCGTAGGGCGCCGCCACGCGCAGCAGCGCTCCGGCCGATACCAAGGCGTAGATGAAGACCTCAAGCTTGCCGGCGGAGAGCGGCCGGCCGGTATGGCCTCGGCTCACCCGCGTCATCACGCCGAGCACCGTCAGACCGACGCTGCCGGCGGTCCAAAGATGCAGAGCGGCGGCAGGATCGACCACGACGGGCCAAACAATGGCCAGCGCCTCGACGACGAAGCCGACGGCGATCGAGGCGATCGCGACGTGCAGCACCAACAGCATCGGTTCGCGTCGCGTGGCAAGCCCTCTCCAGCGAGTAAGTCTCGCGGCCGTCATCAGGCCGGCGAGCCCCAGGGCGATGGCCGTACCGATCCAGTCCGGAACGACCGTCCACGCCACGAAGGCAAGCCCCGAAACAACCATTGCGGCGGCATCGAAGCGGTTAAAAGCTGTGGGAAAGCGCGTTTCGCCCCGCGCTTTCAGCCAGTTGCGGGTGAACGCGGGCGTGATGCGTCCCCCCATCAGCAGGATGAGCATCAGCACCGCCGACAGAGCGACCCGAATGGAGACGTTGGCGAGACCGTCGAACGCTGCCTCGGCATGGAAGCCGGCATCGGCCAGCGCCAAAAGCAGCACGAGGCCGACGACTCGCAGATTCCGCCAGTTGCCGGCCAACACCACCTCGCGCCCAAGCACGGTGGCAAGTCCGAGAGGGAAGGCAAGATCGATCAGCGCCGCGGCGATCGGCCCGATCAAGGCCGACACGGACACGGCGATCCGTCCCGCCAGCCAAACCAACGCCAGCATGGCGAGGGGGCGGCCGGTTATGGTCGGCCGGCCGGTCCAGCTCGACACGGCGGTGAGCGTGAAGCCGGCGATGATCGGCGGCACGCCACCGAACAGCATGGCGTGGATATGCCAGTCACGCGGGGCGAAGGCGGTGGGCAGCTCGACATGCCCCATGTAGAGGGGCACCCACATGAGGATCGAGCCCGCCATCCATAGCGCCGCCAGCATGAAGAATGGCCGGAAGGCACCCGAAAGCAGGTGCCAACGCCCCGCGGTGCTGGTCATGTCAGAGGCTGCCGAGCAGTTCGGTGAACAGCTTGCCAGCCTTGCCAGGGTTCTTGGCCTGCTTGGCCGCTTCGAGGTTCGACGAGGGATCGCCCACGACGACGACGCCAACCATGCCCATGACGTAATGCGGCTTGCACTTGACGCCATAGACGCCCGGCTGGGTAAAGGTCACGGTAAGGTCCTTGCCGATCTTGCCCTCGAAAGGCTGGGCGCCTTCGGGCAGCATGCCCGGAACGCTCTGGGCATCATGTCCGGGATCTGTGGCGACGAAGGTCACGGTATCGCCCGGCTGAACCTTCACGAGGTCCGGCTCGAACACCATCATGCCCTTGGCGCCCTTGTTGAGCATCTTCACCTGAATGTCCGCAGCATTGGCGGGCAGGACTGCGATCGCGATGGCAGCGGCGGCGAGGAGGAGAGTTTTCATTTTTTCAGCCTCGTTTGTGGATTCTGATGTTCATATTACGGGTTTTTACCCCGCCGAACATTGCGAAAACGCAAACTTCAGACCCAAGGTTTGATTGTTCTCACAAATCGTCACCGAGGCATCGAAGGCCGCGTCCGCCCGAGCCCTGGCCTGCCGGCTGTCAATCCCTCTTGAACTCGATCGGAACCGACACCTTGAAAGGCACATCGAGTGAGTGGGGAACGGGCGGGAAGGCGCCGACACGGCGAATGAGACGTTCGGCGGCGGCTGTGACGGCGGGAGCCCCTCCCACGGAAAGACCAATGATGGAGCCATCGCGGCCAATGGACAGCGACACCGTCGCCCGACCAATGGCGCCATCGGCGTCGCTCGCGCGGCGCTTGCCGACGATTGCCCGCCGGACCGAGCTGCGATAGGCGGCGAGCGCATCGACAGTCTCTCGCCCCGCTCCGGCACCGGCTGCCTGGGCGTCGGCCGGTGGCGTCGGTTTCGCTTCCGGCTGCATCTTGGGCGCCGGCTTCCTGCGCTCGGGCTTTTTCTGTTCGGGCTTGGGCTTGACCTCGGCCGTCTCGACCATCTCCGGCGGAGGGCTCGGTGGCAGCGGCACGGCCACCTCCGACGGCGGCAGCATGTCCGGCTTGGGCAGAGGCGCATCGACCGGCTCGGGCGGCGCTTCGACCAGATCCTCGACCGGTTCTACCGTCTCGATCTCATCTGGAACAGGAAGCGCCTCGGCTGGCTCCGGCTCGGGCGCGAGGTCGACGACGTCCTCAACGGGAACCTCGGCCACCTCCTCGACGGCCGCCTGCTCGACGCTTTCGAGCGGCGGCAACTCCGGTTCCGGTGGCAGGTCGATCATCACCACGGCCTCCGGCGCAGCCACCGCCGCCGAAGGACCATCAGTGGGAACGAGCCACCAGAGCGCCGTGCCGTGCAACGCCAGACCGACCGCACCGGCCAGCGACCAGCGGGCAAGCCCCGATCGTCGAGACAACAGGTTGGCCATCGTTCCTGAAGGAATGCCCATCGGATCGGTTCGGTCTCTCGGCGTCTTGAAAAACGGCTCAGCCGCCGGCCGGAACGGGACTTGCGACCCGCTCGATGCCGACCAGCGCCACCTTGAGGTAGCCGGCCGCCCTCAGAAGGTTCATCGCCTCCGTCAGGTCGCCATAGGCCACCGTCTTGTCGGCACGGAGGAAAATGCGCTCGGCTTTGTCGCCGCCCGTCGCCTCGTCGAGACGGCTTGCCAGCGCCTCGCGCGCAACCTTGTCCTCGCCGACGCTGATCGTCAGATCCTCGCCCACCGTCACGTAGAGCGGCTTGTCAGGGCGCGGAGCGGCCGCGGCCGTCGAACCTGGCAGATCGACCGGCACATCGACGGTCGCGAGCGGCGCCGCCACCATGAAGATGATCAGCAGCACCAGCATGACGTCGATGAAGGGCGTCACATTGATTTCGTGGTTCTCGGAAAGCTCGGTTCCGTCATCGAGCCGGGCAGCCATGGCGGGTTCTCCTTCAGGGGCCGGGCCGACGAAGCCGGCCGTATCTTCGCGTCATCGGGCAAGCAGACGGGCGTCGAGCCGGCCGGTTTCGAGATCGCGCGACAAGGTGCGGATGAGGCCTTCGGAAAGGTCGGTCATCTCGGCGCGGTAGGCGGTGGTCCGTCGGGCGAGGTGGTTGTAGACCACCACCGCTGGTATGGCCGCGACAAGGCCGGTGGCGGTGGCGAGCAGTGCCTCGGCGATGCCCGGCGCCACCACAGCGAGATTGGTCGTCTGGCTTTCGGAGATGCCGACGAAGGCATTCATGATGCCCCAGACCGTACCGAACAGGCCGACGAAGGGCGCCGTCGAACCGATGGTGGCGAGAAGGCCGGTACCGGCCATCGCCCTGCGACCGGCAGCCGCTTCAAAACGGGCCAGGCGCGAACGCACCCGCTCGACGAGGCCGCCGGCAACCGGGCCGCTACCGGTCGTTCCCGTTTGATCGATCTCCTCGCCGACCTCGGCCAGCATCAGGGCGAGCGGTCGCGGCAGGCGAGTATGACGGACGAGACCGGCAATGCCGGCCTCGCCGGCAACCACCGCGATGCCGCGCCGGGCCGCCCGGCCGAGGGCCGAGAGCTCCAGCACCTTGCCGACCAGGATCACCCAGGTGACCAGCGAGGCGGCGATCAGGCCGACCATCACCGCCTTGACCACCAGATCGGCGGCCATGAACATGCCGAAGGGCGTCAGATCGTGCGGCAGGGCAACGGCGGCCGCACCGGCTGCGGCGAGAGTGTCGGGGTTCATCATTGCCTCACTTGTCGAAGGGGGCGGCGACGCGCGAACGCGGCTCCACGAGGTCAAGGCAGGCATCGGCTGCGATCCCCTCCGCCTCGCAGGCCAGCACATCGTTGATCAGCAGCCGGCCGACGCCGTCGCAGGCAAGGCCCTTGAGGTCAAACGTCTTGACCACAGTTCGGCCCGCCTTGAGCGGTCCGGCGTCGACCCCGACCCGCTTGGTGACGATGCCGGCGGCGTCGAACACGACGAGATCGAGTTTCAGGGCAGCGAAAGCCGACTGGGTGCCGTTCTTCTCCACCAGTGTCACGCGGCAATCGTCGGCCACGGCATCCAGCCGGTTCAGCTCCAACGAGAAGGTGCCCGCCGAAGAGGACTGCGCAAACGCCGGGCCGGCGGCAGTTGCCAAGGTCGCGGCCAACAGGAAAGCAAGCGAGCGCCGGACGGGCGCGTGAACGGAATCGGTCATCGAACTGGCCCCTGAACTCTGCGGTACGGACAGGCTTCCATCAACTTCGGCATGAGTCCCACATGCATGTTTGGCGGAGCCCGGACTATGGCCCCACACTCATCGGCACCGATGTCCGCCAAGGGCGACCACCGGCCGAACTGCCCGAGGACAGACATCGGCACTTATTGCAAACGCCTCTCAATGTCAGTGCTATTTCAAACCTGTCGGTATTCAAACCTATAAACTTGATTTGTGCACTCATCTTTTAACGCCGGTTCGCCGAGCTGGCAATCCGGCGGAAAGCAAGGCGCTGGCGACCAATTCTCGGCCGCAGTGATTATCCCAGGACCACCGTGCGAGACCGGCATCGTCGGCCTCGTGAGCGTCAGGAGAGATCGGCAGACCACTGCTGTCACCACGCCATCCCTCAGCCTCTGTCGGCCATCGCCCTGATCGCGCCGCACGGGCCGCCTGATCTCGGACGGCCGGCGGCCTTGCCAGCACATGACGGCCTGCGCGACGCATGACAGCGTGGCCGCTGAGATCGGTTGTCGCTATAGTGGCGGCATCCGGGGTAGGCAGAGGTCGCAATGGCGCGTTCAGGGGGCAGTTGGCTCGTCGAGGTCCATGACAATATCGATGGTCTCGAAGCCGAATGGTCGACATTGGTCGGCCAGCACAATGCAACGCCGTTCCAGAGTTACGGCTTCATGCATCTCTTCATTCGGCAGCTTCTGGCCAACGGCGCCGATGCGCCGGTGGTGGCTTTGGTGCGATCGCTAGACCGCCGCCCTGTCGCCCTCTTCGTAATGCTGCGATCGCGCCAGTTCGGACTGCGCTGGCTTCGGACAGATGCCAGACCGATCGATTTTTGCTCGCCGGTTTTCGACAGCTCGCTCGCTCAGGACGACCTTCACGACATCGTTCAGGCGGTGCTCGTCGCGATTCCCGGCGTCGACCTGCTCTATTGCAACCGTATGCCCGAGCGATTCGAGGGAGGGCTGAACCCGTTCGTTCGCCTATCCAACGCGGCGCGCCTTCGGCTTTCGGCGTGGAAGATCGAACTGGCCGGCCGCAGTGCCCAGGACCTTGCTGCGGCCCGTCCGGCCAAGTTTCGGGCCAATTTGCGCCGCAGCACGAAAAATCTTGCCCAGGCGCATCGACGAGACTTTTCGCTGGCCATGGGAAGCGAGATAAACAGCGCCGACATTGCCGCGTTCAGGGACCTGAGAACGACCAGTACCGAGGAAAAGGGGCGCAAGGACATCCTGTCCCAGGACGAATGGTCCAACATTTATCTCAGCCTTCTCAATGGCCAAGGCGGAACTTGCCAGGGTTGGCTGTCAAAGCTGGAGGCCGACGGCGAACCGATCGCCTATCTGTTCGGCATCTGCGTGGGACGGTGCATCGTGGCGACGCTTACAGCCTCCAAGCTCGGCCCGTGGAAGCATTACTCGCCCGGGCTCCAGCTGTTTTCCGAGACCATCGAGCATTTCCGTGCTGCCGGCTACGACTGCTTCGACCTGTCCATTGGCGACATGGACTACAAGCGCCGTTTCGGCTGCGAGGAAATCCCGCTTCACGATGCGCTCTTCCCCAAGACCCTCGCAGGTCGAGCCTACTATCTTTTTTGGCGGCTCAAGGTGGCGGTCCGCGCCCGCCTGAAGCCTCTTGCCGAAGCGCGCGTCAGCAAAGACAAGGGCGCCAAGTCTGCTTGACCGACCTCGCGGGTCGGTTGGCGAACCAGCCGTCGCACCGACCGGCGGCGGCTTCATCGGAGATCTCGTGCGATGCGAACGATCGTCATTCCGGGGACGGATATCAGGACGTCACCGATCGGCCTGGGTTGCGCGTCGCTCGGATCGCGCATATCGCCGACGCTGGGCCGGCGCATGCTGGAGGCGGCGTTCGAAGGCGGCGTCACCTGGTACGACGTCGCTCCATCCTATGGCGCCGGCCGGGCCGAGGAGATCCTGGCGCCCTTCGTCGCCGCCCACCGCGACGATCTGTTTCTCTGCTCCAAGGCCGGGCTTGTGCCGCCCAAGAACAACGGACTGATGCGGCTCGCCTACGATCTCGGCCGCCCCCTGGTCTCGGTAGCGCGTGGGCTGTCGCGCCGCTTCCGATCGATCAAAGCGACGCGAAACCGGCGCGTCGCACTCAGCGGCGAGTTCCTTGAAGCTTCCATCGCCTCGTCGCTGAAGCGATTGCGCACCGACCATCTCGACGTCTTTGCGCTGCACGACCCCGACCCGGCCGATCTCGACCGCGACGACGTCATCCGCGCCCTGGAACGGATCCTGGCGCGCGGCGACGCGTGTCACATATCGATGGCCGGATCCCTCAACGCGGCGCTTTCGGCGGTGGCTCTCCCGGTGTTCACTTTCTTCCAGATCGCCGACGACCCGGACGGGCGGCAGTTGCCGGCCCTCAACGAGGCGCTGGACCGGCCAGCCGGCCGCATCATCCATTCGGTGTTTGGCGTCGGCGGCGCCAGAGACAGAATGATAAACCGGCTTAGGAAATATCCGGCGCTGGCGGCAGAGGCCACCGCTGCCGGCTATGGCGAGCGACCGGAGGAGATTGCAACGACGCTTCTCATGCGACGGGCCTTCGCGGTCAATCCGGAAGGCGTGGTGCTATCCTCGATGTTTTCGGCCGGCCATCTCGCCCACAATCTTCGGCTCGCCTCCGAGCCACCCGACCCTGCCGCCCCGCAACTGGCAGAGAGAATCCTGTCCGCCCCTTGACGCCGCCCGTCCGGCCGCAGATAGCTTGAAAAAACAGAGGAATAGACTTTGATCTCGACCTCGTTGACGGCCCCGCCCATTGCCGATCACGACATCTGCATCGTGGGATCCGGCCCCGCCGGCCTCGTGCTGGCTCTCGAAGCGGAGCGACTCGGAAAACGCGTTCTGGTGCTGGAGTCCGGTTCGGCGCGGCCCGACCGCCTGCAGCAGGGCCTGTCGGATGCCGACATCGTCGACCCATTGCGCCACGACGACATGTCGATCGCGGTTTCCCGGCAGTTGGGCGGCACCTCCAACCTCTGGGCGGTCCGATGCCAGCCGTTCGACCCCATCGACTTCGAGGCCCGCCCGAAGTTCACCGATGCCACCTGGCCGATCGGGCATGCGGACATTGCCCCCTATTACGATAAGGCCGTCGACTATCTCACAGCCGGCGCCGACGTATTCCGGGCGCCGATTGACAACGTCGACATCGACGACGATGCCATCGACTACACGCGACTTGAGCGCTTTTCGCGCGTTGCCGCCATTCAGGTGGCGCATGCGGCCGATATCGAGCGTTCATCGCTGATCGACGTTCGTCTCAACGCCACCGTCGTCGATATGACCTTCGAAAGCGGACGCATCGCCAGCCTGACGGTGGCCGACCGCGACGGCACGCGACGTACGTTGCCGGTGAAGACGGTCGCGCTCGCCGCCGGCGGCCTTGAAAGCACGCGCCAACTGCTGGCTCTCCAGAGCAAGCACCCTCACCTCTTCGGTGGCAAGGATGGACCGCTCGGCCGCTACTACATGGGCCATGTGATCGGCGAGGTTGCCGACATCACCTTCGCGTCCGACGCCCTCGACGCAGCCTATGACTTTTACCTCGACGAGCACGGCTCCTATGCCCGCAGACGGCTGATTCCGTCGGACGCCGCGCAACGCGAGCACGGTCTCCCCAACGTTTCCTTCTGGCCGGTTGTGCCGCCGGTAGCCGATGCCCGCCACAAGAGCGGCCTGCTGTCGGCGGTCTGCTTCGCCTTTGCCCTGAAGCCGATCGGACGACTGTTCATCGCCGAGGCGATCCGGAAGAGGCATATTCCCGACGATCTCGCCATCTGGCCGCACGTCGTCAACATCGTCCGCGACCTGCCACGCGCCGCCCTCAGCCTGACCACCTTTCTCTACCGGCGCTATGTGGCTCGCCCGCCGATGCCGGGCTTCTTCGTCCGCAACGCGGCACGACGCTACGGTCTGTCCTACCATGCCGAACAGATCCCCCAGCCCGACAGCCGCGTCACGCTCTCCGAGGACTACGACCGCCTGGGCATGCCGAAGCTGCGCATCGACTATCGCTTTGCCCGTGCCGACGCCGAGGCGGTATGGCGCGCCCACGAGCATCTCGCCGCCTGGCTGACGCGGACGGGGGCAGGCCGTCTCGAGTATCGGCAGCCTCCCGAAGAGACGGTGGATGCCATCCTGGCGCTTGCCGCCCACGGCACGCACCAGATCGGCACCGCCCGCATGGCCGCTCGCCCCGAGGATGGTGTCGTCGATCCGGATCTCCGCTGTTTCGGCGTCGACAATCTCTATGTCGTGAGTTCGGCGGTGTTTCCGACATCAGGACAGTGCAATCCGACGCTCAGCATCGCCGCCTTCGCCGTGAGGCTCGCCGAACACCTCTGCGGCGGGGAAAAACCGTGACCCACGTCCATCCCTTTCTCGGCATTTCCTTCAGCTGCGGACCGATCGACGACATCGTCCAACTGATCGTCGATGCGGCGCGCGGGGACCGGACCAGGATGCTGGTGACGCCGAACGTCCACCATGTGGTGGCGCTCGACCGGCAACTGCCGCCGGAAACGGTGGCGACCTATCTCTCCGCCGATCTGTTCCTCTGCGACAGCAAGGTGCTTGGCCGCCTCGGCCGCTGGAGCGGCCTGGCGCTGACGCCGCGCACCGGCACCGACCGGGTGGCCGACGTGCTGGCGGCGCCGGGCAACCGCGATCTCGTCATCGCCATGGCCGGTCCCTCCCAGGTCCAGGCCGAAGCGATGGCGTCCCGGTTCCCCGATTGGCGCTTCCAGCTGATCGAGACGCCAGCGCGGCTGGTGCCGGGCACGGAGGAATGGAGAAAGACCGTCGCGATGGCGGCCGAAGGCGACTGGCAGATCCTGCTCTCCTGCCTGTCGTTTCCCAAGCAGGAACTGTTCGCCGCCGACGTAAGGGCGGCACGGCAGAACAAGGGCGGCGTCATTCTCTGCGTCGGCGCCGCCGTCGACTTCCTGAGCGGCACGTTGCCCCGGGCACCGGATGGCTGGCAGCGGCTGGGGCTCGAATGGCTGCACCGGTTGCTGTCCGAGCCGCGTCGCCTGTGGCGCCGCTATCTCGTGGATGGCCCCAAGGTCTTCCTCATCTATCTGAGGCAACGTCGCTCGGGCTCGTCCTGACCGCTTCGGCTACCGCCGCCCGATAGCGGGCGATCGTCCGCTCCGGAGCAAGGCGCTCGTAGAGAACCGCGGAAGCGGCAGCGATCCTCGCGCGGTACGCGGCATTGTCCTCGACCAGTTTCACGAGGGCGGCGGCGATGTCCGACGTGTTGCCCGGCCGGACCCCGACACCCACATCGAGCCCGTCGAGATAGCCGTCGATGCCGGAGCCGAGCGTGTGGAGAATGGGTGTGCCGGCGAACAGGGCCTCCGGATAGACCATGCCGAAAGTCTCCTGATGCGAGGGCAGCGCCATGGCAAGAGTGCCGCCGAGATGCGCGAGCAAGTCATCGTGCGGCATGAAATCACGCAACAGCACTCGCCCCTCAAGCCCATGCGCGGCGATCAAGGCCCGCACGCGAGCCAAAGCGTCCTGCGGCCCCTCGCCGATCACCTCGAGGCTCACATCGGAAAGTCGATCGCGGACGCGGGCGAACGCGGCGATCAGCTCCGGCAGCCCCTTCTTGTCGATCGCTCGCAGCGACATCGGGGCCACGATGATCGGTCTCGGCGGCTCCGGCTCGATGACAGGCCGTGCGTTGAAGACGATGTTGGGCAGAAGGTCGGTCTTCCGAGGATCGACGCCGGTGTAGCGTTCGAAGCCGCTCCGGTACCAGGCGGACACGTGGTAGATTCTGGCGGCATCGCGCGCGATGCGTCGAAACCACGGACGATAGGTCGGCTTGGAACGGAACACCTTGCGTTCCACCTCGCCCCGCATCGAGCAGAACAGCGCCGCGCCGAAACGGCGGGCGACGAGCCAGCCGGCAATCCCCTCGAAGGTGAAGCGATGGCTGTGCACGATATCCGGCCGGATCCGTTCGGCCGCGAGAAAACGGCTGATCCGGCGCGCAACCGCAAATTGGCAGGCGGCCATGCCGATGCCGAATGGCGGCGCAAAATAGCGATAGACGATCAGCCGTCGTCCTTGGAAATCGCCGAAGTCGCGCCACTCGACCCGGCGCGGATCGACGACGCGCTGAAGGGATACGACCACCTGCGGATGATCGATCATGCGGTCGACGAGCCGGACCACCGCGTCGGTGATCGGCGGTGGTCGGATGGGATCGAGGTAATCGGAGGAGATGTGCAGGATCGTCGGCCGGAGGCCGCTCGCCGGTTCCTTGCTGCCGATTGCCGCGTCCCTCATCCCCACGCCGCCATCGGCCGCGAACCGACGACCCCCTTGAGCTTGCCGATGTTGACGGCGGCGCGCTTGCCGTAGCGGAACGCCCTCGCCCGATCGAACGGCCTCAGGATCAGCCAGAGCCCCGTACCGACCGCGAGTTTCATAACGGCATCGACGGTCAACGCGAGACGTGCCGCCCGACCGCCATCCCTCAGGCGCGTCTCGGCATAGATCTGGCCACCCCGGACGGCTCGGCGGAGAGCATAGGTCGGCGTGGCCCGATCCGGCGGAATGTCTTCGTAAGCGCGGGCTCGGTTGGTGACCACCATGCGATTACCGGCAGCGGCGAAGCGAAGGAAGAAGTCGTGATCCTCGCCACCCGTCCGGCCGAAGGCGGGGTCGAACCGCAAATCGCCGAGCGCCGACCGGCGGATCAAGGTGTTACCGGTGCGCCCGTTCGGATGGGGGCGACCGTCGTCGTTCCAGTTCCAGTCCTGGAAGAGCGGATCGGCGGCGGCGAACCACTCGGGCGTGCCGTTGGGATAGCGCGGGAAGACGGGCCCGAACACGGCGTCGGCCGCAAAGTCGCGCGCGGCCGAGAGATGGCCTTCGAGCCAGTCCGGTTCGACCGTTTCGTCATCGTCGACGAAGATGAGCCAGTCGCCGGTCGCCGCATCGAGGCAGGCATTGCGGGCATGCGAGACGTTGCCGGCACCGACGGGCACGACACGGAGCGGCAGCCCAAGATCGCGGCCGGAGACAAGTTCGGCCACCTTGCCGTCGGGACTGTCGTCGGCGATGACCACTTCGACGGATTCGCCGTCCGGAATCCGGGTCTTGGCCAGACTTTCGAGCGTCGAGAGCAGGAAGGGGCGGCCCATGCTGGCGATGAGAATGGAAATCACGTCAGCGCCCTTCCATTGCGTAGCGTCACGGCCGACACCATCATCAGCATGAAGATGACGTTCGAAGTGGTCATGCCGTGTAGCCAATCGGTTTCAAGCAGATTCTGCCAAAGCAGGTAGAAAAGGCAGGACGTCATCAGGATGCCGGCGCCGACATCCCGGTCGACCAGACGATCGATCCACCAAGCGATCATCAGAATGATGGAAAGGAGCATCGCCACCGCGATCACTCCGCCTTCGAGTGCCATATCGACATAACCGTTGTGCGAATGCGGGGCGCGGGCAATGAAGGTATCGGTCATTCGCGACGCCGGAGACGCCGGCCCGATACCCCAGAACGACTGGAACCCCCAACCGGTCAAGGGCCGCTCCGCGATATGGGTGGCCGAAAACTTCCAAAGGTCGGTGCGGCCAGTGAAGGTTGGGTCTCCGCTCACCGCGCGCGACACGTCGCGGTAGTCGAACCCTGGGATGCCGCCGCTCACCAGAAAGGCCGCAGGAATGGTCAGGATGACCATCAGGATCGGAAGCGAGATCCTGAGGCGACGACGTATGGCAACGGCGAGAACGGCTGTCGGTGGAACGAGCAGCAGCAGCCCGAGCGAAGTCTTGGAGTGGCTGATCAGCAGCAACCCGAGGATCGCCGGCAGGCACAGAAAACCCGCCACCCTGATACGATGATCGGCGCGCGTCATGGCATAGATTGCGAACAGGCCGGCTATGGCTGCGTTGGCCCCGAGCGCGTTCTTGTGGGTGTAGATCCCCGGAAAACCAATGGACGTCGTTGGTATGACGGCAATCGAAACGACATTCACGACAACGGCGGCGACCGTTACCCAGAACATCGGCCTCAAGACGTCGTCCAGGCAGTCGGCCAGCAGCACCGCCGGTATCAGGCTCAGTATCAGGAGGACGTAGAGCGAAAGCCGGGTCAAGGTCGTCGACGGTGCGAGCGCCCAGGCGGCAGTGAGCGCCAGGTAGCCGAAGAAGGCGAGAAGCAGACAGGCGCCGAACAGCCTGAAACGGCCGATCCGATGGCGTTCGGCAACCAACAGGATCACTGCGAGAACGGCTAGCGCTGGGAAGAAGAGACGATTGAGGAGCGCCGGTTGCGCCTCCGCCACCGGACCGGTGGCGAGATCGGCTGGCACATAACCACGGGCGTAGACGAGCGGCCATATCAGCAAGACGTAGGCGAGATGGGCCGCCGGCAGCAAAGCGGCGAGACGACGACGATAGCCCTGTCCGATGCCCCCGTGGGCGATGATGTCGCTCATTGCACACCACCTTGCCGGTTCGCGTCGAAGGCGGGCGAGCGGAGATCGCGCATCGTCAGGGCGCCGAAAACCAGAAACTCCATCAGTGCCACGCCGGCGAGGCCGAGCGCGGCAGTCGAGGCGTCGAGCCCGACGGCCAACAGCGCGAAGACCAGCAGCGGCGCTATTATCGCACCGCCTAGGCCGACGATGGCCAGTGCGCGGAATTGCCGACGGGCCTCCATCAACGCCGCCATCACCGAGGTCTGGCCGACAACGAGGGCATAGAGCCACCAGCAGACGAGATTGCCGGCCATGTCGCCATAGCGGTCGCGGAAGGCATAGGCGTCGATATACGGCCAGGCGACCCAGAGAAACAGGCCATAGAGCGCCGCCGCACCGGCGATGACCACCATGCCGGAGCGGAGAAGCTGCAGTACCGAGGCGACCTCGCCTCTCGCCAGTTTTTCTACCAAGCGCGGTCGGGCGACCCGGCACCAGGCCGTTCCAACCAGAAGCAGCGGCGACACGCCGACCCGCCCGGCGTTGAGCATGCCAAGCGCCGCGGCGTCGCGCATCCTTTCGACCAGAAAGACATGGCTGCGCGCCATGACCTCATTCTGAAGCGCACCTTGCAGCGCCCAGCGGGTATCCTTCCAAACGCCCCGGTAGGCGGACAGATGGGAAGAGAACCGGCCGAAATCGGCCTTGAGGTCGAAACGACAGCAGATGAAGGACAGGCAGTTGCCGGCCGACAGCGCTGCAAGAGTGGCCGTGGCAGGCGGCAGGACTTGCCAGAACGCCACCGCGAACACCACCGTCGCCACGATTGCAATCGCATCATAGAGGAGCGTGAGATGGACGCTCCCCTTCACCACCATGAGATTGCGGACGTACTCGCGAACCATCAGCGTGCCGAAGTAGGCAATCGCGGCCAGCGATAGCGACATGTCGGCACCGATAACGGCAGCAAGACCGAAGCTTGCCGGCATCACCAGCAGCACGAGCACAAGATTGGCCGAGGTGAGCATCGACAGGGCCGCATCCGCCTCCTGCGGTTCCCGTCCGGGCAACAGATAGTTGAGCGGCATGACGACGAGCGCGTTCTGGGCCGAGGCAGCGAAAAAACTACCTGCGAGCAGAAAGGCGAAGCGGCCGAACTCATCGGGCGTGGCGAACGCAATGAAGGCCAGGTTCAGCAACAGGTTGAAGGCGCTGTTCAGAGCCTGATCGACGAGGGAAAGAAAGACGGCACGCTTCATGGCAGACCGGCAAAGGTTTTCAGCCGAACCGACAGGTAGCGCAGACGACACCGAGTTGCGTCGTACCAATTGCCCCGACGGGTGCCCACGGCGAGCAATGCCTGCTCGTTTCCAATCTTCAGCATGTTACGCGGCTTGATCGCCACCGACGTCAGGGCAAGGCCCGGGCGGCAAGTATGCACCTCGCGAAAGCCCATGGCGAACAGATGATCGAGTATGCGGGCGTCGAAGCGACCGAAGGGCGGGGCTACCACATCGACCGGTCGCCCCAATATCCCTTCCAGTGCGGCCCTTCCCTCCTTCACGTCATCGACGAACTCCCGCTCCGATATGGAGGTCCAGTCGAGATGAGCGGCGCCATGCACGCCGATTTCCATACCGAGAGCGTCGAGCGCCCGGATGTCGTCAACCGTGAGGCGACCAGGACGGCCGAGGAAACGCGTCGGCACGAAGAAGGCGCCAGCGACGCCGTTGCGTGCGAGCCATGGGGCGAGCAGATCGATGTCGGAGCGAAAGGCGTCGTCGCTGGTGATCCTCAACCGCGTACCGGTCTTCCGGCTCATGGCGAGCAGGTCGTCGAGAAGCGGCCGCGCCGCCGAAAACGGCATCCAGGACGTCAGCTCGTCGTCGCGCGCGTCCGGCTCTTCGGCAAGGTCATGCAGGCCGACGATCAGTTCGAACCGCGGCGTTCCCCTTTCAACTTCCACGGCGCGCCTCCGACTTCCACGGCGACCACCAGGGAAGAACCGTCGCGAACAGGATGCGGAGATCGAGGAGGAAGGACCATGTCTCGATATACTGAAGATCGCGCGCGAGACGGGCGGCCATGGATTCTTCGGTCGGCGTCGGGCCGCGATGGCCGGTGACCTGGGCGAGTCCGCTCATGCCCGGACGAACGGCATAGCGGGTCATGTAGCCCGGGAGGATGTTCCGATAGTGTTCGTCGAGCGCCAGCGGATGCGGACGCGGGCCAATCAGCGACATGTCGCCGAGAAGAACATTGAAGAGCTGCGGCAGCTCGTCGATGCTGGTCCGGCGAAGAATGTTGCCAAGACGCGTGATGCGCGCGTCCCCAACCGTGGCCTGGCGAAACGCCTCCCGGCTCGCCGCCGCCGTCATGGTGCGGAACTTGTAGATGCGGAAGGTGCGGCCGCCAAGGCCGTAGCGGTCCTGCGGAAACAGTACCGGGCCGGGGCTGTCGAGCCGGATCAACATTGCGACGAAGAGCAGCAGCGGCGCCAGCAACACCAAGCCGCACCCTGCCCCCACGACATCGAAGGCGCGCTTCAACCAGGACCGGGCGGCCACAGGATGGCGGGCTGCGCTGCGCAGGATGTCTTCATCGGTGAAGTCGGTCATGTCGAGTGTCGAGTCCGCGTCGATGCAAAGAGGGAAGCGAGGGCGTCGCGCATCGGGGCCGGCCGATAGGCGTCGTCATAGGGAAGCCCCTGATTGTCGGTCATGTCCGCCGCACGCCGACGCAGCCAGCTATCGTCGTCGGAGAGCCCCCAGGTCACGACGCCGGCAAGCGCCGAGCTGTCCAGGGCAACGGAGAGCACTTTTTGAACCTCGGCCGCCGCCAGCCTGCGGCGCTCGGACATCGAGCGGCCATGGGCGCTCGGCGCCTCGGTAACGTCGAGTTCGGTGACTGCGACCGTCAGGCCGAAGTCTTCGAGACGCTGGAGGAACCGCCGAAAGATGCGCTCGTCGAAGCGAAACCGCGTGTCGAGGTGGCATTGCATGCCGAAGCCATGGATCGGAACTCCGGCCTTGATCAGCCTTTCAAGGAGACGAAGGGTGCCGGTGCGTCGGCGCTCCTGCCAATCCTCGGCGTAGTAGAGGTGGTCGTCGTTGAGGTAGAGGCGCGCCGACGGCGCCGCCTCGGCGGCGAGGTGGAAGGCCTCGGCGACGTAGTCCGGCCCGAGCATGGCATAGAAGGGGGTGCGGCGCATGAAGTCCGCGCCGCCGTCATAAGGTTCGATCGCCTCGTTGACCACGTCCCACTCGAAAATCGCATCGCGGTAACGGCCTGCCACCTCCGCGATGTGCGGGGCGACGAAACGTCGCCAATCGGCGGCGGTAGACAGTCGCTCGGCACCGGCCGGCAGATGTTCGTGCCAGATCAGCGTGTGACCGCGCAACCGCTTGCCACGCCGCGCCGCGCTGGCGACGATGGCATCGCAAGCCCGGTAGTCGGGATCGTCGCCCAGAGCTTGGACCAGCGCACCCCATTTCATCTGCCACGCCGGCACCCAGACCGAGCACTCGCCGTCGAAGAGGCGGATATGGCGGGCCTGATCGGAAACGTCCGAATGAGTCACTGCCACGCCGAAATATCGTCCTGACCGGGCCGCCAGTTCGCCGAGCCGAGCCGATCGCGCCGCGGCGGACACCGGTGGGGCGAGGGAAAGACTTGCGCAGGCGGCGAGCAGGGATCGGCGCGTCAGAGGCATTCAGACGACCGACTGCAGCGGGGAAGAGCGACTGTCGGCCGGCTGATCGGCGACGATATCGCGGAAATAGGCGATGGTCGGTCCGAGACCATCTTTCAGCGAGATGGTCGGCCTCCAGTCGAGCAGGCGCTCGGCCTTGGCGATGTTCGGCCGGCGACGGCGCGGATCGTCGGACGGCAAGGGCAGATAGGTGACCGGCGAGCGCGAGCCGGTCATCGCCACCACCATCGCCGCGAGTTCGGTCACGCTGAACTCGCCGGGATTGCCGAGATTGACGGGCGTGCGGACGTCGCTGGCCATGAGGCGAACAAAACCTTCGACGAGATCGTCGACGTAGCAGAAGGACCGCGTTTGCGATCCGTCGCCATAGATGGTGATCGGCTGGTCCTGCAACGCTTCCACGACGAAGTTGGAGACGACCCTGCCGTCATCGGGCTGCATGCGCGGTCCGTAAGTGTTGAAGATGCGGGCGATGCGGATATCGACGCCCTTTTCCGCCGCATAGGCATGGAACAGCGCTTCGGCCGCCCGCTTTCCCTCGTCGTAACAGGCTCGCTCTCCGAAGGAATTGACGTTGCCGAAATAGTCCTCCGGTTGGGGATGGACCAGGGGATCGCCGTAAATCTCACTGGTCGAGGCGAGCAGCACCCGCGCTCCGGTTCGCAAGGCGAGGTTCAGGACATTGATCGCGCCGAGAAGGTTGGTCTTCAGCGTCGAGGTCGGGCTCTCCTGGTAATGCGGCGGCGAGGCAGGGCAAGCGAGATGATAGATCTCTTGAACCCGCAGGTTGGGAAGCGGGTCGGCGACGTCAGCCTGGATGACCTCGAAATTCGGGTTCGATGCTTGGTGCAAATGGTTCGAGCGACTCCCAGTGTGGAAGTTGTCGAGGCTGATGACCTTGTTTCCTTCCATGAGCAGACGATCGCAGAGATGGCTGCCCAGGAACCCGGCTCCGCCGGTGACGAGAACCGTCTTCTGGCAAGATGCGTACATTTCTCGGATGTGACCTTTTTGGCGGCGAGCTTACTCGGCGGCGGCGAGATGCCGTTTCCGCAGTGGTTGGACGGGTGCCGGCCGGCGTCGCTTCGGTGGGCCGATGAGAAGATAGAGGAACCAGGCCGTTCCGAACCCCACGACGCCGCCCAGAAAAGCGCTTGCCGCGAGGATCACCTTGGCTCTGGGCGCGGTCGGCCTGACCGCAGGTTGGGCCGATGAAATGACGCGCGCCGTCGTGGTCGGTAGCGAGATCTGCTCGCGCGCCTGTTTGGCCTTGGTGGCAAAACTGTCGAAAAGCTCTCGGTTCTGCTTGGCAGTCTGTTCGAGCTCCTTGAGCTTCACCGAAGCCGCATTGGAACGGGCGAGGCTATCCTGCGCCTTGTCGAGCATGCCCTGCAGCGCTGCCTGCTGCGCGGCTGCGGCGCGATAGTCCGCCTCGGCCTTGGCAAGCACGCGGGCAAGTTCGGCATCGAGGGCCTTTTCGAGAGCCCTGCGGTTTTCCCTGGCGCGGACCAGTCTTGGATGGCGAGGTCCGAAAGTGTCGGAAAGCATGCTTTCCTCCGCCTGCGCCTGTCCGATCTCCATGCGAAGCCGGTTCGCCATGTCCGATGCCGAGGTACCGGCGCCGTTTTCGCGCAAGGCGTCGAGCGCAGCCTTGGCGGCCTCCGTCGCCACTGAAGCGCTAACCATCTGGCTACTCAGTTCGCCCACCTGCCGCTCGGCCAACGGAACCCCGGCGGTGTCGAGCAGCCCGTTCTCGCGCCGATAGTCCTCGATGGCCTGCTGGGACTGTTCGGCGGTCCGACCAAGTTCGGCAAGGCGCGCTTCAAGGCTGGCGGCGGACTCGCGTGCACTGTCGTCGACGACGCTTTGCCCGTTGCTGAGATAGATGTCGCTGAGCGCATTGGCGAGCGCGGCGGAGCGGGTCGGCGATTCCGTCGTCACCGAGACGTCGAGAACATAGGTGTTGTCGACGCGCTTGACGTTCACGGCCTTCTGCAAGGTGGCGAGCGCCCGATCGAAGGGCGGCACGCCGCCGGACCCGCCGCTCCCCGCTCCGGTAAGCGACGCAGAGAGCATTCCCCGCAGATCGGCCAATGGGCTGGACGCTTCGCCGACGAAGTCCGGATCGGTGTCGAGCCGCTCTCGGGACACCAGTTCTCCGAGAACCGAACGGGACGTGAGGATCGTCATCTGACTGTCGACCAGCGCGCCGTCGGCACCTTGCGACGACGAGCCCATGCCCGTGGGCGCCACGCCGAGATCGACGAGAGTGCGTGCGCGGGGGTCGATGAAGATGGAAACGGTGGACGTGTAGGTCCTGGGGGTGAGCCAGACGAAGGCGAGACCTGCGAGGATGAACAGGGAGACGATAGCCGCAACTAGCCTCCAGCGCGACGAGAAAGCTCGTGCGACAAGACGCAAGTCATCAGCAAGGCTGGCCTCGCTTGCGCGGCCGCCCGGATGTCCCGGTTCACCGATTTTCATAGCACCGACCCATAAGTGACGCGTGCGTTTCGAATGGGTCTCGTAACACGAACCGCTCGGCGTCGGGGTAGTTGAGTGAAAATCTGGTTAACAGAACCGGCGCACTTTGAGAATAGAATGACTAAAAACTAGGCGAGCAGCAGCCATGCACGATGTGCATTGCCGCCGCCCCGGAGATTTCGGCGAGGCCGGATTTGCAAGAAAAATCGTGACGGAGCAAACCCTCTGGGCGCCGCTGCCTTTACTGGCAGACGTCGACCCAGCTGGCGCCGACAAGCTCGGCCAGACGTGTAGTCTCTATGCGCACCGCCGCATTGGTTGCACCGGCGGCCGGCAGCACTTCGGGGAAGCGCCGGAGCGACTGATCGCAATAGATCGGCAACGCCGTTTTCAGGCCGAAGGGGCAAACGCCGCCGATGGGATGGCCGGTCAGCTCGACGACTTCATCGAGACCGAGCATTCGCGCCTTGCCGCCGAAAGCCTCGCGGGCCTTGCGGTTGTCGAGCCGGGCAGTACCGCCCGCCACCAGCAACATGGCTTGATCGCCAACCCGGAGGCAGATTGTCTTGGCGATCTGGGCCGGGTCGACGCCATGGGCGGCGGCGGCCTCGGCAACCGTGGCCGACGAGGCCTCGGTCTCGATCACGACGATATCGGGCGCGTTTTCAGCGAAGAAGGCCCTGACGCTGTCGAGGCTCATCTCACCACTCGCCGAGCTTGATGTCCGGCGTGTAGTCGACGCCGTCGACCTCCTTGACCACCGGCTGGCCGCAAATGACACGGCCCTGGACGGGATCGAAGGTGAGGGCCGGCGAACCGGCAAGCTGCCAACCCTTGTTGAGGGCGTCGGTAACCCGGTGGCAAAAGGCCGCATCGTCGGGGCCGGTCAGAAAGCGGTAGAGTTTCATCGGGTATCATCTCGCAAAACAGACGGATCGATCGAATAGTTTCGCCCGCCGCGGGCTTGTCAAGGTTGGGACTGCGGCTCAGAACTAGGCTTCCACCACTAATCCCTTTTGGCGATATCGCCCAGGCATAGGCTTAAAGAGGCGTTAAAGTTTGGGAGGCAGGCTTCGACATCAGAGTGTCCGGTCTGCCTTGGCGGGCGACGTAGGAGTAAATGCGCTGGCTACCCCTGTTTCCACGATGCGCAGCTTCTGGGGGCTGCTCAGGGCCTACTGGATCTCGGACAGGTGGCGAGAGGCCTGGGCACTGACCGGAGCCGTCGTGCTCCTGTCGGCAGCGGCCAGCAAGAGCGGCGTCTGGCTGGCACAGGCCTCCGGCTCATTCATTTCAACCATCGCCTCGTTCCACGACAGCAATGCCCCCGCCATCGACGAGGTGTTGATCGCGGCCGGTTCGCTCGTCGGCCTCGCCCTGCTGAAATACGTCCTATTCCTCGGCTTCCGCCATTACTTCTCGACCACGCTGCACCGCAAATGGCGCCAGTGGCTCGACGCCCAGTTCAACGCGGCGCTGCTCTCCGACCAGCGTCCATACTATCATCTCCTGGTGATGGGGGCCTCCGACGAAGGGGCCAACGTGCCCGACAACATCGACCAGCGCATCCAGGAATCGATCAAGGCGATGACCGGCAACGCGCTCGGCATGGCCATGGGTCTCGTTTCCGTGGTGACGTCGGTCTACTTCGTTGGCGAGATGCTTCTGTCCACTTCGGTCGCGGTCGAAGGGCTCGGCTTCCTCGGCTCCTATGCCAGCGCCGTTCTGGTATTCGCCCTGGCGCTCACCTATGTGCCGATATCCACGGTGATCGCCCTTCGAATCGGCCGCGTCATCGAAGCGCTCAACATGGCCATGCTGCGAGCCGAGGGCAGCTATCGCGCCGAACTGTCGATGCTGGTCCGCCGCATCCTGCCGATCGCCGCCGCGCGCGGGGAAAGGGTTCAGGCGTCGATCCACCGGCGGCAATACCAGGCGATCGACCGCACCTGGGGCCTTCAGAACAAGGTGTCGGCCATCTTTCTGGCCTTCAACGGCAGCTACACCTACATCACGCAGAGGGTCGTCGCCTACATGCCGAGCCTGCCCGCATACATGCAGGGCGGCATATCCTTCCGCACCTATATCACCGGCTCGGAGCTGGCCAGCGAACTGATCAGCGACTGCTCCTGGGTCATCCAGGTGATGCCGGACATCGCCAATCTCCGCGCCAACGTCAACCGCGTGGTCGAGCTGGCCGATGCCATCGAGCGCGTGCAGGATGCGCAGGCCTTCTATCGCGAGACCGGCGTTTCGGAGTTCCGTTACGAGCAGCAGGCAGCGGAGAAGGGGCTTTCTGTTCAGGGGCTTGAGTTGATGTTCTCCGGCAAGGAGGCGCAACCCTTCCTGCGCGTCGCCCGCCTGTCGATCAAGCCGGGGCAGTGGATCTTCGTGCGCGGCCCCTCGGGCTCGGGAAAGTCCTGCCTCATCAAGGCGCTCAATGGCCTTTGGCCTTATGGGCGAGGTCGGGTGGTTATGCCCGAAGGCATGAAGGCGCTCTACGCCTGCCAGGACACCCGGCTGCCGCAGGCCAGCCTCAAGCAACTGATCGCCATGCCCGAAGACGAGCATGAACACCGCGACCTGGAAGTGGCCGCCATCATGAGTGCCGTCGGTCTCGGCGAGTTCATTCCCTCGATGGGCAACCCCTACTATCGTGGCCGGCGCTGGGACGACGTGCTATCCGGCGGGCAAAAGCAGAAGGTGGTTCTCGCCCGCATTCTGCTGCACACGCCGGACGTGCTTTTCCTCGACGAAGCGACAGCCGCGCTCGATCCGGAGGCACGCACCGAGTTCCACCGGCTCGTCCGGCAGTATTGCCCGAAAGCGACAGTACTGTCGGTGATGCACGAGCAAACGCCGCCGGCCGACAACTTCGGCCGCCCCTTCTACCACGCCATCCTCAACATCGAGAACGGACGCGCCGGCCTTGAGCCGGTGGTCGTACCGGCGCCGGCGCCAATTCGCGACGTGCGCGGCGGTCTGCGTTCGATGCTTTCCGTGATGCGCCATCGCCCATGACCCCTAAGCGGGGACCAACTCGGACGTCCGGATATGACAAAGGACATGGACTTCATCGACGGCCTGCTCGGCCAGATGACCCTTCAGGAAAAGATCGGCCAGCTCAATCTCGTCACCCCCGGCGGCGAGACGCTGACCGGTACGGTGGTCAACACCGACGTTGCCGAGAAGATCAGGACGGGCCGCATCGGCGGCATCTTCGGCGTGAAATCGGCCGAAGCGGTGCGGGTGTTCCAGGACCTCGCGCAGGAAACGCGCCTTAAGATTCCGCTGATGTTCGCCGAGGACGTCATCCACGGCCAGAAAACCATATTTCCCTTGCCGCTGGCGCTCGCGGCCAGTTGGGACATGGACCTCGTCCGCGCCACCGCTCGCGTCGCCGCCCAGGAGGCGGCGTCGATCGGCATCGACCAGGTCTACTCGCCGATGATCGACGTCTGCCGCGATCCTCGCTGGGGTCGGATCGCCGAAAGCCCTGGCGAGGATCCCTTCCTGGCATCCCGGTTCGCCGAGGCGATGGTCGCCGGTTACCAAGGAGACGATCTTGCCCGCCCCGACGCGGTGATGGCCTGCCTCAAGCATTTCTGCGGCTATGGCGGCGGCATGGGAGGCCGCGACTATGACGCGGTCGACCTTTCCCCCGCCACGCTGCACGACGTGGTGCTGCCGCCCTTCGTCGCCGGCATGCGGGCCGGGGCCGGCTCGATCATGGCATCCTTCAACACGCTGAACGGCGTACCGATGCATGCCAACCGCGCCGTGATCACCGAAATGTTCCGCGAGAAGCTCGGCTTTGGCGGCCTTGTCGTCGCCGACTACACGGGGATCCTCGAACTGATCGCCCATGGCGTCGCCGCCGACCGAGCCGACGCCGCCCGCCTCGGTCTCACGGCCGGGGTCGACATGGACATGGTGTCGGAAACCTATCTTGAAACGCTTGAGGACAGCGTCGGCGCCGGCCTCATCAAGGAGGCGGAGATAACGGCCGCCTGCCGCCGCGTTCTCGAAGCCAAACTGAAGCTCGGCCTGTTCGACGATGCCTATCACCGGCTCGACTGGGGCCGAGCCGCGCAACCCATCCTGACCGCCGCCAACCGGCAGCTCGCCCGCGAGGCGGTGGCGGCCGCCACCGTCGTCCTCAAGAACGAGGGTAACCTGTTGCCTTTGCCGGCCCCAGAAAGCGGCAAGATCGGCACCATTGCCCTCATCGGTCCCTTCGCCCTCGATCGCGTCAACATGAACGGCACCTGGGCCGTGGCAGGATCGCCCTCCACCGTCGTTCCCATCGCCGACGGCCTGCGCGAGGCCGTTGGCAACGCGGTAAGCGTACTTACCGCCAAAGGGGCCAACATCGTCGACGAACTCTGGCTCGCAAGCCGGCTCAACGTCCACGACTGGAAGGATCTGTCCGTCGTCATCGACGTTCGGTCGCCGGAGGCGATGATCGCCGAGGCTGTCGCCACCGCCTCCAGCGCCGATGTCACCATCGCGGTGATTGGCGAAGCGCGCGAGTATTCGGGCGAATCCTCATCGCGGACGGATCTTTCGATTCCCGAACCGCAGAAAAAGCTGCTCCGCGCCCTGAAGGCAACGGGCAAGCCGTTGGTCGTCGTCGTCTTGACCGGGCGGCCGCTGGTGCTCGCCGAGGAGGCGTTGCTCGCCGACGCACTGCTGGTCGCCTGGTTTGGCGGGACGGAAATCGGCCACGGGCTTGCGGACGTGTTGTTCGGCAAGACCGAGCCATCCGGCCGCCTGCCGGCAACCTTCCCCTACAGCCTTGGCCAGGTGCCCATCACCTATTCTCACCGGCCGACCGGCCGGCCGGCACCGGGCCGCTTTCAGAAGTTCACCTCGGGCTACGTCGACCTGCCGGACGAGGTGCCCCAGAACGACGGCCTCTATCCGTTCGGCTTCGGTCTCGGCTACGGCACGGTGGCCTACGGTCCGCCGCGTGCCAACCGGACAGAGCTCGTCGGCGAGGACCGTCTCGAAGTGACCGTTACCGTCACCAACCTCGGCGACCGCCCCACCCTCGAAACGGTGCAGCTTTACATCGGCGACCCCGTGGCAAGCGTCAGCCGGCCGGTGAAGGAGCTCAAGGCTTTCAGAAAGCTGGAACTCGCCGCACGCGCCGCCGAAGCCGTCAGTTTCGCCATCACGGCCGCCGATCTCGATTTCTCGGTGGCCGAAACGGTCACCGACACGCGTAGGCGCCTGGAAGGCGGGGCCTTCGACATTCATGTCGGCCCCAACTCTCGCGATACGCAGGCCGTGCGCGTCGTCTGGAACGAGCCCAGGATCGAAGGAAAGCGCTCATGAGTTTTTCGCCAGCCATCGTCGCGGCCATGAGTGACGACGCCCTGCTGGACCTCGTGCAGCAGGCAACGCTGAGCTACTTCTGGGACTATGGCCATCCGGTCAGCGGCATGGCGCGCGAGCGCGACAACGACGCTTTCGGCTATTCGCCCGACAACACGGTCACCACCGGCGGCACTGGTTTCGGCATCATGGCCCTGATTGCCGGGGCCGAACGCGGCTTTCTCGTCCGGGATGAGGTCGTCGAGCGCATTGCAAGGATCGTCGGCTTTCTTGAAGCGGCGGATCGCTTCCACGGCGTCTTTCCGCATTTCCTGAATGGTGAGACTGGCAAGGTCATTCCATTCGGCGAGAAGGACGATGGCGGCGATCTCGTCGAAACGTCGTTCCTGATGGCCGGCCTGCTGACGGCGCGGCAATGGCTGATCCCGGCCCGGCCGGACATTGCCGCCCGCATCGACCGGTTATGGCGCGAAGTGGAATGGAGCCACCACCTGAGAGCCGACGGCGCCCTGCTCTGGCACTGGAGCCCCGTCCACGGCTTTGCCATGAACCACGCCATTACCGGCTGGAACGAGTGCCTGATCACCCATGTGCTGGCCGCCGCAGCGCCCACCCATAGCGTTCCCGCCTCGACCTACCATCAATCCTGGGCCAGGGGCCGCGACTTCCTGAACGGCCGCGACTACGGCGGCGTGACGCTGCCGCTCGGCCCCGATTATGGCGGGCCGCTGTTCTTTGCCCATTACTCCTTCATGGGGCTCGACCCGCGCGGCCTCTCCGACGCCTACGCCGACTATTTCACCCAGAATACCGCGCACGCCCTGATCAACCGTGCCCATTGCCTGACCAACCCCGGCGGCTTCGAGGGCTACGGCCCGGAGTGCTGGGGATTGACCGCATCCGACACGTTCGACGGATACAACGCCCATTCGCCGACCAACGACACCGGCGTCATCACGCCGACGGCGGCGCTCGCCTCGTTTCCCTATGTTCCAAAGGAAGCGATGGCTGCACTGCGTGGGTTCTTGGCGGGCATGGACGGACGGCTTTTCGGACCGCGCGGCTTTGCCGACGCCTTCTCGCCTGGGCGGAACTGGGTGGCTGCGAGCCACCTTGCGATCGACCAGGGACCTGTTGTCGTGATGATCGAGAACCACCGTTCGGCGCTCCTCTGGACGCTGTTCATGTCGGCACCGGAGGTACTGGCCGGCCTCAGCCGTCTCGGCTTCTCCAGCCCGCATCTCGACAAGGCGGCCGTGGCATGACGCCGGACATCATCACCATCGGAGCGTCCGACGATCCGGACGACGCTAACGCCCGCATGAGCTTCGAGCTTTGGCGGACCGAAGTCCCCTCCGGCCGCCTCGCCGTCACGGCGCACGGTCGCAACGGCGCGGCGCGGGCGCCGCACATGCAGAAGCTGATCGACGCCTACCGCGCCCGTGGCTATGTCGTCGTCTCTCCCAACTGCTGCGCCTCGGCCTGGAACGACAGCGCTGGCGCCGAGGGTGACTTTCTCCTCGAAAATCACGTGCGCGACGTGCGACGCACCATCGACTGGGTAGTCGCCAACGCGTCGGCCGCCGGTTGGAACGGCACCCACCTGGCTCTTTGCGGTCACTCGATGGGCGCCTATGCCGCCGCCCGCCTCGCCGCGAACGAGTATGCAGGGCGGATTGCCCATCTGCTGCTTGTCTCGCCCTTCACTTCGGGCGTGCGCCAGATCGAGGCGCGGGAGAAATACCATCCGGACGGCATCGCCAATCTCCGCCGCGACGTGCCGCGCGCGCTGGACGAATGGCCGCGCCATGACGTCTTCAAGGTCATCGACCGACTGACGTTGCCGGTGGCGGTGTTCGCCGGCGGCAAGGATATCGTGGCGCCACCCGAGAACGTCGAGGAGTTCGTGGCGCGGCTCCCTTCGCCTCCTCTCTACCGGCTGTTGCCGGAGGCGTCGCACTGCCTGGAAGGCGGGGACTACAGGATCGAGCTTCTCGATGCCATCGACCGGCTCGACGCTGCGGTTATCCCGTTGGCTTCAGAAGCCTTGTCCTGACTGCACGGCGGAGGCGTAGGCATTTAGTCGTATTTACACGTAGAGCGCTTCACCGTTTTACGAGTGGATCGTAACGTCCCATCCTGTCGTTTCGCCGCGTTTTCGGGAAAGCCTTGGCTTGGGGGCACCGAAATCGGCCGGGATTTTATCGTTTTGCATCCGGCTGGTGGCGATTTGGCTTTGACGACCCACCTCCGAGAAGGTACTTACGACTCAAGCTTCTCCAGGCTCTTGACGTTAACGTCAGCGTCAAGAGTTCGCGTCAAGGGAGCGTCCGTCTCCCACCTCATGAGGGAACATCATTCGATGGCCGACGCCCGCTTGGCGGCTTCCCGCCCGCTCTCGCCGCATCTCCAGGTTTTCCGTTTCATCCTGACCATGGCGATGTCGATCGTCCACCGCATCACCGGCGGCTTCCTTTATGTCGGCACGGTGTTCATCGCCGTCTGGCTGGTGGCGGCGGCAAGCGGCCCGGAATGGTTCGCCCGGGTCGACGGCATCTATCAGAGCTGGATCGGGCGGCTGATCCTTCTCGGTCTCATCTGGTCGCTGATCCACCACGCCATTGGCGGTGTCCGGCATTTCATCTGGGATCTCGGCTATGGCTTCGATCCCAAGACGGCCGATCGGCTGGCCCTCTTCAATCTCGTGGCCGGCGTCGTGCTGACGGGTGTCGTCGCCATCGCCGCCTTCATCTTCGCCTGAGGTTCGCCATGAGCAAGTCCTTCCGCTTTCAGACGTCGCTGAAGCACGCTCGCGGCTTCGGCTCGGGCAAGTCGGGTACGACGCATTTCTGGCAGCAGCGAGTGACCGGCGTCGCCGCGCTCCTGTTGTCGCTCGTCTACGTCGTGCTTCTCGTCAAGCTTCAGGGCGACGACTATGCCGCGGTGATGGCCACGCTCGGCAATCCCTTCGTCGCCGTTCTGATGCTCGCCTTCCTCGGCGTCAGCGTCTGGCACATGAAGATCGGCATGCAGGTGATCATCGAAGACTACGTCAACCAGCCGCTGCTGCGGGTTCTGGCGCTGATGGCCAATTCCTTCTTCTCGGCGCTGGTCGGCATTGCCTCGGCCGTGGCGCTCATCAAGATCACCTTCGGAGCCTGATCATGGCCGTTGCCTCAGAGACCACCGGCGGCAAGCAGACCGCCTTCAATGTCGGCGGCCGCACCTATCAGTTCATCGACCACACCTTCGACGTGGTAGTGGTGGGTGCCGGCGGCGCCGGCCTCAGGGCCGTTGTCGGCGCCTCGGAGGCGGGCCTGTCCACCGCCTGCATCACCAAGGTGTTTCCCACCCGCTCGCATACCGTCGCCGCCCAAGGCGGTGTCGCCGCCTCGCTCGGCAACATGGGGCCGGACGACTGGCGCTGGCACATGTACGACACCGTCAAGGGGTCGGACTGGCTGGGCGACCAGGATGCCATCGAGTATCTGGTGCGCAACGCGCCGGCCGCCGTCTACGAGCTCGAACACTGGGGCGTGCCGTTCTCCCGCACCGAGGAAGGCAAGATCTACCAGCGGCCGTTCGGCGGCATGACGACCAACTTCGGCGAGGGCATCGCCCAGCGCACCTGCGCCGCCGCCGACCGCACCGGCCACGCCATGCTGCACACCATGTACGGTCAGGCGCTCCGGCATTCGGCCGAGTTCTTCATCGAGTATTTCGCCATCGACCTGATCATGGAGAACGGCGCCTGCCGTGGCGTGGTCGCGCTCGACATGGAGACCGGCTCGATCCATCGCTTCCGCGCCCACAAGACGGTGCTGGCGACCGGCGGCTACGGCCGCGCCTACTTCTCCTGCACCTCGGCTCACACCTGCACCGGCGACGGCAACGCCATGGTGCTGCGCGCCGGCCTCGCCTTGCAGGACATGGAGTTCGTGCAGTTCCACCCCACCGGCATCTATGGTGCCGGCTGCCTGATCACCGAGGGTTCGCGCGGCGAAGGCGGCTATCTTACCAACTCCGAGGGCGAGCGCTTCATGGAGCGCTACGCGCCCTCGGCCAAGGACCTTGCCAGCCGCGACGTCGTCTCCCGCTCGATGACCATGGAAATCCGCGAGGGGCGCGGCGTCGGCAAGCTCAAGGACCACATCTACCTGCACCTCGATCATCTCGATCCGGCGATCCTGGCCGAGCGTCTGCCGGGCATCTCGGAGAGCGCCAAGATCTTCGCTGGCATCGACGTGACGCGCGAGCCGATCCCCGTGCTGCCGACCGTCCACTACAACATGGGTGGCATACCCACGAACTATCACGGCGAGGTGCTGGCCAAGATCGACGGCGATCCCGACCGGATCGTGCCGGGCCTGATGGCCGTCGGCGAGGCGGCATGCGTGTCGGTGCACGGCGCCAACCGTCTCGGCTCCAACTCGCTGATCGACCTTGTGGTGTTCGGCCGCGCCGTTGGCCACCGCTGCGCCGAGACCATCGACAAGAGCAGCCGCATCGCCGAGCTGCCCAGGGATGCCGGCCTCTATGCCCTCGAACGGCTCGACCGGGTGCGTCATGCCTCCGGGTCCACGCCGACGGCTGAACTTCGCCTGTCGATGCAGAAGACCATGCAGTCGAACTGCGCCGTGTTCCGCACCGGCGAGGTGCTGGAGGAAGGCGTCAAGCTGATCCACGATTGCTGGGCGGCGGGTGACGATCTCAAGACCACCGACCGTTCGCTGATCTGGAACACCGACCTCACCGAGGCGCTCGAATACGAGAACCTGATTCTGCAAGCCGTGGTCACCATGGAAGGCGCCGCCAACCGCAAGGAAAGCCGGGGCGCGCATGCCCGCGAGGACTATCCCAACCGCGACGACGGCGAGTGGATGAAGCACACCCTGGCCGCCATCGACACGAGTGCACGGACCGTAGGACTCGATTATCGCCCGGTGCACACCTACACGATGACCTCGGAAATCGAATACATCAAGCCGAAGGCGCGCGTGTACTGAGTGGGTACAGGAGATGATGTGTCGTGCAGATGTCCGTCAGAGACTGATTCCAGATGATCGAGACGCATAACCTCAGCATGTCGTGTGTATTAACTGCCACGCTAGTGACTGCTGGCTGCGTCGCGTCTAGCCAAGCTCACAATCCTGCTCCGATGGCCGATACACAGGAAGCGGGCACGCCTATTACCGTCGGCAACAAAGCTGATCTGGTGGGATGCTGGACTGATATGCACTGGATCGAATGGCCGTCCATGGAGCCTGGATACCCCAGCGAAAAGAAGCAGGTCGGAGTGACAATGTGCTTTGACGCCGACACCTATTTTTATCTGACGGATTGGCCGACAGATGCCATGGGAAGCGTCGGTCCATATAAAGTCGTTTCCGCGGGAACGCTGGAGCTTAGAATTCGCGATAGAACTTGGCATTCTCTTCAGATGAAGATGTCGTTTCCCTCAAAGAACGAGATATCCGGGGAAGTCCTATTGGGCGGGGACGCATCGCCAGAACCTTTCTTGCTTCGGCGGGACCCCACGAACAAAACCTACTTAAAGCTCAAAGAGCTCTATGAAGATTGGACGCGGGCCGAACGCGCCGCCAGCCACTAAAGAACAGGATGATCTCATGGTTCAGCTCACGCTGCCGAAGAACTCGAAGATCAAGGCTGGCAAGGTCTGGCCGAAGCCGGAGGGCGCGACGCATGTTCGCGAGTTCCGCATCTATCGCTGGGATCCAGAGGACGGCCGCAACCCGCGGCTCGATACCTTCTTCGTCGACCTCGACGATTGCGGACCGATGGTGCTCGACGCGCTGTTGTGGATCAAGAACAAGGTCGATCCGACGTTGGCGCTGCGCCGCTCCTGCCGCGAGGGCATCTGCGGCTCCTGCGCCATGAACATCGACGGCATGAACACGCTGGCCTGCACCAAGGGCATGGATGAGATCGACGGCCCCATCAAGATCTACCCGCTGCCGCACATGAACGTGGTGAAGGACCTGGTGCCCGATCTCAATCACTTCTATGCCCAGCACAAGTCGATCGAACCCTGGCTGCATACCTCATCGCCGACGCCGGAGACGGAGTGGCTGCAGAGCCATGACGACCGGCAGAAGCTCGATGGCCTCTACGAGTGCATTCTCTGCGCCTGCTGCTCCACCTCCTGCCCAAGCTATTGGTGGAATGGCGACCGTTATCTCGGCCCTGCCATCCTGCTGCAGGCCTATCGCTGGCTGATCGACAGCCGCGACGAGGCCACTGGAGAACGGCTCGACAATCTCGAGGATCCGTTCCGCCTCTATCGCTGCCACACCATCATGAACTGCGCCCAGACCTGCCCGAAGGGACTCAACCCGGCGAAGGCGATCGCCGAGATCAAGAAGATGATGGTCGAGCGGCAGTTCTGACTGTTTTTCGCATCGAGTTTGCAAGGCGGCCCGGCTCGCGTCGGTGCCGCCTTTTTTGGGGCGCTGCCGCGACAACACCTTGCCCCCGACCCGCTTTCGTCCGCTTTCCACCCCATTAAGGACGGCTTCCTAGGGCTTAATGCCACCATGCGTCGGATTGTCCGGCGTCACCGGAAGCCAAAGAAATGTTCGTCCGCAAGTTCGTCGTCAGCCTCGTCTTCGCCGCCGCCTTCGCTCAGGCCCTCGCGGCCCTTGCCGAGCACGCCGCTGTGAAAAACGCCGCGGCGATGACGACCGTGATGGAGACCGCGGCCACGTCGGACGCGCCGACGTCCTGACGCGAACCGCGGCCATTTTCTGCCCAGAAAGCCGGCAAAAGCATCCGCGATGGGATGCGAGCGGCAAAGCCAAACCGTAGGAGACCCCGGTTTGGTTACGCCCTTCGGCGGGGTTGAAGGCATGCCCCCGAGACTATACCTCGCCATCGACCGACCGGCGGCACGTCGATTCCGCTTTGAAGATGAATGGCCTAGACTTTTGTCTACCTCATTTTTCGGAAAGGCGCGAATTGATGGCGCGCTTTATGCATTTGAGTTTTGCGGGAGGCGCGTCATCGGCCTGTCTCGCAAACGTCATGGAGAATCCATCGGCGCGGCGCAGAGGAGTGTGGGATCGTTCGAGCCCCCGAGGGGGCGGTGCTTTCCCGAGCATTTGAAGAAAGACGGAACGATGGCGTTGGTGACACCTCCGAGCGTCAGGGGCATGTTCAGGATGCAGACCGTCGATGTGCTGTTTCTGTGCGAAACCAACAGCGCGACCAGCCTGATGGCCGAAGCGCTGCTCAACCAGCGCGGTGACACGCGCATCCGCGCCTTCAGCGCCGGCAGCCGACCAGCCACGGCCCTGCTGCCGGAAGCCGCGCAGGCACTCACGCTGCGCGTCATACCGACCGATGGCCTGGAACCGAAGTCATGGGCCATATTCGCCCTGCCGGGTGGCCTTCGACCGCATATCGTAGTCGATCTTGCCACCGTGACCTGGACCGAGCCCGACTGCGCCCGTCTCGCCGAGTATGCGACGCTGCGCTGGCCCCTGCGCGATCCGGCACTGGTCGAGCGCAAGGCCGATCGCCGTGCCGTCACCGATACGGTGCTCAACGCCCTGCAGACTCGAATCTCCGGCGAGCTGATGCGTCGTATCGACAGCGTCCGGCAGGCGATCGACAGCCAGCAGTCGCCGGCTTCGCGACAGTGGGCGTGACGAGCAACTAGGGAATCGGCCGCAATGGTGCGTGACGACGGACGACCGCTTGTCGTCGCGTGTCCCTTTGCGGCTTTTCATCGCGCTCTGCCTACTCAAATCCACGTTAATTCAGCTAGTTAGCTCAATCTTCAGAACCTTCGGCGCGGACTTATTCTTTAAGCCGCATACCCTCTTGCGCTCCGACCGAACATCGTTATAGTGCGCGGCCACGAGCCGGGGTGCCGGCCGTGTGGAGAGGTGGCCGAGTGGTTTAAGGCGCACGCCTGGAACGCGTGTATAGGGGCAACCCTATCGAGGGTTCGAATCCCTCCTTCTCCGCCATTATCGCAATCAAGCCATTCTCATTATTTCTCTTTCTTGTGGCGCCGGGGCTTTGCCGCGGGCCGCCATGGGCATGCGCCCAGCTCAGCCATGACAGACGGCCAACATGGTCTGCCGACCATCATGCACGGATCGGAATCGACCGCAGCCGATCGCCGCTGGAGGCCGAGCTTTTCGGGCCGGACCCCGGCTAGCGGAGACACACCTGCGTCCCGTCAGGCGAAATGCGCGGACGGCGCAACATCGATCCGCCCAGGCGCAGTAAATCCGAGAGATCACGAATGTTATTTCCGACAATACGCACGGATCTCAGTTGTCCGAATTGTATCGAACGAGACTGCAAAAAACAGAAATAACATCGGCTCCGGCTTAACTAAAATACAGGGTTTATAGTTCAGCTTGACTACTTGCCATTGGTGGATGTTCGGCGGTTTCGCCCCCACCGTCGGATCGTTCTCGCGCCGGTGCCAGGCGGAGAAACCGGCACCTCGGAAGTTTGGCCGGAGGTTTCATGTTCGATCGTCTGCGCATCATTTCCCGCATTGCCCTGATCTGTGGCGTCATGATCATTCCGGTTCTTACTTTCGGCACGATGTTCTTCGAACAGTCGCGGGAGCAAAGCCGGCAGACGGCGGCCGAGAAGAAGGGCATGGAGCATTACCGGCTGGGCTTTGCCCTGTGGGAAGCGCTGCTCGTCGAAGAGCGGGCACCGGGCGCCGCCATGTCGCAACCGGTTGCCGATTTGCGCAAGACCTATGCCGAGGCCGCGACGGCCTATGATGGCCTGCATGGCACGGAGAAGCTTTCGAAGGACTTCCTCGCCGCGGCCGAAGTGGGGCGCGGCAACGAAGCCAAGGTGACCGGCCTGGAGTTGCTCAACCTGGTGCGCAATGCGTCGGAGCTGACGCTCGATCCGAAGGCATCCAGCTACTATCTGATCGACGCGGCGACCCTGCAGATGCCGACCCTCTTGATGGCCTCCAGCAACCTCGGCGATCTCTTCGATCTCGCCAACCGTACCAAGGGTTTCATCACGCCGCAGCAACGCATCGATATCGTCAGCGCGCTGCACGACATCGACAATAGCGCCACCACCCTCGCCTACGACTTCCAGACCGGCTTGTCCGGGCTATCCGATGCGAAGGCCGCCGATCTCAAGACCAAGGCGACCAGCCTCGCCAAGGCGGCGGAGGCGTTTGCCGACAAGCTCAGACCGGCCGTGCAGACACTGGCTACCGGCAAGTTTCCCAAGGATCTCAACGCTGGCGTCGCCGACGCCAAGGCGGCGCTGCGCACCGAGACGCTGGCGCTCTGGCATCAGACGGAGGTCGAAGTGGGCACTCTTCTCGACGACCGCCTCAGTGGCCTCAGGTGGGCCTTTTACGGCAACCTCGCCATCATCGCCTTGATTTTGGCGGTTGCCGGCGTGCTTGCCTATGTCGTCACCCGCTCGATCTCCCGGCAACTGACGCGCCTTACCGGTGTTCTGGGTGATATCGAGACCGGCCGGTTCGATATCGAAATCCCCTATGCCGCTTTGCGGAACGAAATCGGCGCCATGGCGAAGAGTTTCGCCGTTTTCCGCGACGGCCTTGCCGAGGCCGAGCGCATGCGGCTCGAAAGAGAAGGCCAAAGCGCCGAGGCGATCCATGCCGCCGACCGCCGCATAAAGCTGGTGTCGGTCTTCACGGATCGGATGACCGCGCTGGCCGGGGCCTTCACCGCGTCGTCGGGCGAAGTGAACACCGCCGCCGAAGGCCTTTCGGCCAATGCGCGACACTCGGCCGACCGCACGGATGTGGTGAACACCGCAGCCGAGGAGGCATCGGTCAACGTCAATACCGTCGCCTCGGCGACGGAAGAACTGGCGGCCTCCATCGGCGAGATCGCCGGCCAGGTTCGCAAGTCGGCCGAGGTCGCCGCCACTGCTGCCAATGACGCAACGCTGTCCGAACAAAGCATCGGCGCATTGTCGGCAGCGGCCGAGAAAATCGGCGACGTCGTCAGCCTGATCTCGGCGATCGCCGAACAAACCAATCTTCTGGCGCTCAATGCCACTATCGAGGCGGCACGGGCCGGCGAGGCAGGCAAGGGATTCGCGGTCGTGGCGTCTGAGGTGAAGCAGCTCGCTTCGCAAACCGCCAAGGCCACCGCCGACATCTCGCAGAAAATCGTCGAAATCCAGACCCAGACCTCGACCTCGGTCGATGCCATCTCCCGCATCGTCAACACCGTTCGCTCGCTGGGCGACATCACCCAGGCCATCTCGGCCGCCGTCGAGCAACAGGGTGTCGCGACCCGCGAGATCGCCGTCAATTGCCAGCGTGCCGCCGCCGGCGCCGGCGCGGTCACCGAGAATATCGGCGAAGTGGCTGCCGCCGTCGACCTGACGGGCACGTCGGCCGGTCGGCTGACCAATCTCGCCCACGATCTTGCGCGCCGTGCCGAGGACCTCAATCAGGAGGTCGGCGCGTTCGCCGAGCAACTGGCCGCCGCCTGACAAGCGGCATGCTACGAAGCGGATGGGGTTCCGGCGAGACGGAGACCGGTGGGCGACCACCATCTCGTACAAGGTTCCTCGCCCGGCCCGGCAGGGGCGGTTGTCCGCGAACCGTCACCGATAGTCAGCTCGTGGCGTCGGCGGCAGGCAGATCAAGGCGGAAGGCGGCTCCCCTCTCGCTGTCGGCAAGCTCCAGGCTACCCTTGTGGGTCGCCACCATGGCGCGCGCAATGGAAAGCCCCATGCCGGTGCCGCCGTCGGCCCGGCGCGTGGTGAAGAACGGATCGAAGACACGCCCCCTGTTGGCCGGCGAGATGCCGGGACCATCGTCGGTCACGGACACGATCACCCGTCGCCCCTCGGACATTGTCGAGATGACGACATGGGCAGCCCCGGCCCGGATGGCGTTGTCGACGAGGTGGCAAAGAACCAGTGCCAGCGTTTCCGACGACATGGCGACGCGTCGGTCGGGATCGCCCTCCACCTTGAACTTCAATGCCGGTCGCCCTTCGCGAAGGGCGTCGATCACGTCGGCTGGCCGGCAGGTGCCGACGATGGGCATCGTCTCGGCACGGGCAAAATCGCGAAGACGAGCCACCAAGGCGCCGAGACGGTCGGCATTGTTCTGGATTCCAACGAGGAACTCCAGCCGTTGGGCCGGTGTCATGGTCGGTTCGGCGACATCGTCGACGAGCAACTCGGCAGCGCCGGAAATGGCCGTCAGCGGCGACTTCAGCTCATGGGAAACATGGGCGGCAAAGGTTGCCACATACTCCGAACGGGCGGCCAAACCGGCCGCCATATCGAGAAGGCTTTGCGAGAGCCGAGCGAACTCGGCCGTGCCATGGTGATCGAGGGGCTTCAGCGCGTCGCGGTCTCCATCGGCGATCGCCGTGGTGCGCGCGATCAGAGCCCGTACCGGCCGAATGATGGTCCGATGGAAGACGAAGCCGATGACCGACGTCGCGGCCAGTACGCTCAACAGGGCGAGCCCGGCCTTGTGACGCTCCTGGTAGAGTTGCTTGAGCGCGTTAGCCGGCGTGCGCGACGCATAGACGACGGCTGCCACGCGCCCGTCGACGGCAACCGGCAGAGCGACGAACACGCGGATGTCCGCCCCTCGGCTGATCGAGTCGAGCGCGGGTATCGAGCGCTTGGAATTGCGCTGCCGCAGCACCGCCCGGTACTCTCCCGCCAACGCGGCCGCCACCTCCGGCAAGCTCGCCAGCGACTTCCCGACCTCCTCGCCACCGGCCACGACCACTCCGTCAGCGTCGAGGATACGGAAGCCGGCAAGGGTCGTCGCCCGGATGGCCATCAATTCGGGGGCAAGGCGAAAGCCGAGATCGGCAAGGGGCGACGGACCGGCGACGGGCGTTGCGTCCGGCCGCTGAGGCAAAACCGTATCGGCCGCGAGATCGAGGCGGGGCAAGACGGGAGCGAGACCGTCCACGTCCGGCGTCCCCACCCGAACGACCGGCCCAAGCCGCAGGCCGGGAGGTGGATTGTCAGCCAGCTCGACACCGATCCGCGCGGCGACGGCGGCACTCTGGGCGATCAGCTCGCCTTCGGTCTGGCGGATCAGTTGATTGTCGTAGATGCGAAAGAAGATGACACTGCCGAGCGGAAGAGAGGCCACCAGCATCAGGACGCAGGCGATCACGAGACCAAGCCGCGGTCTCCACTTTTGCCGCACGCGCGGCGCCGTCGCGCTCACGATGCTGCCACGCAGGGGCCGAGCCGGAAGCCGACGCCGTGCACCGTTTCGATGACCGACGCACAGCCGGCAGCGCCAAGCTTGGCGCGGATGTTGCGGATGTGGCTGTCGACGGTGCGGTCCGATACGTGAATGGCGTCCGACCAGGCCTCCTCCAGGATCCGCTCGCGGTCGAACACCTGGTTCGGCCGGCTCATCAGCGCCCGAAGGATGGCGAACTCCTGGGCGGTGAGAGCCACAGAACGCTCGCCAACCATGGTACGATGTCCGTCGGGATCGAGCGAGACAACGCCCCGAGCGAGGCAGCGAACGTCGGAGGCGCCGGACCCGCGACTGCGTTTCAGAATGGCGGCGACGCGCGCCACCAGTTCGCGTGGCGAGAAGGGCTTGGTGACGTAGTCGTCGCCGCCGAGTTCAAGCCCGAGCACCCGGTCGATTTCCTCGTCGCGAGCCGACAGGAACAGGATCGGGACCTCGCTGGTCTTGCGGATTTCGCGGCAGGCGGCGAATCCGTCCATCTCCGGCATGCCGATGTCGAGGACGACGAGATCGGGAGCCTCCCTGAGAAACAGGGAGAGGGCGGTCCGTCCGTCGCCGGCGGCGTGCGTTCGATGGCCGGCCTTTTCCAAGGCGAAGGTGATCACCGAGCGGATGGCGGGATCGTCATCGACCACCAGAATAAAAGCAGGCTGCATGACGAGATCACCGGGGTTGGGAAGCGGTCCATCGAGGCGCCTCGGACAGATAACGCCTGAGCCGCCAATCTGCAAAGCTCCAGGTGCGCCAGGTCTGTTGCCCTGCAAGCAGCTGATCGGCGGCCCGATCGCGCCAGTCGTCGAGGGAGACGCCGGTCCAGGCACCTTCGAAGTGGCCGACCCAGTACTTGCCGTGGCCGGCCAGCAAATCCCGCCGAGCGTCGAGCGCCGGTATGGCGCGCGGACCGAAGGCGAGAGCGATGTAGGTGAGATCGAGCTCTGGCCCTTCACCGGTCGCCTCGCGCGAGTGGGCGATGTTGAAACCGGTGACCAGACCGGCAAAATCCACGAAGCAGCAGACCCAAAGGGTAAGGATGGCCGCGCCGACGTTGGCGCTCAACAGCCACCGCGTCGAGTGTCCGGCAAAGATGCGCACGAGGATGGTGAGGAAGCCGAAGGCGACGAGTCCCATCCAGACGAAGGCCGCCACCCGCCACAGCGTCAACGAGTAGGCTTCCACATAGAGATCGAGGCGCAGCATGGAGGAGACGATCAGGACGAGACCTTGGCCGACGAACATCAGCAGAAGTGGCTTCAGGGATCGCGACTGCCGCTCGTCCGGACTGCCGCGAAGCGCCACCAGCACGAAAGCGGCGGCCACCATTGCCGCGGCCATCAGCGGGTAGGCGCCGCGATGGGCATATTCGGCGTGGGTCATGCCATCTGGCAAATCTGCACCGCCCCAGAGGTAGCCGGCATCGGTCAACGTCTGAAGGGCGAACAGCAGATTGAAGGAGACGAGCGAGCGCCGAATGGCGGCCTGGCCCAGAAAGCCCGACCAGCGTCCATTCGCGACAGGCCATCCGAATGGCAGCGTCACGGCAAGCCGGCTCCGCACCAGATGCAGAAGCGGCCAGATCATCATGGCCATGGCCAGCCAGAAGACGATGCGCGGCCCGTCGACCAGCATCAGCCGGTCCGGCCTCATCAAGGCGGCCCATCGCTCGATCACCGGGTTGGCAGTGAGAAAGACAAGGAGAAAGAACAGCGACAGACCGACCGTCACGACCCATCCGAATACATCGAAGCGCGGACGGGCACGCCGACATGCCGCCCGCCGAACGCGCTCGATATCCGAGATGAAGCGAAGCCATCCGCCGAAAGGTATCCATGCGGCGAGCCCGGCAACCGCCGCCCAGCCGATGCCGCCATGAACCAGCAGCACGGCGCCTGCTGCCGACAGGCAGATGACGAGCGGAACGGAGAGCGGATCGGCATCGGCGGCCAACGCGGCGACCGCAGCAACGACCAGGGCAAGAGCGGCGAGGCGCACGCCCATCGACGAGTGGAGCCGGTTGAAAACAGCGGTGACGGTGAAAAGCAAACCAAGAAAGAGCGCGGTCGGCAGACCGGCCGCCGGCCTGTCGTAAAAGAGCAGGTCGGCAATCGCCACCAACAGGACAAGGACGACAGCGCGCTGCTTGAACCACAGTGCGGGGCCGACATGGCGGTCGGCAATGGGGAAGGTCATGATCGGCGGTTCCGGGTGGGAGCATCGATACTCGAACGGGCCACCGCTGCAGGGGCCGCCTTCACCTTGCGCGGCAAAGGAGCGGAACGGTGCGGCGAGGCCTCGTCGTCGGATGTCGACCCGGCAAGCCACCACGCGTCATGAGCGAGGCGGTCGGGGAGCGGTTCGGCAAAATGGGGGCGGAAGCGGACACGGATCGACATGCCCCGTCGTCGCATGTCGGGTCGCAGAAACCTGGGCGAGCTTCAGCAGCGTTTCAGGATTTTCGTGCAGATTTCTTGCAGCGTCACGTCGGACCGGGACGCGACCATTCCCGCGCCGACCCACGGATCGCTTGGCGACCTTCCACTCAACGCGGATAGCCGCCAGGCGACCGGAGGCCGCGCTCCGGGTCCTGCTGGTACTCGGACTCGGCGATCTCGATCGTCTTGGAATTGATGATCCGGCTGGAAAGAGCCATCGCCACAGCGCGCGAGCGGCTGTTGAAGACGGCGCGCCCATCCGGCATCAGGGGAAGGGATGCAAGCCCCAGCTTGGCATAGAGCTGCTGAAGTCGCCCCTGCACCGAGCGCATCGACATGTTGCGGCGCGCGGCGATCGCCTGGTCGGTGAGGCCGATGGCAATATCGAGCAGGATCTCGTACTCGACCTCGGTCAGTTCGTCCGACCCCTTCTGGCCGCGCTTCTGAAGACCGCGTACCTCGCGGTCGATGATGTTCTGCCCTTCGACGAAGACGCACTGGATCGCCCGCCTCAGCCGATCCTTGGACGCGGTTTTCAGCAGGTAGCCGTAGGTCGCGCCGGACGGCACGATGCGGGCGACGCCGCGAACGTAGGCCTCGTCGGCATAGTTGGACCAGAAGATGATCGGCATCGCCGGGTTTTCTGCCCAGATCGCCTTCGCTGCCTGAACCCCGGTCTTCTTGGGCATCTGCAAATCGAGGATGACGCCCTTGAGCTCGTGCTCATGGGCGAGACGGATGGCATCCTCGCCGTTCTCCGCCTCGATGACCTGCTCGCAGTCAATCTCGCCGAGCGCCATGACCTCGCGCAGAAAACCGCGATGCAGCACATCGTCCTCGGCGATCAGATAGGTGCTCATTCTGCCTCCCGATTGCGCGCCGACTCCTGTGGCCGGGCTAGCGGAATGGTTATGCTCAACTGCGTTCCGACGCCTTCGGCACCGGACGTCACGGTCAGTTCGGCCTCGATCAGCGACGCGCGGGTCCGCATGTTGGCAAGCCCCCCGGTTCGCTTGCCCGGCATCTGGGGCAGGCCGCAGCCATCGTCGACGACCGTAATGCGAATGCCGGCGGCGTTGGAGAAGACCTGAACCTCGATCGTCGAGGCGCCGGAGTGCCGACCGGCATTGTTGATGGCCTCCTGGACGATGCGATAGAGCGCGACCTGCGTATTGGTCGGCAAGGCGTCGATCGCCTCGCAACCCTCGTCCAACAAGCGGCAGACGAGCGGCTTGGCGGAGGCGCGGGCATACCGGTCCAGAACCGCTTCGATGGCTTCGGAAAACCCGAAGAACTGCAGCACCGAGGGCCGGGCGTTGTCGATGATGACCCTGAGTTCGGTGAGGCAGTGCGAGATGTCGTCCTGGATCGGCTGCAACTCGCTGCCCCGGAGGTTCGCCTTGCTTTCCAGGCGCTTCAGGTTGCGGGAGATGCGCGAGAGATCGGCCAGCGTCTGGTCATGCAGATCCATGCCGATGGCCTGCCGGGCGTTTTCCAGCTCCTCGGTCAGGTGACGCGCGCCGATGCGCAGCCCCTCGGCGCGGGCCTCCGCCTCCACCCGCTTAATCTCCCGCCGGCTGGCCAGCTCGCTCTGCTGAAGGGCGAACATGTAGGCGGCAAGGATGTCGGCGACGATCCGCGCGTTGTCGAGATCGGCCTCGCTGTAGGTATCGGGCACCTGGGTGGAGAAGGACAGCGCGCCGATGATCCGCCCCTCGACCAGAACCGGCACGTGCAGGCGGCCGCGCAGGCCGGCATCGAAGATTGGCTTGGACCAAGCGCCTTCAAAGTGGAAACGGGGATCGGCCTGGGCATCGGGGGTGATGATGCTATCGACCTCCCCCATGAAAAGGGCGCGGATGGGACTGACGGCGACGGATCGCGTTCCGCGCGATTCGATATCCCACTCGGTATGCAGCCCCGCCTCGTAGGTGGAAACGATGGTGCGGTCGGCATTCATCAGCGCCACGTCGATATGATCGTGCGGCAGGATGTCGATCACCGCCGTCGAAACCGACTGGACCACGCATTTGAGGTCGAGCTGCCCGGTGATGGACTTCAGGACCGCCATGATGCGTTGCAGATCGAACGGGGTGCGACTCAGCATGGCTGCCTCTTGCATGAACGGCTCGATTGTCGGCGCAGACCGCACGCGAAACCAGCGCGAAAGCGCGTCTAGTTTTGCGGGTTCCCGCAAAATGGAGGTGGGACCTGCGCTGTCTCGCTCCTTTTATCTCTGCTTCAATGACAGTGAGGAAAACGCAAATACAAGAGCCAATGCGCCGATGAGCCAGCAACGCATAACCGCGCTCGACGAGCGTCTGTGGCAGCTCGTGCTGCCGAGCAGCCCTCTCGAGACACTGAGTACCGGGCACCTGTGGACCGAGGGGCCCGCCTATTTTCCAACGGGCGATTTCCTCATCTGGTCGGACATTCCGCGCGGCAGGATGTACCAGTGGATTCCCGACCTTGGTGTCCGCGTACTCGATCACGCGGCCAACAACTGCAATGGCCACACGATCGACCCGCAAGGGCGCCTTGTGGCCTGTGAGCACCTGACGCGTTCGGTCGTCCGCTTCGAGCTGGACGGCCGGCGCACGGTCATCGCCGATGCCTTCGAGGGGCGGCGGCTCAACTCGCCCAACGACGTGATCGTCGCGTCCGACGGCGGCGTCTGGTTCACCGACCCGACCTACGGCATCATGACCGACTACGAGGGCAAGCGCTCGCCATCCGAACAGGACGGGTGCTTCGTCTATCGCGCCGATCCCGCGACGGGAAAGGTCGAGGCGAAGATCCGTTCGATGTTGAAGCCGAACGGGCTTGCCCTGTCGCTCGACGAGCGGACGCTCTATGTCGCCGACAGTTCGGCGTCCCACGACGCGGCGGGTTTTCACCACGTCATGGCGTTTCCGCTCGGAAGCGACTGGCAGGTCGGCGAGGGCAAGACGCTGATCACCATCGAGGAGGGAGTGCCCGACGGCCTGCGCCTCGACGAATACGGCAACCTCTGGGTTTCCTCGGCGCGCGGCGTCGAGATCTTCGCCCCGGACGGTTGCCCTCTCGGCATCATCCACGTGCCGGAGACCGTGGCCAACCTGTGCTTCGGTGGCCCCAAGAACAATCGACTGTTCATCACGGCATCGACGTCCGTCTATGCCGTCTATACGGCGGTGCGCGGCGCCGAGCGTCCCGCGCGTTGAGGACCTTCAAGGCAAGAACGAGACTAGGGAGAGAGACATGACCCAGAAAGACGAAAGCAAGCTCTTGGCCGATCGCCGCACCATCCTGAAGTCCATGGCCCTGGGCTCGGCTGCCCTGACGGGCGCCGCCACCGGCCTGATGGCCGGCATCGACCCGGTCACCGGCGTCGTCGGCATCAGCGCCGCCCGCGCCGACGAGCGGGTGAAGATGGCCTTCCTGCAGATTCAGCCGCACACGGTTTCGGCCGGCTGGTCGAAGGGCATCGAGGAAGTGCTGAGCACCCAGCAGACCGTCGACTACACGCAGCTCGACGGCCAGAACAAGGTCGAGGTTCAGGTCAGCCTGATGGACACGCTGATCAACAACGATACCAAGGTGATCTTCCTGCAGCCGAGCGACAGCGTGGCGCTCGCCCCGTCGATCAAGAAGGCCAAGCGCAAGGGCATCATCGTCATCACGCTCAACATCGACGCCACCGAAGCCCACGCGGCCCACGTGGAAATGAACCACTACTACGGCGCCATGGAAATCGCCAAGGTGATGGGCGAGAAGCTCGGCGGCAAGGGTGATGTCGCCATCCTCAACGCACCCCCGGGCATCATCATCCGCGACCAGCGCACGAATGGCTTCGTCGACGGCCTCAAGAAGTACCATCCGGACATCCGCATCGTCGCTGATCAGGTCGCCGACTGGTCGCGCAAGAAGGCCCAGGACGTGCTTTCCACCATCCTGGCCGCCAACCCCAACCTCGCCGGCGTCTACGGCGTCAACGACTCGATGGCGCTCGGCGCGGTCGATGTCGCCAAGGAAAAGGGGCTCATCGGCAAGATGGTGATCTTCGGCAACGACGGCGAGAAGGACGCGCTGGCGTCGATCGAGGCCGGCGAACTGACCGGCACGCAGTACACCGACGTGTTCCAGCAGGGCCGTTTCGCCGCCGCCGCGGCCACGGTGCTGACCTCCGGCCTCGTCACCGCCAAGGCGTTCGAGCAGCAGGGCAAACTCCTGATGCCCTTCGTGATCGCCACCAAGGAGACGGTCGGTCAGATCCAGCCGTCGCAGCGCTGGTAAGCGGCAAGCCGCACTTCCAGACGCGATCCGGGTGGCCTAGGCTTCCCGGATCCGCATAGACCGAGCGCCATGCGATCGGCCGCCCGTCCGCGGTCCATCGCTGGTCCGTCGGCGGCGGATCGCCCCGCCGGGCAGCCGGCCATCTTCAGAGCCGAGCGCGCCACCCGTCAGCAAAGCTGAAGCAAAACCCGATCGATAGGTCCGCAATGCGTGTCCAATCCGCATTCATCGCCGTAGTCCTGTTCTTCCTGGCAGTGCTGGCGTTCTTTTGCACGTTCGCACCCAACTTTGCGACGGCAAGCAACTTCGAGGATCTCATGGCGGGATTCTCGTTCATTGCGATCCTCGCCATAGGCGAGTCCTTCCCCATCCTGCTGCGCGGCATCGATCTGTCCGTGGGCGCCACTCTCGCACTGGCCGGCATGGTCGCCTTCGACCTGACGCTGATGTTCGACGTGCCCGGCTATGTCGCCATCCCGATCACCCTCGCGGTGGCAACACTCTGCGGCGCGATCAACGGCGCCCTGATCGTCAAGCTGCGCCTCCAGCCCTTCATCGCCACGCTATCGACGCTCGCCGCCTATCGCGGCCTCGTCTATGCGATTTCCGGGCGACAGCTGGTGCCCGAGCTGTCGACGACGCCGCTCAGCGACCCATGGATCATGGGGCTCGACACCTATTTCGACATCGGGTCGGCGACCGGCCTGTCGTCACTGGTCGAAATGCCCTGGGTTCCCTTGTCCTTCTTCATCATGATCGCGACGCTCGTCGTGTTCGGCGTCATGCTCGGCCGCACCCGCTTCGGCCGCGACATCTACACCGTCGGCGGCAATGCCGAGGCGGCCCGCCTCGCCGGAATCAATGTCGGCCGCACGATCATCACCGCCTACGCGATCTGCGGCTTCTGCGCCGGGCTTGCCGCCCTGCTGATGATCGCCCGCCTGTCGACGACGACGGAATCGCTCGGCATGGGCATGGAAATGAGCGCGATCGCGGCGGCGGTGATCGGCGGCGTCAGCCTGTCGGGCGGCATCGGCGGCCTCGCCGGTCCGGTGATCGGCACCTTCCTGCTCGGCATGGTGCTGATCGGCCTGACGCTGCTCGGCATTTCCCAGTTCGTCCAGCAGATTCTCACCGGCGTCATCCTGCTGATCGCCGTCGGCCACGACCGCTTCCTCGCCGTCCGCCGGCAGAAGCGCCTAGCCGCCAACCTCGCCGAGGAGGCTTGAGATGCCCGCAGCAGCCAACGTGAACGCCAGCGCCGCCCAGCTCCTCGACGCGCATGGCCTGACCAAGGTCTATGGTAACCTCGTCGCCCTCGATCACGCCGACTTCCGCGTGATGCGTGGTGAAGTCAGGGCTCTCATCGGCTCCAACGGCGCCGGAAAGTCAACCCTGATCAAGGTTCTGACCGGTGCGATCATGCCCACGTCGGGCAGCGTGACGCTCGACGGCGTCGAACTGCCGCTCGGCCGGCCGGAAGAGATGATCCGCCACGGCATCGGATGCATCTACCAGCATTCGAACATGGCGCCGGCACTGAGCGTGCTCGACAACATCTTCCTCGGCCGCCAGCCGACCCGTCGCTTCGGTCTCGTCGACGTCAAGGCGCAGCGGCGCGAGGCGGAGGAACTGCTCAAGCGCTATTGCATCGATCTCGATCTCGACGCCACGGTCGGCGAACTGCCGACGGTGAAACAGAAGGAAGTGGAGATCGTTAAGGCGCTGGCGCTCGACGCCAAGGTGCTTCTGATGGACGAGCCGACCGGCTGGCTCGCCGCTTCCGACGTGCGTCGCCTGCACGACACCATACGTCTCCTCAAGAGTCGCGGCGTCGGCATCGTCTACATCAGTCACATGCTCGATGAGATCTTCACCGTCTGCGACACCATGACCATCATGCGCGACGGTCGGGTCATCGCCGAGGCCGACGTCGCCGACATGACCCGCGCCAAGGTGATCGAGCTGATGGTCGGCGACCGTCTGGCGCGCGAAAGCTCGGCGGCGGCCGGCGAGGCCCGCCATCCGCGCGGCAACGGCGACGTCCGCCTGTCGGTCAAGGGACTGAGCCGCCGCGGCATGTTCCGCGACGTGAGCTTCGATCTCTACGGCGGCGAAATCCTCTGCATCACCGGTCTCATCGGCTCCAAGCGAACCGAACTCATGCACGCCATCTTCGGCTCGGAGCCGCGGGACGCCGGCACCGTCGAGGTCGACGGCAAGCCGGTCAGTTTCCGCGCGCCGGGCGATGCCATGGCCTGCGGCGTCGGGTTCGTGCCCGAGGATCGCCATCGCGACGGCCTGATGCTCGGCATGACGGTGACGGAAAACCTCGTCATGACGACGCTCGACCGCTTCCGCCGCCTGTTCCTGCTCGATCGTCGTGGCATCGAGGCGGCTTCGCGCCGCTCGATCGATGATCTCAGCGTCAAGCCGGCAGACGGGCGCAAGCTGGTCCGCCAGCTGTCCGGCGGCAACCAGCAGAAGGTGCTGGTCGGCAAATGGCTGCGCCTCGGCCCCAAGGTGATCATCCTCGACGAGCCGACCGTCGGCGTCGATGTCGGCGCCAAGGCTGAGATCTATTCCATCCTGCGCGCCGAACGTGACCGGGGCGCCGCCGTCCTGGTGGTTTCCTCCGACCTTGAGGAAGTGATGACCGTCGCCGACCGCATCGGCATCATGGTTTCGGGGCGACTGCGGTCGATCCACGACGCCACCGACATGAGCATGGCCCAGGTGGTGGCCGAAATCGGAGCCGAATGATGAGCGCCCTCTCCCCCAACATCGCCACCCGTCTGGCCCCGCATGCGCTGACCATCGCCATCGCGGCCTTCGTCGTGGTCTTCTCGGTGATCGAGCCCGCCTTCCTGTCGCCCGACAACCTCGTCGGCATCGTTCGCCAGGTTGCCATGGTCGGCATCATGGCCACCTGCATGACCTTCGTCATCATGACGGGCGGTATCGACCTGTCGGTCGGACCGGTGCTCGCCCTGTCCGGCGTCGTCTCCTTCTTCGCCATGGAGGCCGGCTATCCCCTGCCGCTCGTCCTGGCGGCCGGACTGGCAGCAGGCGTCCTCGTCGGCCTTCTCAACGGTGCGGTCATCGCCTTCCTGGGACTGCCGCCGATCATCGTCACGCTCGCCATGCTGTCCATCGTTCGCGGCTCCGCGCTGTTGCTCGGCGGTCCCGATCTGCACAGCATCCGCGACCAGCCCGGATTCACCTTCATCGGCACGGGGTCGATCGCCGGCATTCCCTTCTCGATCTATCTGTTCGTGGCGGTTTCCCTGCTGGTGGTCTTCCTTCAGAAGATGACGCCGATCGGCATCTGCGTCGCCGCCATCGGCGAGAACGAGCGTGCCGCCTTCCTGAGCGGCCACCGCACCCGCATCACCAAGATGTCGCTCTATGCCATCTCGGCCTTCGGAGCGGCGCTCGCCGGCATCATCCAGTCGTCGCAGGTCCACACGGCGTCGGCCACCTATGGCGAGTTCGGTACCGAACTCGACGTGATCGCCTCGGTCGTCCTTGGAGGCACCAGCCTGATGGGTGGCAACGGATCGGTCGCCCGGACGGTGCTCGGCGTGATGTTCCTGGGCATCATGAACAACGGCATGAACATCCTCAACGTGTCGATCGACATCCAGCTCATCGCCAAGGGCGCCATCATCGCCCTCGCCTTGGCTCTGGCCGAGCGCGGCTGAGCGGACGGGGAGAGCCATGCGCAAGATCCTGCGGATCGACCCTGCCGACAACCTCATCGTCGCCCTGACCGATCTGGCGAGCGGCGAAGAGGTCGAGGGATCCGGCGAACGCTTTCGCATCGCGGCCGCCGTGCGGGCAAAGCACAAGTTCGCAGCGCAGGATCTTCGTCCGGGTGACGCCGCCGTGCTCTATGGCACCATCGTCGGCCAGGCCACGCAACCGATCGGGCGCGGCGAGCCGGTGACCACCGCCAACATCCGGCACGCTGCCGCCGATGTACCGGACGACGAACCGTCGCCCTATCTCTGGCAGCCCCCCGACGTCTCCGGCCTTGCGACCCGAACCTTCGACGGCTACCAACGGCCGGACGGCAGGGTCGGGACGGCCAACCACTGGCTGGTGCTGCCGCTGGTGTTCTGCGCCAACAGGAACGCCCGCAAACTGGCGGATACCTTGTCCGCCGCGCTCGGCTACCGGGATGATCGCCTGGAGGCCATCGCGCGGCAGCTAACCGGAGGCGCGAGCGGCGCCCAGGCCGGCCGTCGCTTCTCCAATATCGACGGCATCAGGGCGATCGACGTGACAAGCGGCTGCGGCGGCGCCGCTTCCGATTGCGAGGCTCTGTGCGAGGTGCTCGCCGCCTATGCCGACCATCCCAACGTGGCCGGCATAACCGTCTTCAGCCTGGGCTGCGAGAAGTCGCAAGCCTCCACGTTTCGGGAGGCTCTTCACCGGCGCAATCCCGCCTTTGCCAAGCCGGCGCTGTTCTACCGCCAGCAGGACTGGGCGTCGGAGGCGGCGATGATGGAAGACGCCTTGCGGCAAACGCTCGAGGCACTGGCCGTTGCCGACGGCATCGAGCGGACGCCCGCTCCGCTGGCAAAGCTGAGGATCGCCGTCAAATGCGGCGGCTCGGACGGTTTCCCCGGCATTTCAGCCAACCCCGTCATCGGCCTCGTCTCCGACAGGCTTGTCGCCCTTGGCGGCGCTTCGGTGCTGGCGGAGTTTCCCGAACTCTGCGGCGCCGAGGGCGCCATTGCCGCCCGTTGCGCGCGGCCGGAAGATCGCGCCCGTTTCCTCGCGCTGATGCGCGACTACGAAGCGGCTGCCAACCGATGCGGAACGTCGATTTCCGACAATCCGAGTTGGGGCAACATCGAGGATGGTCTCATCACCGATGCCATCAAGTCCTGCGGGGCAGCCCGAAAGGCCGGCACGGCGCCTGTCGTCGCCGTGGCCGACTATGGCGAGCCGATGGCCGACAGTGGCCTGACGCTGCTTTGCACCCCCGGCAACGACCTGATCGCCGTCACCGGGCAGGTCGCGGCGGGCGCTACGCTCGTGCTGTTTTCGACCGGCCTAGGAACGCCGACCGGCAACGCCATCGCCCCGGTGATCAAGATCGCCACCAACAGCGCCGTTGCCACCCGGCTGCCGGACATGATCGATTTCGACTGCGGCCCCGTCATAGCCGGCGCCTCGCCCGAGGATAACGCCTCCGATCTCATCGAGATGATGATCGACGTCGCCAGCGGCCGTCTCCCAACCCGCGCCGATCAGCTCCAGCAGCACGATTTCCTGTTCTGGAAACGGTCGTTGGATCTGTGACGTGGAAGCGGGACGAACCAATTCGTGGCTGCCTTCGGCCTTGTCATCCCTGACGGGCATCGTCGGCCAGCCGCTTCGGACCAACCATTGGCGGGACAGGGACGGCCAGGCGACTTGACCGGCGCTCGATACCGCGAACAGACAAGAGGACAGTTCCCATGCTAGCACTGAAGATCGACGGCAGTGGATTGAGTTCGTTTCACGAGATCGCGGAGCCGGTTGCGGGGGGTGGCGAGGTTGTGGTTGCGGTGAAGCACGTCGGTCTGTGCGGCAGCGACCTCAACACCTTCTCCGGCCTCAATCCGCTGGTGAGCCTGCCGCGCATTCCCGGCCACGAGATCGGGGCGGAGATCGTCTGCACCGGAGTGGACGTGCCGGCCGAGTACGCGCCGGGCAAGCGGGTCATCGTCGTGCCGTACACGGCCTGCGGCACCTGCTCGTCCTGCCGCAAGGGCCGCGTCAACGCCTGCCGCTACAACCGGACGCTGGGCGTCCAACAGGAAGGCGGCCTCGCCGAGAAGATCGTGCTGCCCTACGGCAAGCTGATCCTCAACGACACGCTCGCGCCGCGCCATCTGGCGCTGGTCGAGCCGCTGTCGGTGGGCTTCCACGCGGTGGACCGTGGCCGCGTCGAGGCGGGCGACCGCGTGGTGGTGATCGGCTGCGGCATGATCGGCATGGGCGCGGTGGCCGGCGCGGTGGCGCGCGGCGCCGAGGTGATCGCCGTCGATCTCGGCGACAAGACGGCCATGGCGCTGAAGTACGGCGCCAGGCACGCCATCGACGCCGGCAAGGACGACGTGGTGGCGCGCGTCAACGAGCTGACCGGCGGCGACGGCGCCGACGTGGTGATCGAGGCGGTCGGCCTGCCGGCCACCTTCACCCAGGCCGTCGACCTCGCCTGCTTTGCCGGCAGGATCGTCTACATCGGCTACTCCAAGGCGCCGGTCACCTACGACACCAAGTACTTCAACATGAAGGAGCTCGACATCCACGGCTCCCGCAACGCCACCATCGACGACTTCAAGGCGGTGATCGCCTATCTCGAGGGGCTCGACCATGCCCCCGACGACCTGATCTCCAAGGTGTTCCCCTTCAAGGACGCCGACAAGGCCCTGCCCTATTGGACAGAAGCCCGCGCCTCGACGCTGAAGATCCTGATCGAGTGCTGAGGGCGAGGACATCATCATGAACAGCATCGACGCATCCGCCCTCAACGGCCGCCCCCGGCCGCGAACCCGCATCCTGCAATGGGGCGAAGGCAACTTCCTGCGCGCCTTCGTCGACTGGAAGATCGACCGCATGAACGAGGCCGGCGGCCTCGACTGGGGCGTCGTCATCGTCCGGCCGATCGCCGAGGGCAACCCGCACTGGCTGAACGAGCAGGACGGGCTCTACACCGTGCTGTCGCGCGGCGTCGCCGACGACGGCTCCAAGGTGTCGGAAGCCCGCGTCGTCGGCTCGGTCTTGAAGGAGATCGGCGCCCACCAGCACTGGACCGAGGTGCTGGCTCTCGCCCGCGATCCGGAGATCACCGTCGTCATCTCCAACACCACCGACGCCGGCATCGCCTATGTGCCGACGGTCAAGTACGCCGACGCCCCGCAGGCCTCCTTCCCGGGCAAGATGACGCGCCTCCTGCACGAGCGCTGGAAAGCCTTCGGCGGCAAGCCTGATGCCGGCTGGCAGATGATCGCCTGCGAGCTGATCGACCACAATGGCGACGAACTCCGCCGCATCGTGCTGCGCCACGCCGAGGAGTGGGGGCTGGAGGCCGCCTTCATCGCCTGGGTGAAGGAGGCCAACGCCTTCTACAACACGCTGGTCGACCGCATCGTGCCGGGCTACCCACGCGCCGATGCCGAGGCGATCGAGCGGGAGCTCGGTTACACCGACCGCTTCATGACCACCGGCGAGCTGTTCCACTTCTTCGTCATCGAGCGCCAGCCCGGCCAGCCGGAGCTGCGCCTGCCGCTGGCCACCCACGATCCCGACACCATCGTCGTGCCCGACGCCACGCCCTACAAGGCGCGCAAGGTGGCGATCCTCAACGGCGCCCACACCGCGCTCTGCGCCCTGAGCCTGATCTCCGGCGTTGCGACGGTGGGCGAGGCGGTGACCACCAAGGTGGGGGCGAAGTTCCTCGACCGGCTGCTCAACGAGGAGGTCATCCCCTTCCTGAGCCTGCCCCGGGACGAACTGCAAGCCTTCGCCGATGCGGTGCTGAGGCGCTTTGCCAATCCCTACATCCGCCACCTCTGGTACGACATCTCGCTCAACGGCCTCGTCAAGTACCAGACGCGCGACCTCGACCGGCTCCTCGCCTACATCGACCGCCACGGCAAGCCGGCGCCCTTGATGACGCTGGCGCTCGCCTCCTGGCTGGTGTTCTACCTCGGCCGCTTCAACGGTTCGGAGGCCTATCCGCCGCGCGACAGTGCCGACATCATCGCCAGGGTCAAGGCGATCGGCGCGCTCGACGACGGCACTCCCAAGGGTCGCGAGGCGATGGTTGCGGCCTATCTCGGCGAGAGCGCCTTCTGGGGCCGGTCGATCGACACGCCGGCGCTCAGGACAGCCGTCCTCGCCGACGTCGCCGACCTCACCGCCGCACCGATGAGCATCGAGCGGCTGGGCCAGCTGATCGACGCCCGCTGAACGAGCCTATCTGATGGGGCGATGCCCTGTCCCCATATGTCAAAGACCGGCGCTGTCGTGGCGCCGGTTCCCTTGCCTCAGACTTCAGGATGAGAGCCATGCCGCGCGTTCTCAAGATCCACCCCGATGACAGCGTCGCCGTCGCCCTCGAACCGCTCGCCAAGGGCACCGACATCCCCGCCTTCGGTCTCACGCTCCGCGACGACGTGCCGCAGGCGCACAAGTTCGCCCTGAAGGACATCGCCGCCGGCGACAAGGTGATCAAATACGGCGCGGTGATCGGCCTTGCCCGCGAGACGGTTCCCAAGGGCGCGCATGTCCACGTCCACAATCTCAAGACCGCGCTCGGCGACATCCTCGACTATCAATACGCCGGCAATGTCTCGGCCCGCCCCCAGAACGGCGGCCCGGTGCCGACGATATCGGCCTACGAGCGAGTGAACGGCGACATCGGCATCCGCAACGACCTCTACATCGTGCCGCTGGTCGGCTGCATCAACGGCCTTGCCGACAACATCGCCAAGGCGGTGGAGAAGGAGGGCATGCTGCCCGAGGGCTCCAGCGTCACCGTCCTCTCCCACCCCTATGGCTGCTCGCAGCTCGGCGACGACCTCGCCAACACGCGCGGCATCCTGCAGAACTACGTGGCGCACCCCAATGCCGGTGGCGTGCTGGTGCTCGGTCTTGGCTGCGAGAACAACACCAAGGCCTACTTCCGGGAAGGCCTGGAGCTGCCCGACCCCGATCGCGTCCGCTTCCTGACCAGCCAGGAGGCCGGCGACGAGATGGCCGAGGCGCTGGCCCTCTGCCGCGAGCTGACGGCGAAGATGGCCGGCGACAGGCGGACCGAGGTCGGCGCCGACCGCCTTCGCATCGGTCTCAAGTGCGGCGGCTCGGACGGCTTCTCGGGCATCACCGCCAACCCGCTACTCGGCGCCTTCTCGGACTGGCTGACCGGCATCGGCGGCACCACCGTGCTGACCGAGGTGCCGGAGATGTTCGGCGCCGAACAGCTGCTCATGGAGCGCTCGGAAAGCCGCGAGGTGTTCGACAAGACGGTGGCGCTGATCAACGACTTCAAGCGCTACTACGTCGACAACAACCAGCCGATCTACGAGAACCCCTCGCCGGGCAACAAGGCGGGCGGCATCTCGACGCTGGAAGAAAAGTCGCTCGGCTGCACGCAGAAGGCCGGCCTCTCCACGGTGCGCGACGTGGTCGGCTACACCGGCAGGATCTCAAAGCCCGGCCTCAACCTTCTGTCGGCGCCGGGCAACGACGGCGTCGCCGTCACCGCGCTCGCCGCCTCGGGCTGTCACATGGTGCTGTTCACCACCGGACGCGGCACGCCGCTCGGCGGCGTCGTCCCCACCATGAAGATCGCCACCAACTCCGACCTTGCCACCCGCAAGCCGCACTGGATCGACTTCGACGCCGGCCCCATCGCCACCGGACAGACCACCGTCGAGGGCCTCCGCGACAGCTTCGCAGATGCCGTCCTCCAGATCGCCTCCGGAAAGCCAACCAGAAACGAAACAAACCACATCAAGGAAATCGTCATATTCAAAACAGGGGTCACGCTGTGAGAACCGGTCTAGCATCCGGAGACTTCGCGAGCATTGGCGAATGCATGGTGGAACTGTCGCCGACCGGCGACGGTCTCTACCGACAGGGCTTTGCCGGCGACACGCTGAACACCGCCTGGTATGTCCGCGCGCTCGTTAGCCAAGTAGGGCGCAAGGTGCGCTACGTGTCGGCCGTTGGAACCGATGCGCTGTCGGAGACCATGCTCGGCTTCCTGTCGGATGCCGGCATAGACACCGGTTCGATAGCCAGGATCGACGACCGAACCGTGGGGCTCTACCTCATCACGCTCGTCGGCGCCGAGCGCTCGTTCACCTATTGGCGAAACAGCTCGGCCGCGCGGCGTCTTGCCGCCGATACCGAACGCCTGAGACGAGCGCTCGACGGCGTCGGCACGGCCTATCTCTCCGGCATCACGCTGGCCATTCTCGAACCCGAGGACCGGGCGAGATTGTTGTCCGTCCTGACGGACTTCCGGAAGAACGGCGGCGAGGTGGTGTTCGACCCCAACATCCGGCCGCGTCTCTGGGGCGATCGGGAGACCATGGCGCGGGTCACGACCGACGGATACAGGGCGGCGACCATTGCACTGCCGACCTTCCCCGACGAAGCCGACCTTTACGGCGACGCGTCGCCCGGCGATACGGCGAACCGCATTGCTGCCCTGGGCGTTCGCGAGGTTGCGGTGAAGAACGGACCCGACCCGGTGTTTCTGCGCGTCGCGGGCGACGCGGACGCCACCATTGCCGCAAGGACCGAGGTGCAACCGATCGACACCACCGGCGCCGGTGACAGCTTCAACGGCGGCTACATTGCCGCGCGCCTTGCCGGCCGCTCGCCAATCGAAGCCGCGACGCTCGGCCATGCCATCGCGGCGCGGGTGATCCGCCACCGTGGCGCTCTTGCACCTTTCGCAGCCGTCGCCGACCTCGCCACCCTCTAGAGCATGTCCGGCAAACCCAGGTTTGCCAACGCACTCTAGCTCTTTGTCTTCACGCAGCTCCGGACACAAGACCGGTACCCACTTTTGCTGGATCTGCTCTAACCTTCGGAACAGGCACTCATGTTCGACACGTCCGCCCTTCTCGCCGTTCTCCGCCGCGCGCCGGTGGTTCCGGTGCTGATCATCGACCGCCCGGAAGATGCCGTGCCGCTCGGCACCGCGCTGGTCAAGGGCGGCCTGCCGGCTCTGGAAGTGACGCTGCGCACCCCGGCGGCGCTCGACGCCATCCGGGCGATGAGCGCCATTCCCGGCGGCGTGGTCGGTGCCGGCACCGTGCTCGACCGTGCCCAGGCCGAGGCCGCCGTCGCGGCCGGCGCCAAGTTCCTGGTCAGCCCCGGCGCCACGCCCGATCTGCTCGACGCGGCGATCGAGCTCGACGTCCCGCTCCTGCCGGGCGTCGCCACGGCATCGGAGGCGATGGTGGCACGCGACAAGGGCTACCGCATCGTCAAGTTCTTCCCGGCCGGTCCCGCCGGCGGACCGAAGTATTTGCAGGCGCTCGCCTCGCCGCTCGGCGAGATGGTGTTCTGCCCGACCGGCGGCGTCAGCCTCGACAACGCCACCGACTATCTCAAGCTGAAGAACGTCGTCTGCGTCGGCGGCTCCTGGGTGGCTCCGGCCGATGCCGTCAAGGCCGGCGACTGGGCGCGTATCGAGCAGCTGGCAAGGGAAGCCGCGGCGATCGCCGTTTAGTGTCGTTTCTCCGACTTCGCGGCTACGACGCCCTCGATTATCCGGACAGGATTGCCAGAGCACTTTCGCCTCGATAGGGCGACCGCGCTTGCCTTGGTTGAACGATGTTGAAAGCCTCGGCGAAGTGCGTCGCGAGCATCGGCTTTCCGATCAGGTATCCCTGCCCCTCGGTGCAGCCCTGGCGCAGCAGGCTGTCGCGTTCGGGTTCGCGCTCGATGCCCTCGGCAATCGTTTCCAGATCGAAGGCCTTGGCCATGTCGAGAATGGCCCGCACCACCGAAGCGTCCTTTTCCGAGACCAGCATGCCGTCGATGAAGGAACGGTCGATCTTGATGCGCGTCAGCGGATAGCGCTTCAACAGACTGAGCGAGGCAAAGCCCGTTCCGAAATCGTCGAAAGCGATGCCGACCCCGTGTTGCCGCAGTTCCTGTAGTGTCTCCAACACGAAGTCGTCGTGATCGAGCACGATGTTCTCGGTGATCTCTAGCTCGAGAGAGCTCGGAGGCAACCCATGCTTGTCTAGGGTTGCCATCACTTCCTCGGCGAAATCGCCGACCCGGAACTGCGCCCCGAACAGATTGACGCCCATGCGAAAGAACTTCATGCCGCTGCGCCGCCAGAGCGCGGCTTGGGCGCAGGCTTCGTCGAGCACCCACGACCCGACCGTCGGGGCCAGGGGACCGTGTTCGAGAGCCGGCAGAAAAGTCGCGGGGCTCAACAGCCCGCGCGTGGGATGTCGCCAGCGGATCAGGGCCTCGGCCCCGGTGAGCGCCCCGTCGGACAGGCGGATCTGGGGCTGATAGACAAGGAGAAACTCGCCTTGCTTGACCGCCCGGTGGATCTCCATGCCATAAAGACGCCGCGCCGTGGCCTCCATGCGAAGAGACGGCTCGAAGACCAGCGATCTGCCGCGTCCGTTCGTCTTGGCCCTGAAAAGGGCGAGATCGGCGTTGCCAAGCAGCTCGATAGGATTGTTGGTGTGCAGAGGCGCAAGAGATACGCCGCAACTTGCCGCGACACGGATCTCCTGATCATCGACCATGATCGGCTTGCCAAGCTCGTCGCCTATGGCGTTGGAAACGATCAGAGCCTTTTGGGCATCGGTGACGCCGTTCAAAAGGATTGCGAACTCGTCGCCACCGATCCGCGCCACGATGCCGGCATCCCTGACGCAGCTTTCCAGGCGGTAGACGATCTCCCGCAGGATGCCATCGCCGACGGCGTGGCCGAGCGTATCGTTGATGTCCTTGAAGCCGTCGAGATCGATCATCACCACGGCAACGGCGGTCGGCTTCGCAAGTGCCTCTTCCACTTGGCGGAAAAACTGACCGCGGTTGGCGAGCCCGGTGAGCATGTCGAAGTTGGCCAGCCGGTAAAGCTCCCCAGCGTCGCCTTGATAGGCCGCCGTATCCCTCAATCCACCGGACTGGACGGCTCGCTCGGCGGACACTTCGATCCGCCGCAACTCCAACCTGTCGGCCGCCATGTTCGCCAGTTCGCGCAGGCGGCTCATGTCGTCCGAAGTGAAATCCTGATGCGGCTTGCTGTCGATCACGCAGAGCGCGCCCAGCGGCAAACCGCCGGCGGAAAGCAGAGGCACGCCCGCGTAGAAGCGCAGGTTGGCCGATCCGGTCACCAAGGGATTGTCGTGGAACCGCTCGTCGGAGGTCGCATCCGGAACGACCATCACGCCATCCTGGGTGATGGCGTGCGCACAGAAGGACACATCGCGGCTCATGTCGACTTCGCCGACGCCGATGCTGGCCGCGAAGAAAACATGATCGCTTCCGATCATGTTTACTGCGGCAACCGGCATACCGAACATGCGCGCCGCGATCCGGACCACGGAGTCCAGACTGAGCAGCGGCTTTTCATCGACGAGCCCATACTCGGACAGGGCCTGCAGCCGTTCCACCTCTGTCGGCAATACCGGAGGACACTTCATAGACCCCGCTCCCGAGCGCATCCGTGAGAGAGCATCATGCCTGCGCGTTTGATGCCGTGACCTTACACTGCGCGCGCCCGCTTCCGACATTCAAAGACCGGCCCATGCTGGGGAAACATGCTCCGTCCCTCAAGTAGCGAAAAGGTACTATTGCAACCTCTTCGTCAACGAATGGTTCACTTGGCGAGTGAGGGTGTACGCGGCTTAGGAGCCGAGTGTTGCAATGCAGGTCGGATGGGGTGCCGTAACCGCCTTGGTGTGACCTATGCAAGCTGTGCTCTTACCTCGCCATGTCCCAAGTCGGTTACGCGTGGCTGGAACTGATATAGGTGGTAGTGTTCGATCCGAAAGCACACCGGCATCCCTGACAATCATAACGGTCTTAGCGCAGCGGACATGTGCTATAATGACAGTTAGCGAACGTTCGGTATTGCGCGCAATTTGCCGGGATAAAGCGGGATGATCCGGGATAGAGCGGCAGAGAACGCTTAGCATAGCCGCTGTTTGAATCAACAAGGGAAATTTGCCCAAACATTCCGGCTACCGAAAGCAGTTGCAGAATACTCAGCAAGGGGACATTTTGTCCGCGCGGCGGTAGAAGTTTGTGCCATCGCCACTGAGGGAGATCAGCGCCCTCCAGCCGCCTGCATACCGCACATACATAGTCCACCGGACCGCATCGGTGCTGTTACGACCTATCGGCAGCATCTCGTATGCGAATGCCCGGCGCGTCTTCAGGGGAGCCAACAAACTCCACCCCCGCAGCTTCAAGCGCCGTCAGGACCGCCACAAGCGTCGCTGATCGACTTGGAGGGATCCCATCGACGAGCTCAAAACGTTTGATAGTCTGTTGTCCCACGCCGGCCAAGCGAGCCAGCTCAGCAGACGACATACGAAGCGCTGCTCGAGCCGCCCTAATTTGAAGCCCCGTGATCATTGGACTTGAATTAGTGGTTCTTTTGGTACCATATCAGAAGCCAAATGGATCAATTATCTGCCCCCAACCAAGTCGCCACGTCGAATGCGCTCACTTGGCACGAAGCCATAGACCGCCTCGAAGGAGCATACTCTGAACAAACACTTCGAAGCTATCGGTCTGATTTCGCGATCTTCGACAGTTGGTGCGTTGCCAACAACCTTTGCTCATTGCCAGCTTCGCCCGGTGCGCTTGCCGCCTTCATTGCAGCCCAAGCTCCTGAGCTTGCCGCCAATACGCTACGCCGTCGCTTAGCTGGCATACGAAAAGTTCATCGTTTGTTCCATTTTCAGAATCCCGCCGAGAACGAGGAAGTTCTAATTGCCATGCGTCGTGCGCTCCGGTCCAAGCCGGGCCGCCCTCGCCAAGCCCTAGGTGTTTGATCCCAGGCTTTGATGGTGCATTATTTTCCCAAGCTTGGAGGGATGCACTATGGGCCAGGTTCTACACGGCAGCGCCACAACGACAGAGGCAGTCCGTCGAGCGATACAGCA